>NZ_JBVJVK010000002.1:0-396897 GCF_055603705.1 Actinosynnema sp. NPDC037264 | reverse complement strand
GTCGTTCGCGTCCTCATTCCCGGCGATCACGCTTTTCGATCGTCGGGAATCAGGGCGCGAACGACCGACTTCCCGGCGACCTCGCCGCCGTCTGCGGAGCAGCGGCAATCCAACAGAGGAGCACTGATGAAGGCCGTCACCTGGCACGGCAAGCGGGACGTCCGCGTGGACACCGTGCCGGATCCGATCCTCAAGGAGCCGACCGACGTCGTCGTCCGCATCACGTCCACCGGCTTGTGCGGCTCCGACCTGCACCTGTACGAGGTGATGGGTCCGTTCATCGACGAGGGCGACATCCTCGGGCACGAGCCGATGGGCGTGGTCGAGGAGGTCGGCGCGGAGGTCACCGAGGTCGCGCCGGGTGACCGCGTCGTGGTGCCGTTCAACATCTCGTGCGGCACGTGCTTCATGTGCGACCGCGGCCTGCAGTCGCAGTGCGAGACGACCCAGGTGCGCGAGCACGGGTCGGGCGCCGCGCTGTTCGGCTACACCAAGCTGTACGGGCAGGTGCCGGGCGGGCAGGCCGAGTACCTGCGGGTGCCGTTCGGCAACACGCTGCCGATCAAGGTCCCGGACGGCCCGCCGGACGACCGGTTCGTCTACCTCTCCGACGTGCTGCCCACGGCGTGGCAGGCGGTGGAGTACGCGGGCACCCGGGACAGCCTGGTCGTGCTCGGGCTCGGCCCGATCGGCGACATGGCGACCCGGATCGCGCAGCACCGCGGCGTCGAGACGGTCATCGGCGTGGACCTCGTGCCCGAGCGCATGGCGCGGGCCCGCGGGCACGGCGTGACCGTGCTCAACGTGCGCGACAGCCACCTGGTCGACCACATCCGCGAGCTCACCGGCGGGCGCGGGCCGGAGGCCGTGATCGACGCCGTCGGCATGGAGGCGCACGGCGCGCCGGTCGCGAAGCTCGCGCACCAGGCCGTCGGCCTGCTCCCGGACGCCATCGCGGCGCCGTTCATGCGCACCGCGGGCGTCGACCGGCTGCACGCGCTGAGGCTCGCGATCGACATCGTGCGGCGCGGCGGCACCATCTCGGTGTCCGGCGTGTACGGCGGGATGGCGGACCCGATGCCGATGCTGACCCTGTTCGACAAGCAGGTGCAGCTGCGCATGGGCCAGGCCAACGTCTGGCGCTGGGTGCCGGAGATCCTGCCGCTGCTCACCGACGACGACCCGCTCGGCGTGGACTCCTTCGCCACCCACCACCTGCCGCTCGACGAGGCGCCGCACGCCTACGAGATCTTCCAGCGCAAGCAGGACAACGCCGTCAAGGTGCTGCTGCGCCCGTGAGGCGTTATCGTCCGACCATGATCCGCTTTCGGTGGTTGCCCGCCGTGGCGTTGCCGGCGGTGTTGGTGGTGGGCGGGTGCGGCACGGCCTCGGACGACCTGGCGCGGCGCGCGGCGGAGGAGTTCACCGCGGCGGTCGCCTCGGGCGACACCGACCGGGCCTGCGGGTTGCTGACCGAACGCGCGCGCGAGGACGTGGAGTGCTCCTCGCTCGACGTGCCCGGCGGGGCGGTGCGATCAGTCGAGGTCTGGGGTGACGCGGCACAGGTCCGCACCTCCGACGACGTGCTGTTCCTCCGGGACCTGACGGACGGGTGGCGGGTGTCGGGCGCGGGCTGCGAGTCGCGGGGTGAACGGCCCTACGAGTGCGAGGTGGGTGGACCGTGACGCAGCGCGGGATGTTCTACGCCTACCTGCTGGGCGTGCTGGGCCTGCTGGTGTACTTCAGCGTCATCGGGCTGGTGGGCCTGTGAAGAGGTTCCTGCGGGACAACGGCTTGGGGCTGGTGTTCGGCCTGCTGTGCCTGGCGACGCTGGTCGGCCAGGCGTTCTCCGGCAACGCCGACCTCAACGACCACCGGCTCACTGACGGCGGTGACCCGATCGGATTCTGGCAGTACGTGACGTCGTCGGACTTCGCCGTCGACGTGGCCGAGAACTGGCAGTCCGAGTACCTCCAGTTCTTCCTGTTCATCTTCGCCACGGTGTGGTTGATGCAGCGCGGCTCGCCCGAGTCGAAGCCGGCCGGCCGCATGGGCGCGGAGTCCGACGAGGACCAGCTGCTGGGCGCGCACGTGAAGGAGCAGTCGCCGCCGTGGGCGAAGGCGGGCGGGTGGCGCACGGCGCTGTACTCGAACTCGCTCGGCCTGGTGATGCTCGGCCTGTTCGTCGGCTCGTGGCTGACCCAGTCGATCGCCGGGCGCAGCGCGTACAACAACGACCAGCTCAACACCTTCCAGGACCCGGTGACCTGGTGGGACTACGTGCTGTCGGCCGACTTCTGGAACCGCTCGCTGCAGAACTGGCAGTCCGAGTTCCTGGCCATCGGCTCGATGGTGGTGTTGAGCGTCTACCTGCGCCAGCGGGGATCGCCGGAGTCCAAGCCCGTCGGCGCGCCGCACGACCGCACGGACGAGACGGGCTGACCGGACCCGCTCACTCGATGCGGTCCTCGTCGTCCACGTCGTCGTCCGCGATGGTGTCCCGGCTCCGCTCGCGCCACGGCCACGCGAACCACAACGTGCCGAACAGCACGGCCGCGAACGCGCCGAGCACGATGGCCGGCCAACCCCCGACGATGACCTCGGCGAGCAGCAGTATCGTGCCCGTCATGGCGACCGCGAGGCACGCCAGCCCGATGATGGCGAAGCGGTTGGCCACCTCGATCACGTCCTCCCGCCTGCCGCGGCGGAAGAGCAGCCGGTGCCAGGCGGCCGGCGCGGTCAGCAGCGCGACGGCGCACGCCGCGAACAGGACGGTGATCAGGTGGGTGGCGCGGATGTAGCCGCCGGCCGACGCGTAGCGCTCGGTGAACGCGATCGACAGCAGGAAGCCGAACAGGATCTGCACGCCGGCCTGCGCCACGCGCAGTTCCTGCAGCAACTCGTTGAGGTTGCGGGCCAACCTCCGCTGGTGTGATTCCTCAGCCTGACTCACCGCCACCACGTACCCAACGGAGGAGCGGTTCAACCATTACTACGGGTGATGAAGGACAGCCCGAAGTGGTTCAGCGTCACGGGCAGCGGCGCGCGCAGCGTCGGCACGTCCAGGTGCTCGCGCAGGGCGTCGAGCATCGTGCCGCCGGCGACCAGCACGAGGTCGCGCCCGGGGCAGATGCCCGGACCGCCGCTGAACGGCACCAGCCCGGGGTCGTTCGGCGCGGGCCAGTTCTCCGGCGCGTAGGAGTCGGCGTAGGGCAACCGGTCCGGGTCGCGGTGGAAGTACGGCACGAACACGACGAACGTGGTGCCGGCCGGCAGCCAGGCGCCGTGCCAGCGCGTGGGTTCGGTGCTCTCGCGCAGGATCACCGGCGTCGTCGGCCACAACCGCGCCGACTCCCAGATGCCGGCCTCGCCCTCGCCGCCCAGCGCCAGCGCCCGCATGGTCACGATGCCCGCCGCGTCGAACGCGAACAGCCAGTGCGGCGCCTGGCCCAGCAGCTCCTCCGGTGAGCCGAGGCTCGCGAGGCTGCCCGGCTCGCGGCGGGCCAGGTGCGCGCGCAACCGCCGCTCGAACCGCTCGCGCGGCGCGTCCCGGCGCGGGTGCAGGTAGGCCCAGTTGGCGTTGCCGCGCAACGTCTTCAGCAGGTCGGTGAGCTCGACGTCCTCGCGCGCGAACGACCCGAGCACGATCCGCCGCGCCGCCCGCCACCACGCCTGCGCGAACGCGTCCCAGGTCAGCACGCCCGTGCTGCGGACGTGCCGCAGCAACAGGTCCGCCTCGTCGGCCACGATCCCCGGCACGTCGATCTTGTCCGGCCGCAGCACGTCCTCGTTCACCGCGCGCCGCCGCGCCCGCTCCTCCCCCGTCGAGATCAGCACGCCGTGCGGCTGGAAGTGCGCCAGCGCGGCGGTCTTCTCCCGGGTGGCCAGGGCGAACGGCGACGGCGAGTCGGCCAGCAGCCGCGCCACGTCCACCGGGTCGAGCAGCAGCGCGACGCTGCGGCCCGTCACCCGCAGTCGCAAGGGCTCCGGGCCGTACCGCGCGCGCAACCGCCTCATGGTGGCCACCGCCGCGGCGTCCACCCGCGCCTTCTCGGCCATCGCCGTCACCGCCGGCCGGCGCACGATCACGCCCTTGGCCAGCGTCGGCAGCAGCACCTTGGCGAACACCCGTCCCGTGTCGAGCCGGGACGCTACGGCCACGACCCCTCCTCGGCGTGGGCGACGACGAGCTCGCGCACCTCGCAGCCCTCGGGCTGGCGCAGCGCGAACACGATCGCGTCGGCGACCCGCTCGGGCGGGTTCAACTTGCTGTCGTCCGGCGGCCGGTACTGCTCCGCGCGGTCGTCGAAGAAGTGCGTGCGCATGCCACCGGGGATCACCAGCGTGACGCCGACCCGCCCGGCGGTCTCGGCGGCCAGCGCCCTGGTGAAGCCGACGACGCCGAACTTCGAGGCGCAGTACGCGGTGGCGTCGCTGACCGCCTTGATGCCGAGCGTGGACGCGATGGTCACCACCCGGCCGCCCTCCAGCAGGGGCAGCGCCGCCCGCACCACCGCCGCGGTGCCGAGCAGGTTCACCATCACCACCCGGTCCCAGTCCGCGCCGGGCACGTCGTCCAGCCGGCCGCACGCGTCCGTGCCCGCCGCCGTGACGACGGCCCGCAGGCCGCCGTTGCGCTCGGCGATGGCCTTCACCGCGCGTTCCGCCGCCCTGGTGTCGGACAGGTCGACCGACTCGAAGTCGGCCACCTCCGACGACGCCGGCGCGGCCTTGTCCAGCACCAGCGGCTGCCCGCCCAACTCGTGCACCGCGTGCACCACGGCCGCGCCCAAGCCGGACGCGCCTCCGGTCACCAACACCTGGCCGAGCATCAGCCCCTCCTCGACAGCATCTCGGTGGTCGAGCGGCCCCGGTGGTAGGGCACGACGACGGTCCGCCCGCCCCAGCCCCGCACCAGGTCCGCCTCCGGCAATGAATCAACGGTGTAGTCGCCGCCCTTGACCCACACGTCCGGGCGCAGGGCGGCCAGCACGCGCTCCGGCGTGTCGTCCTCGAACACCACCACGTCGTCCACGCAGCCCAGCGCGCGCAGCACCTCGACCCGGTCCTGCTCCTTGGTGACGGGCCGGTCCGGGCCCTTGAGCCGGCGCACGGACGCGTCGGAGTTCAGGCACACCACCAGGCAGTCGCCGAGTGACCGGGCGGCGCGCAGGGTGCGGACGTGGCCCGCGTGCAGCAGGTCGAAGCACCCTCCCGTGGCGACGACCGTGCCGCCGCGCGCCCGGATCGCGTCCACGGTGGACAGTCGGTCCACGGGCCGGAAGCCCGACGCGCCGCCGCAGCGCAGGAACTCGGCGGCGGAGGTCACGGCGTCGGCGACCGCGTCGTCCATCGCCGCGCCCTGCATGAGCCGTGCCGCGGCCGTCGCCGCGAACCGGTCGCCCGCGCCGCACGGGTCGACCACGGGCACGCGTGGCGCGGGCACGGCGACCGGCGTGCCGCCGCCGTGCAGCAGCGCGCCGTCGGCGCCGAGCGTGACGACGACGGCCCGTGCCCGCCACCGGGCCCGCAGTGCTTCCAGGGCGTCCATCGGGTCGGAGAGGCCGCTGAACGCCTTCGCCTCGGCGGCGTTCGGCGTGACCAGGCGGGCGCCGGGCACCGGGTCCGGGCCGCGCGGGTGCGGGTCCCAGACCACCGGGCGGCGGGCGAGCACGGCGCGCAGCCGTTCGTCGCGCACCAGTCCGCGGCCGTAGTCGGAGACGAGCACGCAGTCGGCCTCCAGGACGGCGTCGAGCATGTCGTCGGTGGCGTGGGGCGTGCCGGGGCCGCCGCCGCGGTCGAGCCGGGCGATCGACTGGTCGCCGCAGCGCAGCCGGGTCTTCACCGGGGTCGGCGTCGGCGAGGGGCCCAGCACCGACGGCACCCGGGCCAACTCGTCACGCAGCCGGTGACCGTCCTCGTCGTCGGCGACGGCGGTGACGAGCGTGACGTCCACGCCGTCGGCGGCGGCCAGGGCGGCGGCCAGTCCCGCGCCGCCGGGTCGGGCGCGTTCCCCGGTCACGTCCAGGACGGGCGCGGGGGCGTCCGGGCACAGGCGCTCGGCGGTGCCGAGCACGTCCACGTCGAGCAGCGAGTCGCCGACGACCACCAGCTTCACGATCTCTTCACCTCCAGGTCATTCCCACCACCGCGAGGTCGCGTCTGTCGTTCGCGACTCGTCTCCCGGTGATCACGCTCTCGATCGTCGGGGAATCAGGCGCCGGCGGCCTGCCCGCCGCGGAGCGGCCACTCCGGCTCCAGGCAGGCGACCGAGCCAGCGACCCCGGAGGCGGCGCCATCCAACGCCGCCTCGAACGCGGCGCACAGCGCGTGGACCGCGACCAGTTGGGCCTCCTGCACGTTCGCGGGCTCGCCGGGCAGGGCCAGCACCTCGTCCACCGCCTCGGCCAGCGGGTTCGGGGCGGGGCCCGTCATCGCCCACACGTGCGCGCCCGCACGCCTGGCCGCCTTCGCCGCCCGGATGAGGTTCGGGCTGCGCCCGCTGGTCGACAGCAGCACGACCACGTCCTGCGGCCGGGCGTGCGCGGTGACCTGGCGGGCGAACACCTCCTCGTAGCCGTAGTCGTTGCCGATCGCGGTGACGCTGGAGGACTCCGCGCACAGCGCGATCGCCGAGAACGGCCGCCGGTCGTCGCGGAACCGGCCGACGAGCTCGGCGGTCAGGTGCTGCGCCTCGGCGGCCGACCCGCCGTTGCCCGCCGCCAGCAGCCGCCCGCCGTCGGCGAGCCGGCGGGCCAGCACGCCGCCCCAGCGGGTCAGCCGCGGCGCCTGGGCGCGCAGCCCGGCCAGCGACTGGGCCAGCCCGTTGAGGTGGGTCTCGACGCTCATCGCGCACCTCCCACGGCCACGGCCCGCGGAGCCATGACCCGCTCGTAGACGCGTTCGGTGTCCTCGGCGATCCGGCTCCACGTGTAGCGGACGCCGACCCGGTCCAGGCCCGCCAGCCCGCACGCCTCCCGCCGGGCCTGGTCGGTCAACAGCGCGTTCAGGGCGCGGGCCAGCGCGGACGGGTCGCGCGGCGGCACGAGCACGCCGGTGACGCCGTCCACCACGGTGTCGATCAGGCCGCCGACGGAGCTGGCCACCACGGGCACGCCGCACGCCATGGCCTCCAGCGGCACGATGCCGAAAGGCTCGTACCAGGGCACGCACGCCACCACGTCGGCCGAGCGCAGCAACTCGGGCATGGCGTCCCGCGAGACCTGGCCGGCCAGCCACAGCCGAGCGCGCACGCCGACGCGGTCCGCGTGCTCGGCCAGCCGCCGCGCCTCCAGGTCGGACTCGACGTCCACCGGGCCGCCCGCGATGACCAGCTCGGTGTCCGGCAACGACCGCAACGCGGTGATCAGGTCCTGGAAGCCCTTGCGCGGCACCAGCCTGCCGACGGAGACGATCCGGTGCGGGTGGCGGCGGCGGGCGGCCGGGCCGTCGGGCCGAAAGCGGGCCGGGTCCACGCCGCACGGCACGACGGAGATCCGCGACCGCCGCACGCCCATGCGCATCAGCTCGGTCACCTCGTCGTCGCACGTCGCGGCGATCCGGTCGGCCTCGCGGCCGATCATCCGCTCGATGCCGATCCGCTCGGCCGGGCTGGTGTCGTCGGCGCCCTGGTGGCGGCGCTTCACCGTGCCCAGGGCGTGGTAGGTCTGCACGACGGGCACGCCGACCTTGCGCGCCGCGAGCACCGAGGCCAGGCCGGACATCCAGAAGTGCGCGTGCACGACGTCGGGCCGATCCTCGTACCACCGCTGCTCCAGGAAGCGGGCGAACTCGCCCATGTGCGGCAGCAGCTCGTCCTTCGGCACCGTGCGGGCGGGACCGGCGGGCACGTGCACGACCTCGTAACCCTGCTCGGCGCGCACCCGCTCGGGCAGGCCGGGGTCGTCCCGACGGGTGTACACCACCACGTCGTGCCCCAGTGCCGACAACGCCGACGACAACGCGGCGACGTGCACGTTCTGCCCACCGGCGTCGACACCGCCCAGGGCGGCCAACGGGCTGGCGTGCTCGGACACCATCGCGATCCTCATCCGCTCACTCCTGTCAGCAACCGGTCCCAACTCCGCAGGAAGGCGTCGAGCCCGTACCGGGCCAGGGCGAACTCCCTGGCCTGTTTTCCCTTCTGCCTGGCCAGCGCGGGGTCCGCGACCAACTCGGACACGGCCCGCACCAGCTCGTCCACGTCGGTGGACACCACGCCCGCCTCCGGCGGCACCGCGCGCACCACTTCGGTGCACGCCAACGCCACCACCGGCATCCCCAGGTGCATCGCCTCGATCAGCGACAGCCCCAACGACGTCCACCGCACCGGGTGCAGGTAGAGCCGTCGCAGGGCCAGTTCCCGGTGCAGCGACTCCAGGTCGTGGTCGCCGCGCCCCATCGCGCCCAGCTTGCGGGTCTTCATGCCGTAGACGTCCACCGGCGCCGCCTCGGCGAACCGGGGCAGCAGGTCCGTGCCGACCACCCGGCCGCGCCGCACCGGCTCGTTGACCACGACGGCGGCACGGGGCAGCTCACCGGTGTACCGGGGGCCGGGGTCGACCACGCCGTGCTCGATCACGACGGTGCGCGTCGCGCCGCAGTCCCACATCAGGTCGTTGAAGTGGGTGACGTGGACGATCGTGCCGGACCAGTCCTTGAGCGGGTGCGCCTGGTTCGGGTACTTGGGCGTGTTGTGCTCCAGGTACACGACCGGGATCCCGGCGGGCACCAGGCCGACCTCCGCCGGCCGTTGCAGCACCGCGATGTCCGCGTCGGCTTCGGACACGTCGACCTCGCGGGCGGCGGGCCAGTCGCGCCCGGACAGTCCGATGCCCTGGGGCGGCCCGGGGATCAGGTACTCGTGACCGCCCCGGACGAACGCGTTCGTCCACGAGCCGTGCACGTGCCACAGCAGGATCTTCACGTCCGCACCCCCACGAGTTCGGCGACGGCGGTGACGACCTGGTCGGCCGTCACCCGGTCAAGGCACGGGTGGCCGGGCACCGGGCACTCGCGTGCGCGCGAGTCGCGGCACGGGGCGCCCTGGTCGCCCAGCAACACGTGCGGCCCGTGCGGCGCCCACCGGCCGGCGGGCACGACGGGTGAGAACAAGGACACGACCGGCGTGCCGACCGCGGCGGCGAGGTGCGCCGGTCCGGTGTTGCCGACCACGACCGCGTCCGCGCGGGCCAGCAGCCCGGCCAGTTCGGCGAACGTCGTCCGGCCGCCGAGGTCGACGCCGCGCGTGCCGGCCACGTGCCTGGTCAACGCGGTCTCGCCCGGTCCGCCGGTGACCAGGACGCGGTGCCCGGCCTCGGTGAGCGCCGTGACGGCCTCGGCGCACCGGTCGGGCGACCAGGCGCGGGCGGGCACGGAGGCTCCCGGGTGCAGGACGACGTACGGCCCGATCTCGGCCGGTTCCGGTGGGGTGGTGATCGCCAACTTCCCGTCGTCGCCCGGCGGGAGCTCGAAACCGGCGGCGCGGGCGACTTCCAGCGCACGTTCGGCTTCGGGGAGGTCGGGGTCGTCGCGCAGCCGGACGTCGAGGAGGGAGCCCGGGTAGTCCGTGGAGCGGGCCACGACCTTCGGCACGCCGGCGAGCTTGAGGAGCAGGGCGAGCGGCAGCGGGCTCTGGTGGAAGGAGGTGAGGACCAGTGCCACGTCGGCGCGAATCCCCTTGAGCAGGGCGACGATCCCCTCGACGTCCGGGGTGCGGACGTCGGGCGCCGGGTAGGCGATCCACGGGCAGTCCCACCGCACGACGCGCCGCACGCCGGGCAGCAGCTCGGCCGCCTGCGCGCCGGAATGACCGCACAGCAGCACGACTTCGCCCGCGTGCGCGGCGGCGCGCACGGCCGGGCCGGCGAGCAGCACGTCGCCGTCGCTGTCGAGTCGGGCCACCAGTGTCCTCATAGGACCATCGCCACCGCGGACCGCAGATCGGGTGCCGTGTGGGGCGCGCGGTCGACCTCGTCGGGCAGGGTGGCGGGCGTGGGCACGAGGATCGGGGTCGCGCCGGCGGCCAGGGCCGCTTGGACGTCCGCCTCGATGTCGCCGATGAAGTAGGTGCGCTCGGGGCGCGCGCCGAGGGCCGCGCAGGCGCGGAGGATCATGGTGGGCGCGGGTTTGCGGCACTCGCAGCCGTCGTCGGGGTGGTGCGGGCACACCTGCCACGTGCCGAACCGGCCGAGCCGGGCCTCGACCTCGGCGTTCACCGCGTCCACTTGGGCGCGGGTCAGCAGACCGCGGCCGATGCCGGACTGGTTGCTGACGACCCCGGTGCGGACCCCGTGCGCGCGGAGCACCCGGAGGACGTCTCGCGCACCGGGCATCGGGCGCACCCGCTCGGGGTCGCCGTTGTAGGGCACGTCGGTGATGAGCGTGCCGTCGCGGTCGAAGAGAACCGCATCGGGGTACTGGTCCACAGAGGAGACTTAGCCGGTAGCAGGAGAAGCAAACACTTCTCCGAGAGGCGCTACTCACGGTCACCCTTCGGGGGAGCGAATGTGTGTGAGGCCGCCCGGACGGGTAACCGGATGTCGAACTCGATTCCCCGAGGAGAGGTTGTTGCAGTGACGACGATCGAGAAGTCCGTGGACGTCGAGGTCCCGGTCACGACCGCGTACAACCAGTGGACGCAGTTCGAGTCGTTCCCGCGGTTCATGGAGGGCGTCGAGCGCATCACCCAGGTCACTCCCACCCGGACCCACTGGGTCACCAAGATCGGTGGTGTGACCAGGGAGTTCGACGCCGAGATCACCGAGCAGCACCCCGACGAGCGGGTCGCCTGGCACACGGTCGACGGTCCGCCGCAGGGTGGTGTGGTGACGTTCCACCGGCTCGACGACCGGCGGACGCGAGTCCACGTGCAGATGGAGTACGACCCGCAGACGCTCACCGAGAAGGCGGGTGCGGCGGTCGGCGTGGTCGGCCACCGCGTCTCCGGTGACCTGGAGCGGTTCAAGGAGTTCATCGAGGGCCGCGGCCTGGAGACGGGCGCGTGGCGGGGTGACGTGAGCCGACCGCCGCAGGCCGGCGAGACGCGCCACGACCTGCCGGACGCCGGTCGCCCGGGTGATCCGCTGCGATGAGCCCGAAGGCGGTTCGGGAGCCACGGGATCGGAGCCGGTCACACCCTCCGATCCCCCACCCCCGGCCGCCGGTCGACGACGGTTGACCGTCCCGGTCGACCACCGTCGCGACCGACGTGAAGCGAAGGCCCCGCCGACTCCGGTCGGCGGGGCCTCTTCGTGCCCAGTGCAGTTCTTCGTGCCCAGTGCAGTAGTGGGGGTGGGAGCGCAGCGGTGGCGGTCGGGCTTCTGGCCTGGAATGCGAAAGGCCCGCGGGTGCGTGGTACCCGCGGGCCTTTCGAGGGGTTCCTCCAGGCGGCATTCCTCAGCCGTGTCCTCCCGGCCGTGTCCTCCCGGCCGTGTCCTCCCGGCTGTGTTCTGCCGGCTGTGTTCTGCCGGCCGTCCTAGCCGTTCTTCAGTCGTTCGAACAGCTGTCCCACCGACCGTCGCAGTGCCGAGGCCGCGTCGCCGAGCAGCGAGCCCGACTCGGGAGGGCTGCCGTTCACCGGCCGGTCGGTCCCCTCCGCGCTCTGCGGCTCCACGTCCTGCGCCAGCAGCTCGCGCAGCACCTCCAGCACCACCTCCGGGTGCCCGAGCGGCACGGGGGCGGCGAACGTCTGGGCGGAGCTGATCAGGTCCTGGTGCCGCCGGATCAGCTCCCCGACGCCCGCGCCGGCCGCCGCGCCCGCCACCAGGTGCACCGGCACCTCGCGGTCGGCGAACTCCGACAGCACCTCGTCCACCTCGTGCCACGGCTCGTCCGCCGCGGGCAGCCGGCACCACATGACCTGCAGGTGCTCGGTCAACGGCCGCCACGTGCCCGGCAGGTCGCCGTGCCTGCCGACGCCGGCCGGGTCGAGCACGATCACCGCCGGCGCGTCGGGCGGGCCCGCCCACACCACGGACGGACCGCCGGCCCTGGGTTCCTCCTGCATGCGGCTACACCTCCACCACGGCTGGTTCCACGCAGTAGACCGTGTACGCCGACCGGATGACCGGCTGCGCGACGTTGCGCACCCGCACGCCGCCGGGTGTCATGCCGTGCTCGTTGCCGAAGTGCGCGTGCCCGTGCACGGCCAGCTGCGCGTCGTTGGCGTCGATCGCCTCGCCGAGCAGGTACGAGCCGAGGAACGGGTAGATCTCCGGCGGCTCGCCGCGCAACGTGTCCGGCACCGGCGAGTAGTGCGTCAACGCCACCTTCACGTCGGTGTCGAGGCTGCCGAGGGCCGCCGCGAGCGAGTCGGCGATCTCGCTGGTGTGCCGGATGAACGCCTTCATCTCCGGCTCGCCGAACGCGCTACCGCACTTGCCGGCGAACCCGCCGCCGAAGCCCTTCACGCCGGCGACGCCCAACGTGTGGCCGTCCACGCCGATCGTGGTCGCCTCGCCCTCCAGCACGGTGATACCCGCGTCGCGGAGCACGGAGGTGACCTCGTCCGGCTTGTCGTCGTGGTGGTCGTGGTTGCCCAGCACCGCGACCACGGGCACGGCCAGGCCGCCGAACTCGTCGGCCACCACCCGCGCCTCGGACACCGTGCCGTGCCGGGTCAGGTCGCCCGCCAGCAGCAGCACGTCGGCGCAGCCGCCCAGCTCGTCCAACGCGGGCCGCAGCCGACCGCGCGCGTCTTCGCCCAGGTGCACGTCACCCACCGCGGCGATGCGGATCATCGAAGCTCCTCTCGGCCGACCGGCGCGTCGGACGGCACCACCTTCACGTCGTCGAGCACGGTCAACTCCGGCGCCACGTCGTGGATCACGGCTTCGAGCTCGGCGCGGCGCTCCGGGCTGGCCACGTCACCGGACAGCAGCACGTGGTCACCGCGCACGGTGACCCGCACGCCCAGCTCGGTGGTGCGCGGGTCCTCGGCCAACGCCTGGCGCAGCCGGGCGGAGAGGTACTGTTCAGCGGTCATCAGGCGCTCCTGGTCATCGGTGAGGGCAGGAGGTCGAGGCGTTCGGCGAGCACGAGGAACGCCTCGGCGTACGGGGAGTGCTTGGTCGCCGCGCGGACGTGCTCCCAGTCGATCTGCTCGCGCAGCGCGCGGGCGAACGGCAGCAGCTCGCTGAAGTCGCAGCGGTGGCCGTCGAGGACCAGCAGCTTGCCGATCAGGACCTCGGTGGCCGGCATGACCGGCAGCACCACCGAGCCGACCTGCAGCTCCTCGGCCCGCGACAGCGTCGCGTCGGTCACCGGCACCTCGTTGGGACGGAACAGCAGGTCCACGAGCGAGTCGCCGTCGTAGACCTTGAGCAACCAGTCCTCGGGCGGCGTCGCGGCACGCATGCCGACCGAGACGAGCGCGCTCACCGCCGCACTGGCGTCCTCCTCCCGAACCAGGATGTCCACATCGTGCTCCGTCGCGGGACCGCCTCTGGCGTACACCGCGCACCCGCCCGCCAGGGCGAAGGGGATGTCGTGCGCGCGCAGGGCCTTGGCGACTTTCGTCAACGTGCGCAGCAACTCGTCTTGGACACCGCTCATGCGTGCTGATTACCCGTACGGCTGGGTCTTCACACGGCCGCGGGTAGCGCCGTCCACACGGGGTAGTCCACTCGGCATGACTGCCACACCGCCCGACCCGGACCCGGACCGCACGCCCGGTCTCGAGCCCGGTGGCGGGGTCGCGCCCGGCGAGACACCGCCCGACTCGGGTCAGACCTCCGGCCTGTCCCACCCGCAGCCGATGCCCTCGCGGCGCGGCCCGATCATCACGCTGGTGGCCGTGCTCGTCGTGACGCTGCTGGCGCTGGCGTTCGTCGTGGCCCAGGTGATGGGCTGGACGAACCTGTTCGAGGGCTACTGACGAGGTCGGGCGGTCAGGGCTTCAGCGGAGGGCTCGGGCGCAGGCCCTCCTTCCGGCCGAGGCCCTCCAGGAGTCGGGCCAGGGTGTCGCGGGCGTTGTGCCGAGGTGCCCAGCCGAGCCGGGCGAACGCCTTGGTGGCGTCCAGCAGCGGCGCGGTGAGGGCCAGGTCGACCCAGCCGTGCGAGGTGGGTTGCAGGCGCAGGCGCCAGCTGATCCGGGCGGCGTTGCGGAGGACGGCCGGCGGGATCGCCACGTGCCGCGTGCCCATGACCTCGGCGAGCACCTGGGGCGTCACGACCGGCTCGGAGACCAGGTTGAACGCGCCCTCGGCCCGCGTGGTGAGGATCTTCACCAGGGCGTCGGCCACGTCGTCGGCGTGCACGAACTGCAGCACCATCGTGCGAGGCAGGGGCAGGACGGGCAGCTTGGCGAGGACGCCGGGCCGGAACAGGGCGTGCGGGACCAGGGGCCCGAGGAAGTACCGCTTGATCTCGGCGGCGGCCGCCGGTTGCAGCACCAGGCCGGGCCGGACGCGGGTGACGACCAGTCGGGGCTGTTCGCGTTCGACCTGGTCGAGCAGGTGTTCGACGGCGGCCTTGTGCCGGCTGTAGTAGGAGTTCGCGAGGCCGTCGGTCGGCCAGGTCTCGTCCACGGTGTGGTCTTTCGAGGCCGGCGAGTACGCGCCGACCGACGACATGTGGACGAGGTGCGGGACGCCTGCCTTCGCGACCGCGGCGAACACGCGCTCGCTGCCGGCGACGTTCGTCCGGTAGAGGAGGCGCTCGTCGTGGCCCGGTTGGATGCGCCAGGCGAGGTGCACGACGGCGTCGGCGTCCCGGAAGGCCTCGGCGAGGGGTTCCTCCGCGCCTTCGCGGCTGAGGTCGACCGGGGTCCACGTGATGGTGTCGTAGGGCGGTTCGACGCCCGGCGGACGGCGGGAGGTGCCGTGCACGGCGATGTCCGGTTCGTCGGCGAGGCGGCGCAGGAGCGCGGTGCCCAGATTGCCGGTGGCGCCGGTGACGACGATCCTCATGGCGGTCGGGTACCCGCGCGGGCCGGGTGCGACACGGGGAGGCCGGGTGTTGCAGGCGGCGGGGTGGGGGTTGCTGGCCGGGTCGGCGCTGGTGCTCGGCGCGCTCGTGGGCTACCTGGTCCGGGTGCCGCGAGGTGTGGTCGCCGCGGTGATGGGGTTCGGCAGCGGCGTGCTGATGTCGGCGGTGTCGTTCGACCTGATCGACGAGGCCCACGAGCTGGGCGGACTGCTGCCGACGGCGTCCGGCGCCGCGCTGGGCGCCCTGGTCTACACCGCGGCGAACGTGGCGCTGGCCAAGCGCGGCGCGCGCCACCGGAAGCGGTCGGGCGGGTTGCAGCCGTCGGAGTCCGAGCAGAGCGGGTCGGGTTCGGCGATCGCGGTCGGCGCGCTGCTGGACGGCATCCCGGAGTCGGTGGTGATCGGGGCGAGCCTGCTCGGCGGCGGCGGGGTGAGCGCGGTGACCGTGGCGGCGGTGTTCGTCAGCAACGTGCCGGAAGGGCTGTCCTCGGCCGCGGGGATGCGGCAGGCCGGTCGGTCGCGGACGTACGTGTTCGGCCTCTGGATCGCGATAGCGCTGGTGAGCGGCCTGGCGGCGATGGCGGGCCGCGGCCTGCTCGCCGACGCGCCGCCGCAGTGGCTCGCCGCGATCACGGCGTTCGCGGGCGGCGCGATCCTGGCGATGATCGCCGACACCATGATCCCCGAGGCGTTCGACGACGCCCACCTGCTGGTCGGCGTGGTCACGGTGGCGGGTTTCCTCAGCGCGTTCGCGCTGTCGCACATCTGAGCGGCCACCACGTGCACGAACGTTCGTGCACGTGTCAGCCGCTCGACGGCGGGGCCGGGATCGGGGACTTCGCCAGCGCCTGGGCGACGGCGTGGAGGTTGGCGGCCATGGCTTCACCCGTGCTCTTCGACCAGTCGTGGCCGTGGACGGTGTCCGGGTAGCTCGGGCCCGGCCCGGGACCCATGTTCCAGTAGGTCCACGCCTGGCCCGGGATGGTGTAGCCGATGTCGCCCAGGGCGCCGGCCACCTCGCTGATCACGTGGTGCGCGCCGTCCTCGTTGCCGGTCACCACGACGCCCGCCACGCGGTTGTACGCGACCGGCCGGCCCTCGTCGTCCTGCTCGGAGATCATCGCGTCCATCCGCTCGATCACGCGCTGCGCGACGGACGACGGGTGGCCGACCCACGTCGGCGTGGCGACGACCAGGATCTCGGCGTGGAGCAGCGCGTCGTGCAGCACCGGCCACTCGTCGCCGTCCCCCAGGTCGGTCACGACGCCCGGCGGCACGTCGTGGTCCACCACCCGGAACGTCCGCACTTCCACGTCCCGCTGTTCGAGGGCTTTGACGACGACGTCCGCCAGCATCTGCGTGTTGGACGGGTCGGGCGACTTCTTCAACGTGCAGTTGAGCACCACGGCCCTCATCACGGGCACCTCCGCATCCGGTCGGCCAACCGCCGGGATACCCGCGCCGAACCGGAAAATGCGTTGCCCGGCACGCGGGGTGATCGGGAGGGTGGCGGGATGGTGGACATCTCCCCGCGCGACGGTCGTGCCGGTATCGACGCCGGGCTGGTGCGGCGGCTGATCGCGAGCCAGTTCCCGCAGTGGGCCGGACTGCCCGTGACGCCGGTCGAGGTCGACGGGTGGGACAACCGCACGTACCGGCTGGGTGACGGCATGACCGTGCGGCTGCCCACCGGCGAGGGTTACGCGCCGGCCGTGGAGAAGGAGCACCGGTGGTTGCCGGTCCTCGCGCCGGCGCTGCCGGTGCCGGTGCCCGTGCCGCTGGCGCTGGGCGCGCCGGGTGAGGGCTATCCGTTCCCCTGGTCGGTGCGGCGGTGGTTGGCCGGGCGGACGGCGTCGCCGGAGCGCGTCGAGGACCTGGTGGCGTTCGCGGAGTCGATCGCCGAGTTCCTCCGCGCGTTGCAGCGGGTCGACGCGGCGGAGGGGCCGCGGGCGGGTGCGCACAGCTTCTACCGGGGCGCGCCGCCGGGCCACTACGACGACGGCACGCGGCGGGCGCTCGCCGTGCTGGAAGGGCGCGTCGACACCGCACGGGCAGCTGCGGTGTGGGACGACGCGCTGAACGCGCCGGGGTGGTCGCGGCCGCCGGTGTGGTTCCACGGCGACATCGCGCACGGGAACCTGCTGGTCGACGGCGGGAAGTTGACCGCGGTGATCGACTTCGGCACCTCGGGGGTCGGGGATCCGGCCTGCGACCTCGTGATCGCCTGGACGATGTTCTCGGGCGAGAGCAGGCGGGCCTTCCGCGAGGC
This sequence comes from Actinosynnema sp. NPDC037264, assembly GCF_055603705.1. Taxonomy (NCBI): domain Bacteria; kingdom Bacillati; phylum Actinomycetota; class Actinomycetes; order Pseudonocardiales; family Pseudonocardiaceae; genus Actinosynnema; species Actinosynnema sp. NPDC037264. Next base: position 379,701 of record NZ_JBVJVK010000002.1, on the reverse strand, counting down.
GGTCGGGCTGGACGACGCCACGTGGGCGCGTGCGCGTGGTTGGGCGTTGTGGAAGGCCCTGATCACGCTCGCCGACGGCGACGACCGCGACGACGGGCCGCGGCGGGTCGTGGCGGAAGTGCTCGGTGACTCGCCGTGGTGAAAGGGGGCGCCCCCGCGGCCGGAGGCGCCCCCTTTCACCCCTTGCGTCAGCGGTTGACGGTCAGGTCGCGCGCCGAGGCGTAGCGGTCCCGGACCCACGGGGTCGGGTCGGCTTCGACGGAGGTCGAGGCCAGTTCCGACCAGTGGGGCGGGGTGTCCGCGCCGCCCGCCGCCCACGCCGCCTGCCTGGCGGCGCCGTCGGCCACGTACTCGCTCGGCGCCGGTACCAGGACCGGGCAGCCGAAGATCGCGGGCGCGAGCTGCCGGACGGCGGGCATGCGCGCCCCGCCGCCGATCAGCAGCACGCGGGTGACCGGCATGCCGAGCGCCCGCAGTGCGTCGATCGCGTCCGCCAGGCTGCACAGCAGGCCCTCGACCGCGGCGCGCGCGAGGTGCGCCGGGGTCATGGTGTCGAGCCTCATGCCGTGCAGGGCGCCGGTGGAGTCGGGCTTGTTCGGCGTCCGCTCCCCCTCCAGGTAGGGCACGAAGACCAGGCCGTCGGCGCCCGCGGGCGCGGTCAGGGCCAGGTCCGACAGGTCCGCCAGGTCGACGCCGAGCACCGACGAGGTCGACGTGAGCACCCGGGACGCGTTCAGGGTGCACACCAGCGGCAGGTGGCCGCCCTCGGCGTCGGCGAAGCCGTTGACGATGCCGGTGCCGTCGGCGACGGGGTTCGGCCAGCGCGCGAACGCCGTGCCGGACGTGCCGATGGACACCACCACGTCACCGGGCTGCGCCTGCACGCCGAGGGCCGCCGCCGCGTTGTCGCCCGCGCCCGCGCCGAACCGGCCGTCGACCAGTTCCGCCGGGCCCACCACCCGCGGCAGCGCGACGACCTTGCCCAGGGCCAGTTCGAGCAGGTCCGGTCGGTAGTCCTCTGTGGACGGAGACCAGTACCCGGTGCCGCTGGCGTCGCTGCGGTCGGTGGTCAGCGCGTCCAGCGACGTGCCGCCGGCCAGCTTCCACGTCAGCCAGTCGTGCGGGAGGCAGACCGCCGCGGTGCGGGCGACCGACTCCGGCTCGTTGGCCGCCAGCCACCGCAGCTTGGTCACCGTGAGCGAGGCGACCGGCACGCTGCCGATCGCCTCGGCCCACCGGTCCGGACCGCCCAGCTCGGCGGTGAGGTCGGCCGCCGCCGGCGCGGAACGGGTGTCGTTCCACAGCAGCGCCGGCCGGACCACCTCACCGGCCTCGTCGAGCGTCACCATGCCGTGCTGCTGCGCGGCCACCGACACGGCGGCCACGTCGTCCAGGCCGCCCGCGTCCGCGATGGCCGTCTGGAGCGCGTCCCACCAGGCGGCGGGATGCACCTCGGTGCCCGTCGGGTGCGTCGCACGCCCTTGCCGAACAAGGGCGCCGGTGTCCGCGTCGCGGACCACAACCTTGCAGGACTGGGTGGACGAGTCGACGCCCGCGACGAGCGCCATCAGCGCGCGCCCAGCAGGTGCTCGGTCGCCAGCTGCGCCAGGCGCACGAAGCCGAAGCCGCGCTCGGCAGCGGTGTCCGGGTCGAAGTCCTCGCCCTTCAGGAAGTCCTCGATCGACTCACCCGGGTTCAGGGTCGGCTCGGCCAGCTCGTACACGCCGCTGACCTTCATCGCCTCCTGCACCTCGGGGTCGGCCCGGAACGCCGCCGCCCGCTCGCGCAGCAGCGTGTAGGTGCGCATGTTGGCCGCCGCGCTCTCCCACACGCCGTCGAGGTCCTCGGTGCGCAGCGGCTTGTAGTCGAAGTGCCGGGGCCCTTCGTAGCCGCCGTTCTCCAGCAGGTCGACCAGGAAGAACGCGGACAGCAGGTCGCCCTGGCCGAACACGAAGTCCTGGTCGTAGCGCGGGCCCTTCTGGCCGTTGAGGTCGATGTGGAAGAGCTTGCCCTGCCACAGCGCCTGGCCGATGCCGTGCACGAAGTTGAGGCCCGCCATCTGCTCGTGGCCGACCTCGGGGTTCACGCCGACCAGCTCGTGGTGCTCCAGCGTCGAGATGAACGCCAGCGCGTGGCCGATCGTCGGCAGCAGGATGTCGCCGCGCGGCTCGTTCGGCTTGGGCTCCAGCGCGAAGCGGAAGCCGTAGCCCTGGTCGACCGAGTACTGCGCGACCGTGTCGACGGCCTCGCGGTAGCGGTCGAGGGCGGCGGACACGGGCTTGCCCGCGTCGACCTCGGAGCCTTCCCGGCCGCCCCACATCACGATGGTCTCGGCGCCGAGCTCGGCCGCCAGTTCCAGGTTGCGCAGCACCTTCCGCAGCGCGAACCGCCGGACCGTGCGGTCGTTGCTGGTGAAGCCGCCGTCCTTGAACACCGGGTGGGTGAACAGGTTGGTGGTCACCATGGGCACGACCATGCCGGTCTCGTCCAGCGCCGCGCGGAACGCGGCGACCCGCTTGCCCACCTCGGCCGCGTCGGAGCCGAAGGGGAACAGGTCGTCGTCGTGGAACGTGATGCCCCACGCACCGAGCTCCGAGAGCTTGCGCACCGCCAACGGCGCGTCCAGCGGCGGGCGGGTCGCGTCACCGAACGGGTCGCGTCCCGGCCAGCCGACCGTCCACAGGCCGAAGCTGAACTTGTCCACGAGGGCACCTCCAATAAGTTTGATGCCTGAACTTATCGCACTCAGCCGCTAGGATCCAGTGGTGTCCAGACCGCAGCCCGCGAGCCAGCACACCGTGCGACGGCACAACTCCGCCCTCGTGCTCGACGCCATCGCCGAGGCGCCCGGGTCGTCGCGCGCGGCCGTGGCCGCCCGGACGGGCTTGACCAAGGCCACCGTGTCGAGCCTGGTCGACCGGATGATCGGCGCCGGGCTCGTGGCCGAGGGCGAGGCGCAGGCCAGATCCGGTCCCGGGCGGCGCGGCACGGCGTTGCACCTCTCGCCGACCGGGCCGCACGGGCTCGGGGTGGAGGTCGGGGTCGACTACCTGGCCACGTGCCTGGTCGACCTCACCGGGCGGGTGCGGGCGCGCTGGGTGCGGCCCAGCGACAATCGTGCCTCCTCCCCCGCCCGGGTGCTGGCCAAGGTGGCGACGGCGGTGCGCACGGCGGCGAAGCAGGACGTGCCGATCGGCGGGGTCGGCGTGGCCGTGCCGGGCCTGGTGGAGGTGGCCGGCGGGTCGCTGCGGGTCGCGCCGAACCTGGGCTGGCGCGAGGTGGACGTCCGGGGCGAGCTGACCCGCCGGGTCGAGCTGGACGTGCCGGTGCTGGTGGGCAACGAGGCGAACCTCGCCGCGCTGGCCGAGCTGTGGCACGGGGACGTGGCGACCGACTTCCTGCACATCTCGGGCGAGATCGGCATCGGCGCGGGCCTGGTGGTGGGCGGCGCGCTGTTCGAGGGCGTGTCCGGGTTCGGCGGCGAGATCGGGCACCTGTCCGTCGACCCGCGCGGGCCGCGGTGCGCGTGCGGGTCGCGCGGGTGCCTGGAGCGGCTGGCCGGGCAGGACGAGATCGTGCGCGCGGCGGGCGTGTCGGGGGTGGACGAGCTGCTGGTCAGGCTGGCCGCGGGCGAGCGGACGGCCACCACCGCGGTGCGCTCGGCGGCGCGGTGGCTGGGCGTGGCGCTGTCGGGCGCGGTGAACCTGCTCGACCTGCCGACGGTGGTGCTGGGCGGCACGTACGCCCGCCTGGAGCCGTGGCTGCAGGAGCCGTTGCACGCCGAGCTGGACCGGCGGGTCGTCAGCGCCGAGTGGTCACCCGTTCGGGTGGTCGCCTCGTCGCTGGGCGCGGAGGCCGCCATGCGCGGCGCCGCGACCACCGCCGTCCGCGCGATCCTCGCCGACCCCGACCCCTACGTCACCACCGCCCTGACCTGACCCCGCGCCTGCCCTGCGTCCAGAACGGCCAGGAGCGCCTCATAGGTGTGAGCCGGGTCACCTTCGACGGAGCGGATGAGGGTGGGGCCGCGCGTGGCGATGACGGCTTGCAGGTTGTCGTACATGGCCGAGAGCTCGGCCGGGGTGGCCTGGATCGTGCCGCGCTCGGTGAAGCGGCGGATCGCGTTGTCCTTGGTGTCGATCAGGACGACCTCGTAGTAGGCCGCGCCCACCTCGGCCGCCAGGGCGGCGAGGCGGTCCAGGAACTCCGGGCGGCCGAGGAACTGGGGCACCACCACGTCGTGGCCGGACGTCAGGTGCACGCGGGCGGCGGCGACGGCGATGTCGCGCGCCAGGCGGCCGGCCTCGCCGAGGTCGCCCGCGATCAGGTCGCGCACCCGGTCCACGTCCAGCGCCAGCGCGGGCGGGTGGTCGTCGGCGTAACGGCGCGCGATGGTCGACTTGCCGCACCCTGGCGGACCGTTCAGAGCGATCAGGCGAGGCACTCCGCCGAGCCTAGCCCCGGGTGGCGACCGGGACCGCTTCCAGGCCGTAGACCTGCACCGGAGCACCGGACACCCGCCCGCGAGCCCACCCCGCCGCGCCTCAGGCCGGAGCCCGCACGCACACCGGGCGACCTGCCCCGGACCGCTTCACCCGAATGCAGTCCCCCGAAGCGGGCGCGCCGCGGGACCTCGCATGACAGCCTGGACGGCACGTTTGTCACTGCGGACAATCGTGGTGAGACTGCCAGGGGGGTGGACCGGTTGCCGCGCGGAGAACGCCCGTTGGACGTCGGTGACAGCCCGCTGCTGAAGTTCGCCGCCGACCTGAGGTCGTTGCGGGACAAGGCGGGCGGGCACAGCTACCGGCAGTTGGGCGCGCGCGCCCACTACTCGGCGACCACGTTGTCCGACGCGGCGGGCGGGCGCAGGCTGCCCACGCTCGCGGTGACGCTGGCCTACGTGCGCGCCTGCGAGGGCGACGTGGCCGAGTGGGAGGACCGGTGGCGGCAGGTCGCCGCCGAGGTCCTGCCCAGCTCCGACCCCGCCCCCGACGAGGGCCACCCGCCGTACGCGGGCCTGGCCGCCTACGGCACCGAGGACGCCGAGTGGTTCTTCGGCCGCGACCACCTGCTGGACGACCTGGAGCAGCGCCTGGCGCACCGCCGGTTCATCGCGGTGTTCGGCGCGTCGGGCGCGGGCAAGTCGTCGCTGCTGCGCGCCGGCCTGGTGCCGAGGGTGGCCGGCCGGGTCGTGGTCACCGCGCCGAGCGAGACCGCCGACCCGGACCTGGACGCCGACCTGCTCATCGTGGACCAGTTCGAAGAGGTCTTCACGCTGTGGCCGGACGCCGACCGGCGCACCGCTTACGTCGACGCCCTGCTGGCCGCCCGGTGCAAGGTCGTGGTCGGCGTGCGGGCCGACTTCTACGGTCACTGCGCGCAGCACCCGGCGCTGGTCGAGGCGCTGGCCGACGCCCAGCTGCTGCTCGGGCCGATGGGCGCCGAGGAACTGCGCCAGGTGATCATGCAGCCCGCCGTGAAGGCGTCGTGCACGGTGGAGACGGCGCTGGTGTCCCGGCTCATCGCGGACGCCACCGGTCAGGCGGGCGTGCTGCCGCTGATGTCGCACGCGCTGCTGGAGACGTGGCGGCGACGGCGCGGCACCACGTTGACGCTGGCCGGCTACGAGGCCGCGGGCGGCGTCCAGCACGCCATCGCCCAGACCGCCGAACGCACCTACACGTCCCTGGAACGGCACCAGCGCGCGGTGGCGCGGCAGGTGTTCCTGCGGCTCACCGCGCTCGGCGACGGCACCGAGGACACCAAGCGCCGGCTGCCGCGCGCCGAGCTCGACCACGACGTGGACGTGGACGTGGTGCTCGACCGGCTCGCCCACGCCCGGCTGCTCACCCTGGACCGCGACAGCGTGGAGATCGCGCACGAGGCGCTGATCCGCTCCTGGCCGCGGCTGCGCGGCTGGCTGGCCGAGGACCGGGAAGGGCTGCGCACCATGCGCCGGCTCACCGAGGCCGCGGCCACCTGGGAGTCGCTCGGCCGCGACCCGGACGCGCTGTACCGGGGCACGCGGCTGGACACCGCGGTCGAGTGGACGCGGCGCGACGGCGTGCGCACCAGCGCGCAAGAGCGCGACTTCCTGGCCGAGAGCCTCCAGGCGCGCGACCGGGAACGGCTGGTCACGCAGCGGCACACCCGCAGGCTGCGCCAGCTCGTGGCGCTGCTGGCCGTGCTGCTCGTGCTCGCCGGCACCGCCGTGGTGATCGCGATCAGCGCGCAGAAGGAGGCCGCGGCGGGCTGGAACTCCTCGGCCGCCTGGTACGTGGCCAACCAGTCGCAGAGCCTGCGCAGCAGCGCCTCGGAGCTCGCCGACCAGCTCGCCCTGGTCGCCCACCGCCTCAACCCGAACGACGAGACGCGGGACGGCGTGCTCAGCGCGCGGGCGAGCAGCGAGCTCAACGAAGCCGCGCGCGCCGCCTTCGCCTCGGCCCTGGCCCGCAGCCCGGACGGCGAGCAGCAGACGACGCCCGCCCGGGTGCTCGGGCCGGCGAACGAGACCGTGACCTCGATCGCCGTGAACCACGCCGGCCAGGCGTTCGCCACGACGCTGGTGGACGGGCCCGCGAAGGTCTGGGACGTCACCGACCTGACCCCGGAGATCGTGCACACCTTCGACCCCCGGGTCGACCGGATCGTGTTGGACCCAGCCCGCGCCCGCACGCTGGTCACCGTGTCGGAGCCGTCCGGTGTCGCGGTGTGGGACTGGTCGGACCCGGCCGAGCCGGTCGAGGTGGCACGCCTGACCGACCACCCGAACCAGGTCGTCGGCGTCGCCTACAGCCCGGACGGCCGCGACGTCATCACCTTCGACGTCATGGGCGTGATCCGGCTGTGGGACGTGTCCGACCCGAAGAGCCCGAAGCCGGTCACGCGGCTGGACACCGCGCGGGACGTCACCGCGGTCGCCGTGTCGCACGACCACCGCACGCTGGCGTACGGCACCGCGAAGGGCGAGGTCCGGCTGTACGACGTGACCGACCGGGCCAAGCCCGCGGAGCTGTGGTCCGGCCGGGCGCACCGGGGCGCGGTGCAGGCGCTCGGCTTCGACAGGTCCGGTGACGCGCTCGCCACGGTCGGCACGCAGGACGTGGTCGCGCTGTGGGACGTGTCGGACCCGCGGCGGACCTCGGGGCGCGGCCGGATCAACGGGGTCACCGAAGGCGTCTACGCGGTGCGGTTCGACGACACCGCGACCAGGGTGGTGACCTCGAAGTCCAACGGCACGACGCGCGCGTGGGAGTTCGACTTCGACACGGCGGTGCGCGAGATGTGCGCCGGCGTCACCGCACCCATCACCCAGGAGGAGTGGCAGCTCTACGTCGGCGCGCTGGAGTACCGCCGCCCGTGCGGTTGATTGGCGGGCCGGCGCGGGCGGGCAGATAATCACCGCGTGACCACTCCGCGTGACGACGACCGCACCCAGGCGCCGCCGACGAGCCCGATCCCGGGCGGTCCGCCGCCGGCGGGTCAGCCCGGACCGGGCGCGGTCGAGCCCTCGGTGACCGACGTGCCGGAGCGGAAGGCCGGGCCGCAGGCCAAGCTGAAGCCGACCAGGATCAGCGGCACGTGGGTCGCCGTGCTGGCGTCGATCGTGGTGCTGATCGTGCTGCTGGTGTTCATCCTGCAGAACCTCGCCGACGCCACGATCCACTTCTTGGGCGCGGCGGGCACGCTGCCGCTGGGCGTGGCACTGCTGTTCGCGGCGATCGCCGGCGCGATCCTGGTGGCCCTGGTCGGCGCAGCCCGGATAATGCAGCTGCGCCGCCAGGCCAAACGAGGGCTGCGGTAGTCGACGGCGTCACCCTGCGAGGCAGGGCCTGCCGTTCAGCGTGAAGCCGGTGGGTGCGACGTTGCTGCCCTGCCAGCTCGCCTGGAATCCGAATTCCACCGTGCTTCCCGCCGCGATGGTCCCGTTCCAGCCCTCGTTGCTCACGGTCACGGCGGCGCCGGTCTGCGACGCCTTGCCGTTCCAACTGTTGGTGATCTTCTGGCCGTTCGCGAACGACCAGCCCAGGTTCCAGCCCGTGACGGCCCTGGTGTCCCGGTTGGTGATCCTCACCGATCCGGTGAAGCCACCTCCCCACTGGGAGGAGACCCGGTACTGCACCGAGCAGCCGGGTGGCGGCTGGTCGGTGACCGTGGTCGTCCCGGAGGTGGTGCTCGACGTGGTGTTCGGGATCGTGGTGGTCGTGGTGGGGAACGGCTCGGTGGTCGAGATGTTCCCGGCCGGGTCGGCGACGAGGATGCCGCGGCCGTTGGTGCCCAGGTAGACGCGCCCGTAGACGCGCGGGTCACCGGTGATCGCCTCGCCCATGTTGCCGTACTGCTGGTTCACCCCGGTGTTGATGTGCACGAACCCCGCGGCCAGGCCGTCGAAGCCGAAGCCCTCCATCCGGTAGACGCCCAGGCGGCCGTCCTCGAAGGCCAGCACGGTGTACATGGCCGGGTAGGTCTTGCCCTCGGCGGCCTTGCCGAACCCGACGCTGACCGCCTTGGTGACCCACTTGTTCTTCCGGACCGTGGCGCCGGAGTCGGTGGACCGGAACAAGCCGTCGCCGGTCAGCCAGAGGTCGCCCTCGTGGCCCGGCACGGCCTTGAGCCTGGTCGCCGCCACCTCGGGCCCCGCGGTGAACGTCGCGCCGCCGTCGGTGCTGGCGTAGAGCCGGCCGCCGGCCAGGCCGTAGAACTTGTTCGGGTTCACCCGGTCCGACTCGACGACGGCCCCCGCCGGGATGCCGGTGGACGGCGCCCAGGTGGTGCCGAAGCCCACCGAGTGGTGCACGGCCGCGCCGGCCGGGCTCCACACGAACCGCGAGCCGTCCGCCGACGCCGCGACCGTGCCGCCGCCGGTGACGCCGCCCGGTTCGGAGCCCGCGAACCAGTTCGCGCCGCCGTCGGTGGAGAACGCCACGTGCGGCGAGCCGTCCACGTTGCCGGAGCGGACGATCACCGACGGGTTCTTCTCCGCGTAGTCCAGGCTGGTGGTCGTGGTGAAGTTGGGCTGCTGGAACATCAGCGGCGGCACCTTGGTGATGTCGGTGTGCCGGAACCCGCCGATGTCGCCGAGGCCGCTGATCAGCGGCGCGCCGGTGGGCGGGCTGATCAGGTCGAGCACCGCGGTCTCCTCCAGCCCCGCGGCGGTCGGCTTGATCGTGATCTTTCCGCCGTCGTCCCACTTGAGCAGGTCCGTCGTGCCGTAGATGGTGGCGCCGGTGCCGTACATCATCCGGTTGGAGTCGAACGGGTCGATCTCCAGCGACTCCACCATCCAGCCGAGCTTCGGCGAGGTCTCCGGCGGCTGCGGGTTCGCGCCCCAGCTCAGCCACGGCGAGGAGCCGATGTCCATGGTGTAGCGGAAGCTGCGCTCGGGGTAGCTCGTGAAGTCCCACGCCCGCGTCCACGTCGCGCCGCCGTCGGTGCTGCGGAAGATGATGACGTCCGGCCACCAGGAGATCTGGGTGGCGACCATGAGCGTGTCCGGGTTCTGCCGGTCGATGGTCAGGCCGCTGTAGCCGAAGTAGGCGTCGGAGCTGGTGGACGGGACCGGGCTGATCCGCGTCCACGCGCCGGTGGCGGTGTCGTACTTCCACACGTCGCCCTTGCCGCCGTCGTACGGGCCGCCGGTGTCGCTGGTGGCCAGGTAGAGGAAGCCGCCCTCGGCGTCCAGCTCGCCCTGGTGGGCGAGGTAGCCGGTGGGCTGGCCGGCCAGCCGGGTCCAGGTCGCGCCCGCGTCCGTGCTGCGGTAGACCGTGTTCTCCTTGTCGGCCACGCCGACGTAGATCGTCCTGGACGGGCTGCCCGCGGTCGAGGAGCGCGGGTCGTAGGTCACCCAGACCACGCCCTGGATGTCGTTGGAGTAGCCGTTGGGGTCGTTCGGGTCGGCGACGTAGTTGCCCGGGTTGGGGAAGCTCGTCACCTGCGCCCAGGTCACGCCGCTGTCCGCGCTGCGCCACAGCCCCTTGCCGCTCGGCGCGCCGAAGTACAGCACCCGCCCGTCGTTCGGGTCGACCGACAGCCGCTCACCCATGCCGCGACCCGGCATGTTGCCGCCGACCTTGAACGGCAGCTCGGTGCGCTGCCACGTGGCGCCGCGGTCCGAGGAGCGCAGGATCGCGCCGTTGTTCGGGTCCCAGCTGTTGGTGTACATGCCCACGGCCGCGTACACCTTGTCGGCGTTCTTCGGGTCCGGCGCGATGCTCGCCACGCCGTTGTAGCCCCACTTGTCCCAGCCGACCCAGTCCAGCAGCGGGACCCAGCGGCCGGTGGCCTGGTTCCACCGGTAGGCGCCGCCGATGTCGGTGCGCGCGTAGACCAGGTCCTTCTCCGCGGGGCTGAACACGATGCCCGGCACGAACCCGCCGCCCGCGATCTCCACGTTGCGCCAGTCGTGCGGCTGCACGATGCCCGAGGCGGACAGCGGCGGCGAGGACGCGGGACTCGCCGCGGCGGTCACCAGCACCACACCGAGCGCGGCGACGGCCGCGGTGGTCAACGCGAGAAGGCGCTTCATGACTCCACTCCCCCATTCGTGACCGGCGCGGCCGTGACCGGCGCGCTGGTGATCGGCCGGACCCGCCCGACCTGTCCGAACGCACCGGCCCCGACCGGGTTCGCGGTCGAGGTGGCGTCGGGGTGGTTCCCGGCACGACGGCCCGCGACTCCCACCGGGCCCGGCGGGGCTGCCGCCGTGAACGGGGTGCGACGGGCCATCGGTGCTGCGCTCCTTCGCGCGGGGTGGGAGGAGGCGGTGGGCGAGAGGGATCCGCCTCCCCCCTGGCTGGAAGTCGGGGTACTGGAGGTCGTGCGGTCCGGGCGCGCGGGAGGCCGTCCGGGTTACCAGTTCTGGGAGCGCTCCCAGATCGGGCAGGATTGGACCGTAGCCAGGCTGATCGACTCACGGCAAGGGTCGGGGCTACGCCATCCGAGTGAACTGTGCGCTCAGGCCCACCGGATTGGGTCGAACGCGTCGAACGAGACGTCGAATCGCTTCGAAATACCGCGACCCGGACCGAAGGCCCGGGTCGCGGCAGTGTTCCTCCGAGAGCGACTCAGGCGCTCGAACGGGTGACCATCGAGGTCGGGAGGAGCAGGAACGGCGGGAGGTTCTCCTCGCCGGCCAGCTCCGCCATGAGACGCCACGTCATGGTGCGACCCAACTGCTCCACGTCCTGCCGGATCGTGGTCAGCGGCGGCACCGCGGTCGAGGCGATCATCAGGTCGTCGAACCCGACCACGGCGACGTCCTCGGGCACCTTCTTGCCGTGCGCGTGCAGGGTCTGCAACGCGCCCAGCGCCATGATGTCCGCGCCGACGAACACCGCGTCCAGGTCCGGGGCCTGCTCGAGCAGGTCGGCCATGGCCGCGGCGCCGCTCTCCGGCGTGAAGTCGCCGTACGCGACCAGGCCGGTGTCGACCCTGGCCTGGCTCAGGCCGCGCTTCCAGCCCGACAGGCGGTCCATGCCGACCGCCATGTCCCGGGGGCCCGCGATGGTGCCGATGCGCTTGTGACCCCGCGCGACCAGGTAGCGAGCCGCTTCCATCGCGCCGTTGAAGTTGTCCGAGTCCACATAGGGCACTCCACCGGCGCCGAGGGGCCTGCCGCAGACCACGGTCGGCAGGCCCGCGTCGGCGAGCGTGCGGGGCAGCGGGTCCTGGCCGTGCAGGCTGATCACCAGCACGCCGTCCACGTGGCCACCGCACAGGTAGTTCACCAGGTCCTGCTCGTCGCCCTCCTTGCTCATCATGAGGACGAGCTGGACACGCTTGCCCGCGAGCTCGGCGTGCACTCCGCGCAGCACACCGGCGAAGAACGGGTCGTTCAGCACCCGGCTGCCCTGCTCGGACACGACCATGGCGATGCAGTTCGCCCGGCTGCCCGCGAGCGTCCGGGCCGCCTGGTTCGGGCTGTACCCGAGCTTGCCGATGGCCTGGTGGACGGCTTCACGCGCCCTGGAGCTGACGTACGGCTCGCCGTTGATCACCCGGGAGACGGTCGACTTCGACACCCCGGCTGCCCGAGCGACCTCCTCGAGCCGGGTGTTGGGTCGTCGCGCCTTGGGCGGGTCAACGGCATCTGTCACGGAGCGACCGTCGCCGCGAGAACGTTGCCACGGGCAACCTGTGAGTACCACATGGCACTCATCTTAGGCGTCCGCACCTGGGTCTCGTAGTCGACATGCACGATCCCGAACCGCTTGGCGTAGCCCTCGGCCCATTCGAAGTTGTCCATGAGCGACCACGCGAAGTAACCGCGGAGGTCGACACCCGCCTCGATGGCCGCGTGCGCGGCCCTGAGGTGCGACTCGATGTAACCGAGGCGCTCGGGGTCGTTGATCGACCCGTCGTCGTTGACGGAGTCGACGTAGGCCGCGCCGTTCTCGGTGACGTACAGCGGAATGCTGGGGTAGTCCTGGTGCACCCGCATGAGGACCTTGAACAGGCCGTCCGGCTGCACCTCCCAGTCCATGTCGGTGCGCGGCAGGCCGCGGCTGGGGAACGACACGTGCTCGGCGCCCACCCAGGGTGACCCGGTCGGGCGACGCCCGTTGGTCTGGACCTCGACCTCCGGCTCCGGCGTGCCGCTCACGAAGTGCTCGGCGTAGTAGTTGACGCCCAGCTGGTCCAGCGGCGCGGAGATGATCTCCAGGTCGTTCTCGCGGATGTGCTTCGAGAAGCCGTACGGCTCCAGGTCCTCCACGATGTCGGCCGGGTACTCGCCCTTGAACAGCGGGTCCAGGAAGATCCGGTTCTGCAGGCCGTCGAGCCGGCGGGCGGCGTCGAGGTCGGCCGGGTCGTCCGGGTTCGCCGGGATGATCGGGTACATGTTGAGCGTGATGCCGATCTTGGCGTTCGGCGCCTGCTCGCGGATCGCCGAGGTGGCCAGGCCGTGGGCCAGCAGCAGGTGGTGCACGGCCGCGACGGCGGCCTCCGGCTCCTGGCGGCCGGGCGCGTGCACGCCGGCGGCGTAGCTGAGCAGCGACGAGCACCACGGCTCGTTGAGCGTGGTCCAGTTGTCCACGCGGTCGCCGAGGGCGCCGACGACCGACTCGGCGTACTCCGCGAAGCGGTACGCGGTGTCGCGGTTGGCCCAGCCGCCCTCGTCCTCCAGCGTCTGCGGGAGGTCCCAGTGGTAGAGCGTCAGCCACGGGGTGATGTTGTTCTCGAGCAGCTTGTCGACCAGCCGGGAGTAGAAGTCCAGGCCGGGCTGGTTGACCGGACCGGCGTCCGGGCGGATGCGCGGCCACGCGGTGGAGAACCGGTAGGCGTGCAGCCCGAGGTCGACCATCAGCTGGACGTCCTCGTCCACGCGGTAGTAGTGGTCGGCCGCGGGATCACCCGTGTCACCGCCCACGACCGCGCCCGGAAGCTGGCAGAACGTGTCCCAGATGGACGCGGTGCGACCGTCCGCGGTGGTCGCGCCTTCGATCTGGAACGCCGCGGTCGCGGCGCCCCACACGAATCCCTCGGGAAAGGAAATCGACTCCACAGCTACCCCTTCACAGCACCCTGCATGATCCCGGCGACGATCTGCCGACCGAGTACGAGGAAGACGATTAGAATCGGGACCGTGGCCATCGTGGTCCCGGCGAGCACGAGCGTTTTGTCGACGTAGTAGCCGCTCTGCAACTTCTCCAGGGCGACCTGCATCGTCGGGTTGTCCGCGTTGAGCACGATCAGCGGCCAGAGGAAGTCGTTCCACGACATCATGAACGTGAAGATGCCCAGCATGGCGGCCGCCGGGCGCACCGCGGGCAGGCACACGTGCCAGAACGTGCGGATCATGCTGCACCCGTCCATGCGGGCCGCCTCGATCAGCTCGTCCGGCACGGCGTCGGCGATGTACTGGCGCATCCAGAACACGCCGAACGCGGTCACCAGGTTGGGGACGATGACCGCGCCGAGGGTGCCTGACCAGCCGTACTCCGCCATCACCATGTACAGCGGGATGATGCCGAGCTGCGTGGGCACGGCGAGCGTGGCGACCACGAACACCATCAGCGGACCGCGGCCCTTGAACCGCAGCTTGGCGAACGCGAACCCGGCCAGCGTCGAGAGCACCACGACGGAGATCGTGACCGTGCCGGAGACGATGATGCTGTTGCCCAGCGCCTTCCAGAACGGGATCGTGTCCAGCACGCGGCTCGCGTTCTGGAAGAAGTTCCCGCCCGGCAACATCGGCGAGTCCTTGGTGAAGGTCGCGTCGTCGTGGCTGGCCACCAGGAACGACCAGTAGAACGGGAACGCCGAGCCCAGGATGAAGGCGATCAGGATCCCGTAGACGACGAAGCTCGGGCGCCGCTCGGAGAGCGACACCGCCTTCGAGCGCCTCCGCTTGACGGGCTTGGACCCGGCCGCGCTCGGCGCCGGGCGATCGGTGATGGTGGCCATCACGCCTCCCCACTGGACGCGAGCTTGCGGGTGAGCAGGAAGTTGATCCCCGCGATCGCGATGATGACGATGAACAGGATCCAGGCCATCGCCGAGGCGTAGCCGAGGTCCTGGCTCTGGAAGCCGGCTTGGTACATGTAGAGCACGACCGTCTGGTACTGGTGGGTCGCGCCGCCGTTGGCGCCCGCCGAGGGCGAGAACAGCAACGGCTCGGTGAAGATCTGCAGACCGCCGATGGTCGACGTGACGATCACGAAGATCAGGGTGGGGCGCAGCATCGGCAGCGTGATGCTGACGAACTGGCGCACCTTGCTCGCGCCGTCGACCCAGGCCGCCTCGTAGACGTCGCGCGGGATGGCCTGCATGGCGGCCAGCACGATCAGGGCGTTGTAGCCGGTCCAGCGCCAGTTGACCATAGTGGCGATGGCCACGTGGCTCCACCAGCGGTCGGCCTGCCAGTCGATCCGGTCGAAGCCGAACAGCTCGATGATGTTGTTGACGCTGCCGTACTGCACGCCGAACAGGTCGCCGAAGATGATGGTCAGGGCGACGAGGCTGGCCACGTAGGGCAGCAGCACGCCCATGCGCCAGCCGGTGCGCCCGCGCAGGGCGGTGTTGAGCAGCGCGGCCAGCAGCACCGCGATGATGACCTGCGGGATCGTCGAGATCGCGAAGATGCTGAACGTGTTGACCATCGCGTTCCAGAACTGCGAGTCGGCCAACAGGTTGGTGTAGTTCTCGACGCCGATGAACGGCTGCTCGTCCGCGCCGAGCTCCCACTCGAACAGGGAGATGTAGGCCGTGTAGAGCAGCGGGAACAGGCCCACGACCGCGAACAGGACGAAGAACGGGGCGATGTACAGGTAGGGCGAGAACTTCACGTCCAGCCGGTTCAACCGGTAGCGCCAGCTCAGCTTGCCCGTGCCGATGTCATCGTTGTCGTCGCGCCGCGGCGGGCGGGGCTCGGCGCCCCGCCCGCGCGCGACCGAAAGCTCGGTCGTCATTACTTGGCAGCCTTCTTGGCTCCCTCGACGACCTTCGCCCACGCCTCGTCGGGCGACGTGCCCTGCTCGACCGAGGTCAGCGCCGGGGAGACCACGTTGTCCTGGATCTCACCGTCCTGCGGGCCCTTGTACTGGGCCGCCGCGACCTTGTTGGCCTGCTCGGCGAACAGCATGCCGACCTTCTCGCCACCGAAGTACTCGCTGGTCTGGTTGAGCAGCTCGGGGGAGATCAGGCCCTCGGTCTGGCTCGGGAAGGTGCCCTTGGCCTTGAACGCCTTGATCTGCTGCTCGGGCGCGGTCAGCCACGCGGCCAGCTTGGCGGCCTCGGCCTTGTTCTTGCCCTGCTTCGGGACGGTCAGGTACGAGCCGCCCCAGTTGCCGCCGCCGCCGGGGAACGCCGCGGTGACGGCCCACTTGCCCTTGTGGTCGGGACCGGCGTTGCCCTCGATGACACCCAGCATCCAGGACGGGCAGGTCTTGGTGGCGAACGCCGACTCCTTGAAGCCGGTCTGCCACTCCGGGCTCCACGCGGAGAGCTTGGCCGACTGGCCGCGCGCGACCGCGCCGGTGACCTGGTCCCAGATCTTCTTGTCGTCGTTGGTCTCGATCACGAGCTTGTCGTCGCGGTCGAAGTAGCCGGTCTCGGCCTGGTTGTGCATCGGGTTGAAGATCTGCGCGGCCGAGTCGAACCACGGCTTGCCGGTCGCCTTGACGTACTTGTCACCGGCCTCGAAGTACGAGTCCCAGGTGGCGAACAGGGCCTTGACGCCCTCGGGGTCGGCCGGCAGGCCGGCGGCCTCCAGCATGTCCTTGCGGTAGCACATGGCCAGCGGGCCGATGTCGGTGCCGTAGCCGATGAGCTTGTTGTCCTTGGTCGTGACGGCGTCGACCTTCCACTGCAGCCAGCGGTCGTCGCGGACGTCCTTCGGACCGATCTCCTTGAGGTTCTCGAACTGGCCCGACTTGGACATGACCTGGCTCAGGAAGCCCTCTTCGACGGCCTCGACGTCGGCGAGGCCGGAACCCGCGCCCAGCTTGGTGAACAGGTTCTGGTGGTGCGGCGCGGCCTGGCCGGTCTTGCGCTGCGTGACCTTGACGTTCGGGTTCGCGGCTTCGTACTCCTTGAGGAGCTCCTCGTACCCGAACTCGTTGAAGGTCGCGATGGTCAGCTCGACCTTGCCGTCGGATGCCCCTCCGGAACCTCCCGAGCCACAGGCCGTGGCGACAGCGGCAAGCACTGCGGTGCAGGCCAGGACTTTGGCCAAGCCTGCTCGACGGTAGCGCACGAGAACTCCTCAGTTGATCGGCGGTGAACGTTCTGGGAGCGCTCCCAGGTTTTGGGGGAGTGTGGTTCGCGCCACGGAGTTGTGTCAAGCTCCCGTGTCCGCGCTGTTACCGACGTTGCGTCATTTGCCTTGCTGGACCGATTCTGCTAGCCGCTGGTCCAGTGGTCCGTTCAGGCACTGTTCGTAGACCGGTCGGACACGCTCGGTTCATCTCCGCGCCGAACGGCCCGAAAAGATTCCCGAGTCGCGAACCCGCTCACCCGCCACCAGTCTGCACCGGAAGTGCGCGCGTGTCCGGCACCGCCCCACGGCGAGTCGCGGGGAGTGGCGCGCCGAGTCGTCCGGACGGGTAGCGCGAGTCGGCCGACCGGGTGGCGTCACCGGCCGGCCGAGTCACCTCCGGACGTCCCGCGGCGCGCGGCGGGACGTCCGTTCCGGGCCAGTGATTCACCGAAGTGTTTCGTCACGCGCGCGGCGCCCGGGGATATAGGGGTACCCCTCATGATCGACGCGTTTCCGCGACGTTATAGACGGCGTCGTGGACCGCGGGCGGGCGGCCCGAAGGCTCAGCCGCCGTCCTCCAGGTCGCCCTCGGTTTCCAGGTACGCCTTTCGCAGCGCTTCCAGCGTCGCGGGCTCCGGGTGCTCCCACATACCCCGCTCGGCCGCCTCCAGTAGCCGTTCGGACATGCCGTGCAGCGCCCACGGGTTGGACCGGGCCAGGAACTCCCGGTTCACCGGGTCCAGCACGTAGCTCGCCACGAGCTGCTCGTACATCCAGTCCGCGACCACGCCGGTGGTGGCGTCGTAGCCGAACAGGTAGTCGACGGTGGCCGCGAGTTCGAACGCGCCCTTGTACCCGTGCTCGCGCATCGCGGCCAACCACCTCGGGTTCACCACGCGGGCGCGGAAGATCCGGTTCGTCTCCTCGTTCAGCGTTCTGGTGCGCACGGCATCGGGCCGCGTGCTGTCGCCGACATAAGCGGCGGGCGCTTTTCCGGTGAGCGCGCGCACGGTCGCGATCATTCCGCCGTGATATTGGAAGTAGTCGTCGGAATCGGCGATGTCGTGTTCACGCGTGTCGATGTTCTTCGCCGCCACCGCGATGCGCTTGTAGGCGCTCTCCATCGCCGGCCGGGCTTCGACGCCGTCGAGTTCGCGGCCGTAGGCGTAGCCGCCCCACACCGCGTACACCTCGGCCAAGTCGGCGTCGTCGCGCCAGTTGCGGCTGTCGATCAGCGGGAGGAGGCCGGCGCCGTACGCACCGGGTTTGCTGCCGAAGATCCGCATTGTCGCCCGGCGCGGGTCGTTGTGCTGCGCGAGATCGGCTTGGGCGTGCGCCCGGACGTAGTTGTCCGAGGCCGACTCGTCCAAGTTCGCGACCAGTCGCACCGCGTCGTCGATCAGTGCCACGACGTGGGGGAACGCGTCGCGGAAGAAACCGCTGATCCGGACCGTGACGTCGATTCGCGGCCGGTTCAGCTCGGCGAGCGGGATCACTTCCAGTCCGGTCACCCGGCGGGACTGCTCGTCCCATTCGGGCCGCACGCCCAGCAGGGCCAGCACCTCGGCGATGTCGTCACCCGCGGTGCGCATCGCGCTCGTGCCCCAGACCGACAGGCCGACCGACGGCGGCCACTCCCCCGTGTCGGCGCGGTAGCGCTCCAGCAGCGAGTCGGCCATGGCCTGGCCGGTCTCCCAGGCCAGCCGGGACGGCACCGCCTTGGGGTCGACCGAGTAGAAGTTGCGGCCGGTCGGCAGCACGTTCACCAGGCCGCGCAGCGGCGAGCCGCTCGGACCGGCCGGCACGTACCCGCCGTCCAGGGCGTGCAGCACGTTCGCCAGCTCGTCGGTGGTGCGGGCCAGCCGGGGCACGACCTCCAGCGCGGCGAACTCCAGGATCCGCGCCACGTCCTCGTCGTCGGTGAGCGTCCGGGCCGCGTTCACGTCCCAATTGGCGTCTTCCATCGCCTGGACGAGCGCGCGGGCCTGTTCCTCGACCCGGTCGGTGGCGGTCCGGTCGTCGCCGGACTCGCTCAGGCCCAGCGCCTCGCGCAGGCCGGGCAGGGCGGCGACCCGGCCCGCCCACATCTGCTTGGCCTGCAGGATCGACAGCACCAGGTTCACCCTGGTCCCGCCGGTGGGCGCCTGGCCCAGCACGTGCAGGCCGTCGCGGATCTGGACGTCCTTGATCTCGCACAGCCAGCCGTCGACGTGCAGGATCAGCTCGTCGAACCCGTCGTCCTCCGGCCGGTCGGCCAGGCCGAGGTCGTGGTCGAGCTTGGCGGCCTGGATGAGGGTCCATATCTGGGCCCGGATCGCCGGCAGCTTGGCCGGGTCCATGGCGGCGATGGTGCCGTGCTCGTCCAGCAGCTGCTCCAGCCGGGCGATGTCGCCGTAGCTGTCGGCCCTGGCCATCGGCGGCACGAGGTGGTCGACCAGGGTGGCGTGCGCCCGGCGCTTCGCCTGGGTGCCCTCGCCCGGGTCGTTGACCAGGAACGGGTAGATCAGCGGCAGGTCGCCCAGCGCCGCGTCGGGCCCGCAGCCCGCCGACAGGCCGACGGTCTTGCCGGGCAGCCACTCCAGGTTGCCGTGCTTGCCCACGTGCACCACGGCGTCGGCGCCGAACTCGTCCTCCAGCCAGCGGTAGGCGGCCAGGTAGTGGTGGCTCGGCGGCAGGTCCGGGTCGTGGTAGATGGCGATGGGGTTCTCGCCGAAGCCGCGCGGCGGCTGGACCATGACCACGACGTTGCCGGAGCGCAGGGCGGCCAGCACGATCTCGCCGTCGGGGTCCCGCGACCGGTCCACGAACAGCTCGCCGGGCGCCTCGCCCCAGTGCCGCTCCATCTCCTCGCGGGTGTCCTCGGGCAGGGTGGCGTACCACTGCCGGTAGCGGGCCGCCGGCAGCCGCACGGGGTTGCCCTGGAGCTGCTCCTCGGTGAGCCAGTCGGCGTCCTGGCCGCCGGCCGCGATGAGGGCGTGGATCAGCGCGTCGCCGTCGAGGTCGGCCACGCCCGGCAGCTCGTCGCCGATGTCGTAGCCGTGCTCCGCCATGGCGGTGAGCAGCCGCACGACGCTGGCCGGCGTGTCCAGGCCGACCGCGTTGCCGATGCGGGAGTGCTTGGTCGGGTAGGCCGACAGCATCACCGCGATGCGCCGTTCGGCCGGCTGCACGTGGCGCAGCCGGCCGTGGCGCACGGCGATGCCCGCGACCCGCGCCGCGCGCTCGTCGTCGGCGACGTAGACCGTGAGGCCGTCCTCGTCGACCTCCTTGAACGAGAACGGCACCGTGATGATCCGGCCGTCGAACTCCGGGATCGCGACCTGGGTGGCGGTGTCCAAAGGGGACAGCCCGTCGTCGTTGCCGTCCCACGCGGCCCGGCTCGTGGTCAGGCACAGGGCCTGCAGCACCGGCACGTCGAGGGCGGCCAGCGCGCCCACGTCCCACGCCTCGTCGTCACCGCCGGCCGACGCGGAGGCGGGCTTGGTGCCGCCGGCCGCGAGCACGGTCACCACCAGGGCGTCGGCCTGGCCGAGCACGGCCAGCAGCTCCGGCTCGGCGGTGCGCAGCGAGGCGCAGAAGACCGGCAGCGGACGGCCGCCCTTGGCCACGATCGCGTCGCACAGCGCGTGCACGAACGCCGTGTTCCCGGCCACGTGGTGGGCGCGGTAGTACAGGACGGCGATGGTCGGGCCCTCGCCCGCGTCCTGCCGTTCGAGCACGCCCCAGGTGGGCGTCGGTGCGGGCGGCGCGAAGCCGTGGCCGGTGAGCAGCACCGTGTCGGACAGGAAGTGGTGCAGCTGGGCGAGGTTCGCCGCGCCGCCGTGCGCCAGGTAGGCGTGCGCCTCGGCGCAGACCCCGCCGGGCACGGTCGACAGCTCCATCAGCGGCGCGTCGGGGTTCTGCTCACCGCCCAGCACGACGACCGGCAGGCCCGAGGCGAGCAGCCGGTCGAGCCCCTCCTCCCACATCCGGCGTCCGCCGAGGATGCGCACGACCACCAGGTCGACGCCCTCCACCAGGGCCGGCAGGTCGTCGACGGCGGTGCGGGCGGGGTTGGCCAGGCGGTAGTCGGCGCCACTCGCGCGGGCGGACAGCAGGTCCGTGTCGGAGGTCGACAACAGCAGGATCACGTGCGGGCTCCATCCCTCGGGGGTCCTCGCCCCGGTCGTGGGTACGGCGAGCGGAGTTCCTGACTCCCGGGGCCTCCCCCGGTCACAGTGGCGGGACCGCGCCGGATTCACACCGGCTTCCTCCTGCTGCTTCGCCGTTCGGAGGTCACCCTAACGGCAGTTAGCATCCAGTCCATGCCCACGGATCGAACTCACCCGGACGCCTGCCCCGGCGCGGTCGACGTGCACCGGGCCGCCGACGGCGGGCTGGCGCGCGTGCGGGTGCCCGGCGGGACGTTGGAGGCCGGGCAGGTCGACGTGCTCCGGTCCGCCGCGATCGAGCTGGGCGACGGCGTCCTGGAGTTGACCTCGCGGGCGAACCTGCAGATCAGGGGCTTGGCGCCGGGGGCGGAGCACGAGCTGGGCGCGCGGTTGCGCGACGTCGGCCTGCTGCCCTCGATGAGCCACGAGCGGATGCGGAACATCGTCGCCGCGCCGTTGGACGACAACCAGGCGCTGGTCGACGAGATCGACGCGGCGTTGCTGGCCGTGCCGGAGCTGGCGTCCCTGCCAGGGCGTTTCCTGGTCACGGTGGGTGGCGCGGTCAGCGGCCTGGGAGGTGACGTCGGGCTGGTCGGCGACGCGTTGTTCCTGGCAGGCCACGATTCAGGGCTGCGCGTGGCCGATCCGGTCGCGGCCGTGGTGACCGCCGCGCGGCTGTTCGGCGAGCTCCGCGGCGACGCGTGGCGGCTGTCCGAAGTGGACGGCGGTGTGCGGAAGATCACGGCGGCGTTGGGCGTTCCGGGTGACGTCCGGATCGAGCCGGATGTGACGCCCGTCGCACCGGGGCCGCACGGTTCCGCGGTCGTGGCGGGCGTGCCGTTCGGGCGCTGGGACGCACGGCTGCTGGCCGGCGTGCCGGTCCGGCTCACGCCGTGGCGCAGCGTGGTGCTGCCGGCCGGGAGCGACACCGGCGGCCTGTTCACCTCGCCGGACTCCCCGTGGCACGGCGTCAGCGCGTGCACCGGGCGGCCGGGCTGCGCCAAGTCGCTGGCCGACGTGCGCGCCGACGCGACCCGCTGGCTCGACACCCGGTCCACGCCGGGCCGGGTGCACTGGTCGGGCTGCGCACGCCGGTGCGGCAGGCCGGCCGGCGACGTGGTGGAGTTCGTCGCGACCGGCGACGGGTACGAGGAGATCAATTGACCAGCTACGTCAAGGACGGCGCGGAGATCTACCGCCGCTCCTTCGCCACCATCCGCGCCGAGGCAGACCTGGCGCGGTTCCCGTCGGACGTGTCCCGGGTGGTGGTGCGCATGATCCACGCCTGCGGGATGGTCGACCTGGTCGCGGACGTCGACTTCTCGCCCCACGTGGTGCGCGACGCGCGGGCCGCGCTGGTGGCCGGTGCGCCGATCCTCTGCGACGCGCAGATGGTCGCGGCGGGCGTGACGCGGCGGCGGCTGCCCGCGGACAACGAGGTCGTCTGCACGTTGGGCGACCCGCGCGTGCCGGACCTGGCGGCGGAGCTGGGCACCACGCGCAGCGCGGCGGCGTTGGAGCTGTGGCGCGACCGGCTGGACGGCGCGGTGGTCGCCATCGGCAACGCGCCGACCGCGTTGTTCCACCTGCTGGACATGATCGCGGCGGGCGCGCCCCGGCCCGCCGCCGTGCTGGGGGTGCCGGTGGGGTTCATCGGCGCGGCCGAGTCGAAGGACGCGTTGGCGGACAACGACCTGGGGTTGGAGCACCTGGTCGTGCGCGGTCGGCGTGGCGGCAGCGCCATGACCGCGGCGGCGCTCAACGCGATCGCGAGCGAGGAAGAATGACGGGCAAGCTGTACGGGGTCGGGGTGGGTCCGGGCGACCCGGAGCTGGTGACCGTCAAGGCGGCGCGGCTGATCGGCGAGGCGGACGTGGTCGTCTTCCACAGCGCGCGGCACGGGCGCAGCGTCGCGCGCCGGATCGCCGCGCCGTACCTGCGGGAGGGGCAGGTCGAGGAGCAGCTGGTCTACCCCGTCACGACCGAGGACTCCGACGACTACCAGGGCGAGATCGACGCGTTCTACGAGGAGTGCGCGGCGCGGTTGGCCGCGCACCTGGACGCCGGGCGCACGGTGGTGGTGCTGGCGGCCGGCGACCCGTTCTTCTACGGCTCCTACATGCACCTGCACAAGCGGCTGGCGCACCGGTACGAGGCCGAGGTCGTGCCCGGCGTGACGTCGGTGAGCGCGGGCGCGGCGGTGATCGGCCGGCCGCTGGTGGAGCGGGACGAGGTGCTGACCGTGCTGCCGGGGACGTTGTCGGCGGACGCGCTGGTGGAGCACCTGGCCGGCGGCGACCCGGTCGCGATCATGAAGCTGGGGCGGACGTTCCCGCAGGTGCGGGAGGCGTTGGCGCGCGCGGGGCGGTTGGACGAGGCCTGGTACGTGGAGCGGGCGACGACCGGCGCGCAGCGGACCGCGCCGCTGTCCGAAGTGGACGCCGAGGGCGTGCCGTACTTCTCGTTGGCGTTGCTGCCGAGCAAGCCCGCGGCGCGGCCGGCGCCCGAGGGCCGGGTGGTGGTGGTCGGGCTCGGCCCGGCCGGGCCGGAGTGGTTGACGCCGGAGGCGCGGCGGGCGCTGGCGGAGGCCGACGACCTGGTCGGCTACGTGACCTACCTGAACCGGGTGCCGGTGAACCCGCGGCAGCGGCGGCACGCGTCGGACAACAAGGTGGAGGCCGAGCGGGCGGCGTTCGCGCTGGACCTGGCCAAGCGCGGGCGGCGGGTCGCGGTGGTGTCGTCGGGCGACCCGGGCGTGTTCGCGATGGCCAGCGCGGTGCTGGAGGTGGCGACCGAGGAGCAGTTCGCGGACGTGCCGGTGACGGTGCTGCCGGGGTTGACCGCGGCGCACGCGGTGGCGAGCCGGGTCGGCGCGCCGCTGGGGCACGACTACTGCGTGGTGTCGTTGTCCGACCGGCTCAAGCCGTGGGACGTGATCGAGGAGCGGCTGGAGGCGGCGGCGAGGGCCGACCTCGTGCTGGCGATCTACAACCCGGCCTCGCGCAGCCGCACGTGGCAGGTGGACAAGGCGCGGGACGCGCTGCTGCGGCACCGCTCCCCCGACACGCCGGTGGTCGTCGGGCGCGACGTCGGCGGGCCGGAGGAGTCCGTGCGGGTGGTGCGGTTGGCGGACCTGGACGCGTCCACCGTGGACATGCGGTGCCTGTTGCTGGTCGGGTCCTCGCAGACGCGGGTCAGCGCGCGCGGCACGGTGTTCACGCCGCGCCGCTACCCCGGGTGAGCCAGTCGACGGCC
Source organism: Actinosynnema sp. NPDC037264 (assembly GCF_055603705.1). Classification (NCBI taxonomy): domain Bacteria; kingdom Bacillati; phylum Actinomycetota; class Actinomycetes; order Pseudonocardiales; family Pseudonocardiaceae; genus Actinosynnema; species Actinosynnema sp. NPDC037264. Next base: position 355,596 of record NZ_JBVJVK010000002.1, on the reverse strand, counting down.
TCGGCCACCGTCTCCACCAGCGGCGCCGGTGGCGGCGGTGGTCGGCGCACGACGACGACGGGGATGCCGAGGTGACGGGCCGCGGTCAGCTTGGCCGCCGTCATCGGACCGCCGCTGTCCTTGGTGACCAGGACTTCGATCCGGTGCTCGCGCAGGAGCGCCAGTTCACCGTCCACTGTGTACGGTCCGCGGTCCAGCACGAGGTGCACGTGCGGGTTCGGCGGGTCGGGCGGGTCGACGGTGCGCGCGACACCGCTGGTGAACGCGGCCAGCTCCTGGCGGCCGGTGGTGATGAACGCGCGGCGGCCGGCGACGAGCGCGGCGGCTTCGGCGACGCTGTCCACGTAATGCCAGTCGTCCTCCGGCGGCCAGCCGGGGCGGCGCAGCACGAGGAACGGCGTGCCGGTCGCGGTGGTGGCGGCGAGGGCGTTGGCGGTGATGCGGTCGGCGAACGGGTGCGTGGCGTCGACGACGGCGTCCACGCGTTCGGCCCGCAGGTAGGCCACGAGCCCGTCCACGCCGCCGAAGCCGCCGATCCGGACCTCGCCGGCGGGCAGCTTCGGGTCGGCCACCCGGCCGGCCAGCGACGAGATCACGCGGACGCCGGTGAGCGCGGCGGCCAGCGCGCGGGCCTCGCCCGTGCCACCCAGCACCAGCACGGTCCTCACGGCTGTTGCATCCTGTCGTCGTGAGCACGAACCTGCGCTTCGGCTGGACCACCGGCGCCTGCGCCACCGCCGCGACCACGGCGGCGTACACGGCGTTGCTCACCGGCGAGTTCCCCGACCCGGTCGGGATCGTGCTGCCGAAGGGTCAGACGCCGTCGTTCGCGCTGGCCCGCGAGGAGTTGGGCGAGGGCCGGGCGTTCGCCGCGATCGTGAAGGACGCGGGCGACGACCCGGACGTCACGCACCTCGCGCTGGTCGGGTCCACCGTCCGGCACGGCGCGCCGGGCAGCGGCGTGGTGTTCGAGGCGGGGCCCGGTGTCGGCACGGTGACCAAGCCCGGCCTGCCGCTGGCGGTCGGCGAGCCGGCGATCAACCCCGTGCCGCGGCAGCTGATGCGCGAGCACGTCGCGCGGGTCGCGGCCGAGCACGGCGGCAGCGGCGACGTGGTCGTGTCGATCTCGGTCGAGCACGGCGAGGAGTTGGCGCGCAAGACCTGGAACCCGCGGCTGGGGATCCTGGGCGGGCTGTCGATCCTGGGCACGACGGGGATCGTGGTGCCGTACTCGTGCTCGGCGTGGATCGACAGCATCCGGCGGGGCATCGACGTGGCGCGGGCGCAGGGCTACGAGCACGTGGCCGGGTGCACCGGGAGCACGTCGGAGAAGGTCGCGGCGGCGCTGCACGGGCTGCCGGAGGACGCGTTGCTGGACATGGGCGACTTCGCCGGCGCGGTGCTGAAGTACCTGCGCCGCCACCCCGTGCGCCGGCTGACCGTGGCGGGCGGGATCGGGAAGCTGTCCAAGCTGGCGGACGGGCACCTGGACCTGCACTCGGGGCGGTCGCAGGTGAACCTGGGCTTCCTGGCGTCGCTCGTGGCCGACCCGGCGCTCGCCTCGGCCGTCCTCGAAGCGAACACGGCGCTCGGCGCGTTGCAGGTGTGCCAGGCGGCGGGGGTGCCGCTGGGCGACCTGGTGGCCGAACGCGCCAAGGCGACGGCGGACGACGTGCTGCGCGGCGCCCCGGTCACCGTGGACGTGATCGTGATCGACCGCGCGGGCGCCGTCGTCGGCCGGGCCTGACCCCGTCACGACCGGCTGCGGGTGGTCGAGTAGAGGTGGCTGTCCGGGAAGCCCTCGGCGGTCAGCACCCGGCCCACGACGATGACGGCGGTGCGCTTCACGCCCGCCGCGCGCACCTGGTCGGCGATGTCGGCCAGGGTGCCGCGCAACACCAGCTCGTCGTCGCGGCTGGCACGGGCGACGACGGCGACCGGGCAGTCCGCGCCGTAGTTCGGCAGCAAATCGGCGACCACCTCCAGGATCCGCTGCACGGCCAGGTGCAGCACGATCGTGGCGCCGGGGCGGCCGAGCGTCAGCAGGTCCTCCCCCGGCGGCATCGCGGTGGCGCGGGCCGCGGTGCGGGTCAGGATCACCGTCTGCCCGACGCCCGGCACGGTCAGCTCGCGGTTCAGCGACGCGGCGGCTGCGGCGAAGGCGGGCACGCCCGGCGTCACGTCGTAGGCGATGCCCAGGGCGTCCAGCCGGCGCATCTGCTCGGCCATCGCGCTGAACACCGACGGGTCGCCGGAGTGCAGGCGGGCCACGTCCTGGTCGGCGGCGTGCGCGGCGGCGAGCTCGGTCGTGATCTCGTCGAGGTCCAGGTTCGCGGTGTCGACCAGGCGCGCGCCGGGCGGGCAGTGCTCCAGCACCTCGGCCGGCACCAGCGCGCCCGCGTACAGGCAGACCGGCGACTCGGCGATGAGCCGCGCCGCGCGCAGGGTGAGCAGGTCGGCCGCGCCGGGCCCGGCGCCGATGAAGTGGACGGTCACGAACGCTCCTTGGTCACTAGCCACGTGGTCACGGGCATCTGCGGGCGCCAGCCGGTGAAGCCGCCGATGGCGGTCGCCCGGCTCACCTCGATCCGGCTCAGGTCGCCGCCCAGCCTGCCGTGCCACCGGGTCAGCACTGCCTCCGACTCCAGCGTCACGGCGTTGGCCACCAGCCGCCCGCCGGGCTTGACCGCGTCCCAGCAGCGCTCGACCACGCCCTCGGCGGTGAGGCCGCCGCCGATGAACACCGCGTCAGGCGCCTCCAGGTCGAGCGCGCCCGGCGACGAGCCGACGACGACCTCGATGCCCGGCACGCCCCACTTGGCCGCGTTGCGGGTGATGCGCGCGGCCCGCTCGGGGTGCCGCTCCACCGCGATGGCCCGGCAGCCCGGGTGGGTCCGGCACCACTCGACGGCGATGCTGCCCGCACCCGCGCCCACGTCCCACAGCAGCTCGCCGGGGCGCGGCGCGAGCAGCGCCAGCGTCACCGCCCGCACCTCGCGCTTGGTCAACTGCCCGTCGTGCTCGTACTCCTCGTCCGGCCGGCCCGGCGTCAGCGACGCGCCGTCCGCGCCGCACTCGACCGCGAGCACGTGCAACGGGTCGGCGTCGTCGAGCGAGTGGTGCACCCGCTCCCCCGGCCCGCCCAGCTGCTCCAGCACGGTCAGCCGCGCGTCCGGGGCCAGGGCCGCGACCTCGCGCGGGTTCCCGCCGAGCACGAGCACGCGCCGTCCGGGGTGCAGGTGCGGCACGACGAGCGCGGCGGGCTTGCCGACCAGGCTCACCACGGCCACGTCGTGCAACGCCCACCCCAGGCGCGCGCACGCCAGCGACACCGACGACGGGTGCGGCACGACGCGGACCCGTTCGGCGCCCAGCAGCCGCACCACGGTGGCGCCGATGCCGTGGAACATCGGGTCGCCGCTGGCCAGCACGCCGATCCGCCGTCCGGCGTGCCGGGCCAGCAGCCCCGGCAGCGCGGGCAGCAACGGCGACGGCCACGGCACCCGCTCGAACTCCCCCGGCACCAGGTCGAGCTGCCGGGCGCTGCCCATCAGCACCTCGCACGACGCGATCTCGTGCCGCGACGCGTCCGGCAGCCCGGCCCAGCCGTCGGCGCCGATGCCGACGACCGTGACGCTCACACCGTCCCCAGCACGCGGGTGACGGCGATCTCGATCACCACGCGCCGCGGGTTGGGCCGGGGCGTGCGGTAGCGGTCGGCGTAGCGCCGCTCGGCGTCCCTGACCACCTCCGGCTCGCGGCGGACGACCGCGTGCCCCTCCAGCGTCGACCACCGACGTCCGTCCACTTGGCACACCGCCACGGGAGCGCCGCCGGCGGCCAGGATCCGCCGCGCCTTGTGCGAGTCACCCGAGGTGATCACCCTGGCGGTGGCCGTCTCCACGTCCAGCGTGACGCCGACCGGCACCACGTGCGGCGTGCCGTCGGGGCGGATCGTGGTCAGCGTGCACAGGTGGCGCTCGGTCCAGAACGCGCGGAAGTCCTCGCCCTTGCTCGACAACATGCGTGCATCATGCGGCACGCGCGGGCTATCGTGGAAAACGTGACGCGCCGATTTAGCCGCCCCCGGCCGGGAGACCCGGCCGCTGGGGCCTGCGGCGTGCGCTAGTTCACGCGGTCCCGGTGGCGGACCGGCTCGGGGGATTCCCCCTCCAGCCGACGTCCACCACCTCCGAAGGGACCACCCGCCGTGCCTCGCGACCTCAGCGACCTCAGCGACCCCACCTACGGGCCGCACGCCATGCAACTGCTGGTCGACGACGTCCTCGCCGCCCTGCCGGGTGAGCCGCGCGTGCTGCGCGACCACCCGGAGGTGTCGGTCGACGACAACTACACCGCGCTGGGCTACCCGCCCGACGCCGTCACCCGCGACGCCCGCTACACGCGCTACACCGGCGAGAACCGCATGCTGCGCAGCCACACCACGGCCATGGTGCCGCCCGCGTTGCGGCTGCTCGGCACGCAGGACGGCTGGGACGACGTGCTGCTGGCGTGCGTGGGGATGGTGTACCGCCGCGACGCGGTCGACCGGGTGCACTCGGGCACGCCGCACCAGCTCGACCTGTGGCGGATCTCCCACCACCGGGCCGACCTGGACGAGTTGATCGACGCCGTGATCACCACCGCCGTGCCCGGTCTGCGGTACCGGACGACGCCCGCGACCCACCCGTACACCACGGCGGGACGGCAGGTGGACGTGCTGGTGGACGGCGAGTGGCTGGAGGTCGCCGAGTGCGGCCTGGCGGCCCGGCACGTCCTGCGCCGGGCGTGGCTGCCCGACGACGTGCACGGCCTGGCGCTGGGCGTCGGCCTCGACCGGCTGCTGATGCTGCGCAAGGGCGTCCCGGACATCCGGCTGCTGTCCTCGGACGACCCGCGCGTGGCCGCCCAGATGCTGGACCTCACGCCCTACCGGCCGGTGTCCAGGCACCCGCCGGTCATGCGGGACATCTCCGTCGCGGTCGGCGCGGACGCCGATGGCGAGACGATCGGCGACGTCGTGCGCGCCGCCGTCGGCGACCTGGTGGAGGAGGTCACCGTGGTCGGCGAGACCCCGGTGTCCGACCTGCCGCCGGCGGCCGTGGCGAGGCTGGGCGCGCGACCGGACCAGAAGAACGTGCTGCTGCGCCTGGTCCTGCGCCACCCGACCCGCACCCTGACCGACGACGACGCCAACGCCGCGCGGGACGCCGCCCACGCGGCCGTGCACGAGGGCAGTCAGCCCCTGACCTCGTTGAGGTAGTTGTAGATCGTGTACCGGGTCACGCCCAGCACGCCGGCCAGGTAGTCGATCGAGTCGCGGATCAGGAAGAGGCCCGCCTCGTCGAGCACCCGCACCACCTGGGACTTGTGCGACTTCTTCATCAGCTCCACGGGCACGCCGACGGCGGTCACGGCGCGTTCGACCAGGAGGCGTTGGAGGGTGTCGACGTCACCCGGGAAGGCCTCCACCGCCGGTGCACCCGACACCGCCTGCTCCGGGCGCCGGTTCGGACCCGGGTCGCTGTTCACGCACAGGCAGCCGACCGCCACGCCGTCGGCGTCGCGCAGGAACACGGTGGACGAGTGGATCACCCGCCCGTCCGGCGCGTAGGTCTCGTAGCCGGCGAGGTCCTGCGTCGTGCCGCGGCGGACGAGGCCGAGCAGCAGGTCGGTCATCGGGCCGCCGACCTTGCGGCCGGTCAGCTCGCCCGCGATGGCGATGATCGAGTTGGGCAGGGCGCCGAGGTCGTGCAGCACGACCTCGGTGCCCGGTCCCAACGCGGTGGCCAGGCTGTTCACCGTCGGGATCAGCGCGGTGAGCACCTCGGAGGTCACCGCCGGAGCGGGCGCGGGCACTTCGACGACGACCGGCTTGCGGATCTCCTTCAACGCGGTGGCGAAGCGGGCGACGGTGTCGGCCGTCGTGGAGGCGTGCGGCGACAGGCGGACGTGCTCCGGCCGCACGGTCGCCGCCACGCCCGCGTCCGCCAGCGCCGCGCCGATCACCGACGGCGCGTGCTCGGGCAGCGTGAACGCGAGGATGCCCGCCCGGCGGTCCGGCGCGGACACGACCTCCCCGCCGGCCGCGCGGATCGCCTCGGCCAGTTCGCCGGATCGTTCAACGATCCTCGCGTGGATGGCCTCGACCCCGGCCACCTCGACCAGCTCCAACGCCGCCGCCAGCGCACCCGAGGCGATCGGGCTCAGGTTGGTGATCGACCAGCCCGCGGCCCCCTCGCCGACCGGGTGGATGCCGTTGTCGAACAACCCGGGGTCCTCGGCGCCCGTCCAGCCCGACAGCACCGGGTCGAGCCTGCCCAGCGCCCGGTCCGACAGCGTCATGAACCCCGTCGACCAGCCCGCCCGCAGCCACTTCTGCCCGCCGACCACCAGCACGTCGGCCACTTCCCACGGCTCGTCGACCACCCCGAAGCCCTGGATGCCGTCCACGACCAGCAGCCGATCGCCGACCACCTCGCGCAGCGCCGCCAAGTCGGCCCGGTAGCCGGTGCGGAAGTCCACCGCGCTCACGGACACGGCGGTCGTGCGGGGCGTCAACGCCTCCCGCACCACGTCGGCCGTCACCGGGCCGGGCGGCAGCCACGACACGTCGACCGACGGCGACCGCGCCCACGGGTAGGTGTTCGCCGGGAACTCCCCCGACGACACCAGCACCTCGCCGGTCACCCCCAGCGCGGTCTGGAACAGGCCGGTGCTCGTGTTCGGCAGCAGCGTCACGTGGTCGGTGTCGCCGCGGCACAGCCGGGCCACCGCGGCCTTCGCGCGCAGCTCCTGGCGCATCAGGTCGTCCACCGTGGACGGCCCGGCCGACACCGAGGCCTCCACCAGCCGCGTGGAGGCGTCCACCACGGCGAACGACGGCGGCCCGAAGCGGGCGAAGTCCAGGTACCCCTCCGGCTCGTGGAACTGGACGAGGTAGGACGACGGGATGCGCATGACCACCTAGAGCACCTTCGCGAGGAACTGCTGCGTGCGTTGCTGTCGCGGATTGTCCAGCACCTGACCCGGCGGCCCGGTCTCGACCACCGCGCCGTCCACCATGAACACCACCGAGTCGGCGACCTGCCGGGCGAACCCGATCTCGTGCGTGACCACGATCATGGTCATGCCGTCGCGGGCGAGGTCGGCCATCACGTCCAGCACCTCGCCGACCAGCTCCGGGTCCAGCGCGGACGTCGGCTCGTCGAACAGCATGAGCTTGGGCCGCATGGCCAGCGCCCGCGCGATCGCCACCCGTTGCTGCTGGCCGCCGGACAGCTGGTGCGGGTAGGAGTCGGCCTTGTCGGCCAGCCCCACCCGGTCCAGCAACGCCCGCGCCTCGTCCACGGCCGCCTTGCGTGGCGTCCGCAGCACGTGCACCGGGCCCTCGGCGACGTTCTCCACCGCCGTGCGGTGCGGGAACAGGTTGAACCGCTGGAACACCATGCCGACACCGCGCCGCTGCCGCGCCACCTCCCGCTCGCGCAGCTCGAACAGCTTCCCGCCGCGCGCGGTGAACCCGACCGGCTCGCCGTCCACCCAGATCCGGCCGGCGTCGATCGTCTCCAGGTGGTTCACGCAGCGCAGGAACGTCGACTTGCCCGCACCCGACGGCCCGAGCAGGCACACCACCTGCCCCGCGGCCACGGACAGGTCGATCCCGCGCAACACCTCGGTGGACCCGAACGACTTGCGCACGCCCACCGCCCGCACGAGGGTCACCGGGCCACCCCCTTGCCGTAGTAGCGCTCCAGGAAGTGCTGCCCGACGCTCGCCACGCTGACCACGACCATGTACCACGCGGCGGCGGCCAGCAGCGTCTCCATGATCTGGAGGTTGCGCGAGGCGATGTTGTTGGCGGCGTGGATCAGCTCCAGGAACCCGATGACCGACGCCATGGACGTGCCCTTGAGCATGTTGATGAAGTTGTTGCCGGTCGGCGGGATGATCACCCGCATGGCCTGCGGCAGCACGACGCGCCGCAACGTGGTCGCGGGCGTCATGCCGATCGCCTTGGCCGCCTCGACCTGGCCGTGGTCCACGCTGTTCAGCCCGGCCCGCACGATCTCGGCCATGTAGGCGCTCTCGTTGAGGCCCAGCCCGAGCAGCGCGGCCACGAACGCGGTCACCAGGACGTTGGTCTTCTCCTCGAACACCCCCGGGATGGAGATGTTCTCGAACACCAGCGCCAGGTTGAACCACAGCAGGATCTGCAGCAGCACCGGCAGGCCGCGGAACAGCCACACGTACCCGGCGGCGAACCAGCGGGCGACCGGGTTGGCCGAGCGGCGCAGCAGCGCGATCAGCACGCCGAGCACGATCGCGCCCGCCTGCGCGGCCAGCGCCAGCACGACCGTGTTGACCAGGCCGCGCAGCATGATGTCGTGGGTGAAGAACCCCGGCACCGCGGCGTAGTCGATCTTCGCGCCGGCCAGCGCCCAGACCAGCGCGCCGAGCACGGCCAGGATCGCCGCGCCGACGACCCACCGCCCCCAGTGCCGCAGCGGGACGACGACCAGCTCGTCGGTGTCACTTGCCATTGACGGTCGCCTTCGTGACGGCGCCCTGCTCGACGTCCCAGGCTTCGAGGATCTTGCCGTAGGTGCCGTCGTCGATCAGCGCCTGCAACGCCTTCCGCAACGCCCCGGTCAGCTCGGGGGTGTTCTTGTTGACGCCGATGCCGTACGGGCCGCCGTTGATCGGGGCCAGGTCCACGACCTCGAAGAACTCGCCGTCACCCGCGGTCTTGGCCACGTACACGGCGGTCGGCAGGTCGTTGAGGATGGCGGCGACGCGGCCGGTGCGCAGCTGGTTCTGGTTCTGCGTGTCGCTGTCGGTGGCGGTCACCCCGATGGGTTCGCCGGACAGGCACTGGAACTCCTTCGCGTAGGTCTCCTGGCTGGAGCCGAGGTTGACCGCGACGGACTTGCCGCACAGGTCGTCGGGGCTCTTGATGCCCGCCGGGTTGCCCTTCTGCACCATGATCGTGATGCCGGAGGTGAAGTAGTCGACGAAGTCGATCGCCTGCTGCCGCTCCGGGGTGTCGTTCATCGCGGCCATGGTCACGTCGATCCGGCCCGCCTGCAGGCTCGTGATGAGCGAGCCGAACGCCATGTCCTGGTGCTCGACGGTCAGCCCGAGCTTGGCGCCGAGCGCCTTGGCCAGGTCGACCTCCGAGCCGACCGGGGTCTTGCCGTCGGCGGCGTAGAAGTTGTTCGGCGGGTTCTGGATGTTCGAGCCGACGCGCAGCTTGCCCGATCGGGCGATGGCGGCCGGCAGGGTCGCGGCCAGGGCGTCGTCCTTGGTGACCGCGTCGACGATCGCCGAGGACGACGGCAGGTCGTCGCCGGCCCCGGCCGGCGGGTCCTCGGCGGGCGAACCGCACGCCACCAGCGCGAACAGGGACAGGGCGAGGGCTGCGGTCCTGCGCACGGGCACCTCCTGCATTCGGGTGAACCGAAAGCTACAACGTTCTGTTGAAGGCGTCCACTGCTTGTTGAAGGGAATTGTCGGGGAGTGGTCATCGTTGCTCCGGGTACAAGGGGGGCGACCCCCGTGTCCACAGCAAGGAGGACCTATGGCCACCGTGGAGCTGACCGCGGAGAACTTCGACGAGGTTGTCGGCGGCTCCGAGATGGTCCTGGTCGATTTCTGGGCGGGCTGGTGCGGGCCGTGCGTCCAGTTCGCCCCGACCTACGAGAAGTCCGCCAAGAAGCACACCGACATCGTGTTCGGCAAGGTCGACACCGAGGCGCAGCAGCAGCTCGCCGCGGCGTTCCAGATCCGGTCGATCCCGACCTTGATGATCGTGCGCGACGGCGTCGTGCTGTACGCGCAGCCGGGCGCGCTGCCCGAGGCGGCGCTCGAGGACCTCATCGAGCAGGCGCGCAAGGTCGACATGGAAGAAGTGCGCAAGCAGGTCACCGAGCAGCAGGCCTGAGCCCACGCGGGTAGGTCGCCGGCGGCTCAGTCCATCGCAGCCGTGTCGCGGGGCGGGGCCACCGGGTCCCGCCCCGCGGGCTGTCCGGCCTCCATCCGCCTGCCCCGCTCCAGCTCCGCGTCCAGCTCGGCGCCGAGCAGCAGGGCGAGGTTCGAGATCCACAGCCAGACCAGGAAGATGATCACACCGGCCAGCGAGCCGTAGGTCTTGTTGTAGGAACCGAAGTTCGCCACGTAGAACGCGAAGCCGAGCGAGGCCGCGACCCACACCACCACGGTCAGCAGGCCGCCGGGCGTGATCCACAGGAAGCTGGGCTGCCGCACGTTCGGCGAGGCCCAGAACAGCAGGCCGATGGCCAGGCTCGCGAGCACGAACAGCACCGGCCACTTCGCGATGTCCCACACGGTGACGAACGTCGAGCCGAGCCCGAGCACCTCGCCCAGCCACTCGGCCACGCCACCGGTGAGCGTCACGCCGAGCGCCGTGAGCGCCAGCAGCACCACCACGCCGACGGTCAGGCCCAGCCGCAGCGGGATGACCTTCCAGAACGGCCTGCCCTCCTCGACGTCGTAGATCGAGTTCGACGCGCGCATGAACGCGCCCACGTAGCCGGAGGCCGACCAGAGCGCCGTCACCAGGCCGACGATCGCCAGCACGCCGCTGGCCTGTGACTTCCGCAGGTTCTCCAGCGCGCCCGCGACGGTGTCCTTGGCCTCGCCCGGCCCCAGCGCGTCCAGGCTGTCCACAATGGACTGCGTCGCGTCCGGGCCGAGCAGGCCCAGCAGCGCGGTCAGCAGCAGCAGGCCGGGGAACAGCGACAGCACCGCGTAGTAGGTGAGGGCGGCGGCCCAATCGGTGAGGTTGTCGTCGTCGAACTCCTTGACCGTCCGCTTCAACACGGCCCACCACGAGCGCTTCGGCAGCTGGGTGGGCGCCTCCGGTGCGTGCGACATGGGCGACGGGTTTCCCCCGAACACGGTGCGTACACCCACGCGTTTCCGGGTAGTCGGAGGGCGAGTGGAGAGAGGAGACGGCCATGAGTCACGTCGCCGCCACCCGCGCGGCTGACGCGGGCACCGATCGGGTTACGGCGGGTGCCGCCGCGCGGGAACCGTCCACCGCGGAACTGGTGAACAGGCTGTCCGAGCAGGTGAGCAGGCTGGCCAGGGACGAGATCCGGTTGGCCGTGTCCGAGATGCGCACGAAGGGCAAGCGCGTCGGCACGGGCGCCGGGCTGCTCGGCGGCGCGGGCGTGCTGGCCTGGTTCGGCCTGATGACGGTGATCGCCGGGCTGGTGCTGCTGCTGGCGACCGTCATGCCGGCGTGGATCGCGGCGTTCGTCGTCGCGGTGGTCGTGCTCGCCGTCGCGGGCGTGCTCGCGCTGGTCGGCCGCAAGCAGCTCGAACGCGGCACGCCGCCGCTGCCGGAAGAGGCCATGGCGGGTGTCAAGCAGGACATCGCCACCGTGAGCGAGAGGGCACACCGATGAGCGGCAAGGACGGCCCCACCGACCCGGACGAGTTGCGCGCCGACGTCGAGCAGACCCGGCGGGAGCTCGGGGACACGGTGGAAGCGCTCGTGCACAAGACCGACGTGCCCGGGCGGGTGAAGGACAAGGCGCACGAAGGAGTGGAACAGGTGAAGGAGACCGCTACGCGGGCCAACGCGGCGGTGTCGGCGGCGGCGGGCAAGGCCACCGCCAAGGTCGGCCACGCCACCGACAAGGCGGGCGAGCAGGTCGGCAAGGCGGGCGCGGCGGCGAGCGCGGCCGGTGCGGCCGTCGGCGAGAAGGCGGCCGTGATCGGCGAGAAGGCGGGCGCCGTGGCCTCCCAGGTCGGCCACAAGGCCGGCGAGGTGGCGGAGCAGGTCGGCCACAAGGCGAGCGAGGTGGCCGGGCAGGTGAGCCAGAAGGCCGGCGAGGTGGCCGATCAGGTCAGCCTCAAGGCCGGGGTGGTCGCGGAGCAGGTCGGCACGAAGGCCGCGCTGGCGGTCGAGTCGCTGCCGCCGCCCGTGCAGCACCGCGTCGATCAGGGCGTGCAGCAGGCTCGCCGGCACCCGGCGGCGGTCGCGGCGGGCGTCGCGGCGGTCGTGCTCGTGCTGTGGAGGCTCCTGCGGAGGGGGCGGTGAACGTGAACAAGCTCCTGTACCGGCCCCTCGGCATGCTGTTCGGCGTGCTCGGCGGTCTGGCCGCCAGCGCGTTGTTCGGCCAGGTGTGGAAAGTGATCACCGGCACCAAGGAGGCGCCCACCCCGACCCAGAAGGACCGGGGCTGGGGCGAGGTGCTCCTGGCCGCGTCCGTCCAGGGCGCGATCTTCGGCTTGGTGAAGGCCGCGATCGACCGGGGCGGCGCGACCGGCTACGACAAGCTCACCGGCGAATGGCCCGGTGACACGAACAAGTACGACGACTGACCCTCCCGGAGGGCCCTCCCGCCCGCCGGGAGGGCCCTCTCAGGAGGGCGGCTCGTCCTCCTGCCCGCGCCGCTCGCCCTCGTCGAGGAACTGCTCCGGGTCCACGTCGAGGTCGGGCGGCTCAGGCGTGCCCGGCGAGTGCGGCGGTTCGGGGTTGATGTGCTGGTCCGGGTCGTTCGGGTCGCCTTCGAGCGGGTGTTCGGTCATGCGGTCGAGGTACCCGCATGCGGCGTTTCAGAACCTCGGCGCCCGCTTCTCCAGGAAGGCCGCCACGCCCTCCGCGTACTCCTCGCTGTGCACCGCTTCGTCGTACAGCGCGCGCACGGCGTCGTCCTCGTCGTGCTGCCCGTCGGTGATCCGGTTGACGATCTGCTTCGCGCCGCGGACGCTGACCTGGGCGCGTGCCGCGATGGTCTCCGAGAGCTGCTTGACCCTGGCGTCCAGGGCCTCGGCCGGGTGGACCTCGTTGACCAGGCCGATGCGCAGCGCGGTGGCCGAGTCGACGATCTCGCCGCCGAACAGGATCTGCTTGGCCCAGGCCGGGCCGACCACGTCGACCAGCTGCTTGGTGGACGTGAAGTTGTAGACGATGCCGAGCTTGGCGGGCGTGATGCCGAACCGGGCGTCCGCCGCCGCCACGCGCAGGTCGCAGGCCAGCGCGATCTCGCAGCCGCCGCCGATGCAGAAGCCCGTGATGGCGGCGATGGTCGGCTTGCCGAGGGTGGCGATGGCGCGTTCGCCGTTGTGCACGGCCTCGCCGTACCTCGCCGCGCCGTCCGCGCCCTTGCGGAGAGTGGAGAACTCGCTGATGTCCGCGCCAGCCGAGAAGTGCTCGCCGCCGCGGACGACCAGCACGCGCACGGCGTCGTCGTGCTCGACCTGGGCCAGCAGGCCGGGCAGCGCCGACCACATGGCGTAGCTCATGGCGTTGCGCTTGGCCGGGCGGTCGATGGTCAGCGTGGCGACCGGGCCTGCGGTGTCGAGCCTCAGCGTCATCACCGGAGGGTAAGTCCTCGACGGCGGTGACCGGGCGTAACCACGCTCACACTGCCGTGAGCAGCCAGAACACCGTGCCGCCGACGATCGCGCCGAGCGCCGTGCCGACGGTGACCTGCGCCGTGGTGTGGTCGCCGAGCACGACCGCCACCCGAGCCACCGGACCCCTGCCCACCGACACCCCGCCCACCGAACCCCTGCCCGCCCCCGTCACCACCGAACCTCAAGCCGCGCGCCTCGAACGCCCAGGTCCCGCGTGTCCTACGTCCGAGACACGCGGGACCTGGAGGTTCGACTCGCGCGGTCAGCGGTAGGAGTTGCGGGTGTAGGTCAGGCTGAAGGTGCCGCGGTTGGCGAAGTAGACGGAGACCAGGTAGGCCGGGTCGGTGGCCAGCAGGCCCCGTTGGAGGTCGCTGCCGTCGTTGCCGTCGTCCCAGCCCCACGCGCTGTTCGCGGAGTTGTCCTTGCCGTTGTCGCCCCGGAACGTGCCCCAGCTCGCGAACGTCGCGGAGCTGTTGCGCTGCGCCCACAACCCGCCCGCCGCGAAGGTGTCCACCAGCCGGTACCCGACCGAGCGGTCGTTGCCGCCCGACGGCACCTCACCCGTGGCGCTCGGCACGTACACCACACCGTCCCCGCCGGGGAACTCCGCGCCGTTCCACGCGTACAGCCCGTGCCCCTTCGCCTCTTGGCGCGTGGTCGGCCGGGTGCCCGAGAGCCGCAACGTGCCGTCGATCCCCTCACGCCCCGACGTGAACGTGCTGCCGGCCGGCACGTACGAGTAGAAGTCGCTGTGCGCCACCGTGATCACCGCTTCGAGCCTGCCGAACGTCGAACCGTCCTTGCGCACGGTCGCCAGCAGGCCCTCCATGTCGTTCTCGTGCGTGAACTGCTCGAACGGGTCGGCGAAGTCCTCCCAGTCACGCGGGTGGTAGAAGCTGTAGACCAGGAACCAGTGCGTCGACGTCTCCACCACCGAGTAGTACGCCGCACCGGTGAGACGCGCCAACGAGTCGTCCTGCGCCTCCCAGTTGTCCACCGTGCTCCAGTTACCGTCGAAGTCCACAGTGGACAGGTAGTCGGCGTCGTAGTCGGACGAGTCGGTGTCCTGGTAGTGCACCGGCGCCCAGTGGAACGCCAGTTCGGCGTCGGTCGCCGCGTGCGCGGGGGTCGTCAGGAACACCGAGAGCGTGGCCGCCGCGAACAGGGACGCGGCGAACTTGCGTGCAGGGAACATGCTCCACCTCCGTCAGGGTTGCCCGTCGGAGCCAACGGGCCGCGCTGAACCCTGGGGTGAACCGGTGGTCGACACAAGGGGTGAAACAGGTGATCATTGCGCCCGACGCGCCTGCCGGGCGCGGCAACCCTTCGGAACGCCGCAGCCCGCGGTCGGAGAGCGGTGCGAGGCCTCGGGTCAGGCGGCCGGGAACATCCGGGACATGCCCGGCGGCGGGCTGAACGGGCGCCAGCGGTTCCGGCGTTGGGCGAGGCGGTCGGCGATCAGCCAGAGGACGGTGGCGTTGTAGCCGTAACCGAGGTGGCTGGAGTTGACGGCGACGTTCTCCTGGCGGGCCGCGGGGGTGCAGACGCACGTCTGCCAGGCGACGATGCCGTCCGACTTCGAGTAGACCGACGTGGACGGCACCGGGAAGGGCGGCCGGGTGTGCTCCGGCGGCGGCATGTCCGCGCCGGCGACGTAGAACCGGGCCAGGAGCCGGTACACCGGGTTGACCCTGGTCTGCCGGAGGTCGGTCATCGCGTACGGACTGCCCAGCGTGATCACCTGGCGGACCATGCCGGGATGGTCACGGGCCAGTTCGCGGGCGAAGATGCCGCCCAGGGACCAGCCCACGATGCTCACCTTGCCGCTCACGGCCAGTTCACTCAGCAGCTCGCGCATGCCGCGCACGACGCCGACCGAGGGGCCGATGTTCAGGCCGAGACCCCAGCCGTGGACGTCGTAGCCCAGGCCAGTGAGGAACTTGCGCAGGGTCGCGGTCGAGGCGTCGGTCGCACCCAGACCCGGCAGCACCAGGACGGTGTGGCCGTCGCCGCTGGGAGCGGCGCGCAACAACGACCGGGTGGCCGCGAACTGGCCGATGGCGACGGCGGTGCGGGTCGGTTCGGTCAGGTACCAGAGCAGGCCCGGCGCCGACCCCGGCTCGGAGGTGTGCTCTTCGTGCAGGTCAGGGTGATCCGGTGGGACGTGCGGCAGTGCTGACATGGCCCCTCCCCCGCTCCGCGTCGAGCGCGAACCCCAGGTAACCATGATGTTTCCTGGCGGTTGATTCCGCCAGTACGGGGAAGTCTCGATTCTTGCGCGGTCGCCGTCCTGGACCGCCGGGTCCGTGCGGGCCTACGGTCGGGCGATGGACCGGATGAGCGCGATCGACGCGGGTTTCTTCTTCATCGAGGACGAGAACGTGCCCATGCACGTCGGGTCTGTCCTGGTGTTCGAAGGTCCGGCTCCGTCGTACGGCGACGTGGTGCGGTTGTTCGCCGCCAAGCTGGACACCGTGCCGCGCTACCGGCAACGGGTGCGGGCGCTCCCGCTGCACGTCGGCCGACCGGTGTGGGTGGACGACGAGCACTTCCAGATCCTCTACCACGTCCGGCACACCGCGGTGCCGTCGCCGGGCGCGGACGACCAGCTCCGCAACCTCGCCGGACGGCTCTTCGCGCAACGCCTCGACCTGGCCAAGCCGCTGTGGGAGGTCTGGTTGGTCGAGGGCCTGGAAGGCGGCCGGTGGGCGATCATCTCGAAGGTCCACCACTGCCTGATCGACGGCGTCGCGGGCAGCGACCTCATGCAGGTGCTGCTGGACTGGCGCGAGGACGCGCCCCTGCCCGAGCCGGTGCGGTGGCGGCCCGCCGCCGGCCCGTCGACCCTGGACCTCGTCGCGGACGGCGTGCGCGACGCGGTGTTGACGCCGGTCACGCACCTGGCCAAGTTCCCGGCGCTGGCCAAGCGGTTGCGCAGCGGCTCGGAGGTGCTCGACGTCGGCCGTGCCGTGCTGGGCAGCCTGCCGACGACCGCCCGACGACTCGCCGTCGGCACCCCGAAGACCTTGAACGGGCCGATCGGACCGCACCGGCGGTGGGTGTGGGCCCGCGCGGACCTCGCCGAGATCAAGGCCGTCCGCCGGGTCACCGGTGGCACGGTGAACGACGTCATCCTCGCGGCCGTGACGCGCGGTTTCCGCGACCTGCTCGCCAAGCGCGACGACCTGGCCGACGGTCAGGTGGTGCGCAGCATGGTGCCGGTGTCGATGCGGTCGTCCGCCGAGCGCGGCGTGCTGAACAACCGGGTCAGCGCGGTGCTGGTGAACCTCCCCGTCAGCGAGTCGGACCCGTTGGCGCGCCTGGCGTCGATCCGGGAGCAGATGGACGACCTCAAGAGCAGCCGCCAGGCAGCCGGCGCGGACGTGCTCACGAACCTGTCGAACTTCGCCGCGCCCACCCTGCTGGCGCTGGGCTCGCGCACCGCCATGCGCTTCCCGCAGCAGCTGTTGCAGACGGTCACGACGAACGTCCCCGGCCCCCGCATCCCGTTGTTCATGCTGGGCAGGCGGCTGTCCGAGATCTACCCGTACGTGCCGATCGCCAGCACGATGCGCGTCAGCGTCGGCATCTTCTCCTACCTCGACCAGATCACCTTCGGCATCAACGCGGACTTCGACGGCGTGCCGGACGTCCAGGTGCTCGCCGACGGCATCCGCGCGGGCTTCGACGAACTGGTCACCTCGACCGCGAGCTGACGTGATCGGCCGCCACCGCGCCCGCCAACTCGACCGCCTCCGCCGCCACCTCGCTGATCCTGCTCAACGCCTTCGGATCGATGAACAGCTCCACGTCCTGACCGATCTTGAACACCACCGCCCCTCCGCCCGGTTCCACCTCGTAGTTGATCCACACGTCACCCGGCACCTGCGCCCACAGGTGAACTTGAGCGCGCCCCATATCCGCCTCCCACACCGAGTCAACATCCGCTGCTACCATTCTGGCTGCTTTTACTGATATCAGCAACGGACTTCACCCGATTGGGGCGGCATGGCACCCTCATCACCCACGGTCGCGGCATGGGAACTCGGACTGCGCCTGCGAGAGCGCCGCGAACTCATGGACATCACGGCGGCGTCGGCGGCGAAGGCCATCCACACTGGTCAGTCGTTCGTGTCGGGCGTCGAAACCGGTCGGGTCAAGATCAACGCGCGCAAGCTGGGCGAACTCGCCGCCGTCCTCGACTTCGACCAGGACGAGACCGAGGAGCTGCAGGAACTCCGCGAGGCCGCGGGCAAGCGCGCCTGGTGGAGCCCTTACTCCGCCATGTTCAGCTCGGACGTGCTGCGGTACTTCGGCTTCGAGCACGGCGCCGAGGGCATCCGCGCCTACAACGCAGGGCTGATCAGCGGATTGCTGCAGACCCAGGCGTACGCCCTGGCGGTCATGCACGGAGGCGGGCCGAGCATCCGGCTCGCCGAGGCGAACCGCCGGGTCGAGGTGCGCCTGAAGCGGCAGGAACGCCTGGACGACAAGGCGGATCCGCTCCGGTTCACCGCGATCATCACCGAGTCCGCGCTGCGGCAACAGGTCGGCGGGCGCGAGGTGATGGTCGAACAACTCCGCCACTTGGCCGACAAGATCGAGCAGCTCCCGGACACCCTGGACGTCCGGATCGTCCCCTTCTCCGCCGACTACTACAACGCCCTTGGCGGTTCGAGCTTCTACATCTTCGGCTTCGCCAGCAGCCGGCTGCCCGAGCTGGTGTGGCAGGAGACGATCACGTCCACGGATCTGATTGATCAGCCGATGCGGATGCGCGAGTACAGTTTGGCGCACGACCAGGCCTTGAGCTATGCCCTCGGCCGGACCGAATCCCATGGTCTGATCGAGCAGATCCGCAAGGAGCTTGAGTGAGCGAACGCATCGACCGCGGTGGTTGGTTCAAGTCGAGCCGCAGTGCGGACAACCCGGCGTGCGTCGAGGTCAGGTTCGTGCCCGACGCGATCGACGTCCGCGACTCGAAGAACCCCGCCGGGCCGGTGTTGTCCTTCCCGCGCCACGCCTGGGCGAAGTTCCTCAGCCGCCCGGGTTCGTCAGCCAGTCCTTGATCCGCGACGCCACCAGCTCCGGCACCTCCAGCTGCGGCACGTGGCCGACCCCCTCCAGGACCTCGAAGCGCCACGACGGGTTGCGGCGGGCCGCTTTCCGGGACGACGCCACGGGGACCAGCCGGTCCTTGTCGCCCGCCATCAGGTACACCGGCACGCGCACCCGGCTCATCGCCGCGTAGTACCGCCGCCTGGTGGCGCCGGTCCACACGACCGAGCGCGCCGCCGTCAGGAACGCCTCGTCCAGCCCCGGGATCTCGGCGCGCTGCTCCAGCAGCGACATCGACGCCAGGACCATCTCCTCCGGCACCGACCTCGCGTTGGCGCACACCAGGTTCAGCACCCGCTTGACCTGCCGTCGCGTCGACACCCCGGCCCGCGACTTAGCCAGGAACCACTGCCCGAGCCCCGGCACGGCGTACATCGTGAACGCCGCCGCCACCTGCGGGTCCAACCTCGCGCCCAACGCCAGCGGCACGGCGGGGTCCAGCAGCGCCAGCGCCGTCACCGACGCGGGACGGCGGGCGGCGTGCAGGATCGAGATCATCCCGCCCATCGAGTTGCCGACGAGCACGGCCGGCTCGCCGACCACCTCGGCCAGGAACCGCTCCAGCAGCCGCGCGTTGGCGGGCACGGTCGTGGCACGTCCCTCGGGGTGGGTGAGCCCGAACCCGGCCAGGTCGACGGCCAGCACGCGGTACCGGTCGACCAGGTGGGGTGCGAGCAGGCACCAGTTGAGGTGCGAGCCGCCCAGGCCGTGCACGAGCACCATCGGCGGTCCGTCGCCGCCGAAGTCGACGTAGTGCACCGGAGCACCGTCCAGGTCGACGTGCCTGCTCGTGCCGCCCCAGTGGTCGAGTGTCGTCATACCGGTCAGTATGTCCCGGCCCGACCCACGTCCCGACGGGGGCCCGAAGTCGCCTAATGTGGTGAACATGATCGTGTGGATCAACGGCGCGTTCGGCGCGGGCAAGACGACCCTGGCCGAGGAACTGCGCCGCCGCCTGCCGGACGCGCTGTCGTTCGACCCGGAGCACGTCGGCTACCTGCTCCAGGTGTCGGCTCCCCCGTCCGGGACCGGCGACTTCCAGGACCTGCGGGCGTGGCGCAAGCTCACCGCCGAGGTCGCGATCACCCTGCACCACGAGTACGGGCGGCACCTGATCACGCCCATGACCCTGGTCGAGCCGGCGTACCGGGAGGAGATCTTCGGGCTCCTCGCCGACGCGGACGTCCCGCTCCGGCACGTGTTCCTGGACGTGCCCGCCGAAGAGCTGCGCCGCCGCATCGACAACCAGGTCCTGGACCCGCACAACCCGGACGCCGACGCCCAGGCCCGCGCCTTCCGCCTGCGCAACGTCGACCGCTGCGTCGCCGCACGGGCCGCCCTGCCCGCGGACACGTTGGTCCTCCGAGGCGACCGGCACACCCCTGAGCAGCTGGCGGACCAGGTCCTCGCCGCGCTCTAGGACGACGGCGGCCCGGCGGCGATCCGGTCGCGCACGGCGTCGACCGTGGTCTCCCAGTTCGACTCGACCCACCAGGTCGCGCCCGCGTCGGCCCACTCGCCCACGCTGGTCGCCACGCCCTCGGCGATCACGTCGAACCCTTCCCACGGCAGCCCGAGGGAGGTGCGCAGCTCCCGCGCCTGCGCCACCACGGCCGCCAGCTCCGCCGGGTTCGCCGGGCCACGCGCCTCGCCACCGTCGATCAGGTTCGGCAACAACCCGTCCCACGCCACGGCACGCCTCATCGACACGGGACGGTCGTAAGCGCCCACCACCCACACCGGCACCCGCGGCCGCTGCACGGGCGGCGGAGGAGGGAAGAAGTCGGTCTCCCGCACGTCGTAGCGCTGCCCGCGGAACGAGAACGGCTGCCCGCGCATCAGCCCGTCGTACACCGCGAGACCTTCCTCCAGCAGCAACGCCCGTTCCGCCCGACCGGTGTCGCGCTCGAACGCCGTCCACCCGGGGTGCAGCGCGCCCAGCCCGACCGACAGCTGCACGCGTCCACCGGACAGCCGGTCCAGCGTCGCCGCCTTGGACGCCACGTCCCACGGCTTGAGCCGGGGCAACGGCGTCAGCATCGTGCCCAGCCGCACCGACGACGTGCACATCGCCGCCGCGGTCAGCGCCACCCAGGCGTCGACGCCCCACACCGCCTCGGCCAGGAACACGCCGTCCCAGCCGCACTCCTCGGCCAACGCCGCGCACGACGCCACCTCTGGCGCGTCGAAGAACGGCAGCACGATCCCGCAACGCATGCCGGCAGCCTCCCACACGCGATCACGTCGCCTCCGCCAGGTTCGACGCGGTCCAGGTGCCGAGCGCGATCTCCGCGGTGATGCCGGGGCCGAAGCCGGCGATGATCCCGCGCGCGCCGTGCCCGGCCCCGCCGTCGGCGAAGAGCCGGTCCAGGGCGTCGAAGATGACGACGCTGGCCACGTTGCCGCGTTCGGCGAGGGTCATCCTGCTGTACCGGAACGTCTCCGGCGGCAGCCGCAGGTGCTTGCCGAGGTCGTCCAGGATCCGCGGCCCGCCCGCGTGCACGATGTAGAAGTCGAGGCCCGCGATGTCCCAGCCGTGCGGGTCGGCCATGTCGCGCATGGCGGGCGCGAGCATCGACATCGTGCCGGGCACCCGCTTGTCCAGCAGGAAGTGGAACCCGGTCTCGCGGACCTCGTAGGCGATCCAGTCCTCGGTGTCGGGCACCAGGCGCGAGCTGTTCCGCTCGACCCGCACGCCCTCGCCGCCCTCGCCCCGCATCACGGCCGCGGCCAGCGCGTCGCCGAACAGGCCGTTGGACAGCAGGTTGCCGACGCCGAGGTCGGTCGGCTGGTACAGCAGCGAGCAGAACTCGCAGGCCACGATCAGCACGTTGGACCGGGGGTAGGCGGTGCAGAAGTCGTGCGCGCGGTTGATCGCCGCACCGCCCGCGGCACACCCGAGCTGCGCGATCGGGAGTTGCCGGGTGGACGACCGGAACCCCATCGTGTTGATCAGCCAGGCCGTCAGCGAGGGCATCGTGAACCCGGTGCACGAGACGTACACGATCAGGTCGATCTCGGTCGCGGGCAGGTCGGCGTGGTCGAGCGCCCGCCGCACCACCTCCGGCACCCTGGACTTGGCCTCCTTCTCGTAGAGGGCGTTGCGCACGGCGAAGCCGGGGTGCCTGAGGGTGTCCTCGATCGGCTGGAGGATGTGCCTGGTCTGCACGCCGGTGTTGCCGATGAGCCGCAACGCGAGGTCGAGTTGCGGGTGGTCGCGGTGCAGGGTCCTGGCCAGTTCCAGGGTCTGCTCGCGGGTGATGAGGTGCTCGGGCACCGCGACGGCGGGCCGGCAGAGGGTGGCCACGACCCGGCCCTCACCAGGCGACGGGCAGCACGAGCGGGTACCGCCAGATCGAGACGGTGTTCCACCGCACGTCCCGCGCCGGCACGGCCAGCCGCAGGGTGGGGAACCGGTCCAGCAGCCCGCCGATGGCCTCTTGGAGGACCATGCGGGCCAGGTGCGAGCCCAGGCAGTGGTGGCTGCCGTGGCCGAACGCCAGGTGCGGGGCGGGGTCCTCGCGGTCGAAGTCGATCTCGTCGGGCCGCTCGTAGGCGGACCCGTCGCGGTTGGCGGTCAGGTACGACACGTGGACCGCGTCGCCGGCCTTGATCGTCACGCCGCCGACCTCGACGTCCTCCAGCGCGACGCGCGGGATGCCGACGCCCTGGCGGAACGGGATGAACCGCAGCAGCTCCTCGATGGCGCGGGGCAGCGACTCGGGCCCGGACCGCAGCCGTTCCAGGTGCTCGGGGTGCGTGAGCAGCGTGTACGTGATGTTCCCGATCTCGTAGGTGGTGGTGTCGTGGCCCGTGACGACCAGGAGCATGACCAGCACGGACAGCTCCGCGTCGGTCAGCACCTCGTCGCTCGCGCGGGCCGTGGCCAGGGCGCTGACCAGGTCGTCGCCGGGGTCGCGGCGGCGGGCGGCGGTGAGCCGGTCGAAGTAGGCGCGCATCCCGGTCCTGGCCGCCGCGGCGGCGTCGCGGTCGGCGGGGCTCATCGCCATCATCGCGGTCGCCCACCGCCGCAGCGCGGGCCGGTCCGGCTCGGGGATCTCCAGCAGCTCGCAGATCGTCATCAGGGGCAGCCGGTCCGCGAGGTGCTCGACCACGTCCGCCGGCGGGCCGTGCTCGACCATGGTGTCCAGCAGGGCGTCCACGGTCCGCCGCACCCACGGCCGCAGCGCTTCGACCTGGGATGTGGAGAACGCCTTGAGGACCAGCCGGCGGACCCGGTTGAGGGCGGGCGGGTCCATCAGGTTGATCGCCTCGCGCTGGGCGATGGGGGCCGGGGTGATGCGGGGGAAGTCGCGGTCGACCAGCGCGGCCCGGCTGAACCGCCGGTCCGAGGTGACCGCGCGGACGTCGTCGTGGCGCGTCACCAGCCACGCGTCGCCCTCGCCGTAGGGCAGGCGGACCCTGGCGACCGGCGACTCGGTCCGCATCCGGGTCAGGAAGGGGTCCGGTTCCAGGGCCTCGTCGTGACGAAAGGGACAGCTCGGCACGGCCTCTCGGTCGTGCGTCTGGGCGTTCACGACGACGTTCCCCTCTGCGGCGGCTGCGGCGAAAATCCAATGCCCTCCATCAGACACGCCGCCGCACCGCCATGTCCCGGCCCCGGGCGCGGTTTCATCAGTTGTCGCGGTTCTCCCACCGGTTCGTGACCGGTGATCGCGCGCCCACTAACTCTCCGAGCCGGCCCTTTCCACTCATTCAGGCGCTCAAACGCCCTCCATGGAGCACAGGTCCGGTGTGCCACAACCGCTCAAAGTAGGTCAGCAGGACCCGCAACCGGCGTCGACGGCCGGATCCGCGAACGGGATCGGGCAGGACGGGGCGTGCGCGCACGCGACCAGGTCGTCGCAGCCGAAGTCCAGGGCGGTGCGCAGCGTCTCGCGGATCACCTCCAGGTCGGTGATCCTGGCCTCCACCTCGGCGAGCTTGACCGTCACCCGGTCCCGCAACCCGGGCTCGCGGCGGGAGCCGAGCCGCCGGCGGCGCACGTCGAGCAGGTCGGAGATCTCGTCCAGGGTGAACCCGAGCCGCTGCGCCGCCTTGATCACCCGCAGCACGGTGAGCGCTTCGGGCGGGTAGAGGCGGTGGCCGCCCGGCGTCCGCTCCGGTTCCGACAGCAGGCCCCGGCGCTCGTAGTAGCGCAACGTCTGGTGGTTCACGCCGGCGGCCTCGGCGAGCTGCCCGCTGCGCAACGCGGTCACGTCGCCCCACCCGCCCGCTGCTGCAGGGCGTCGAGCACGTCGACGTGCGCGTCCGTGACGGTGACGTCCAGCCGCACCCGCCCGGCCGAGGCCACGACGGCGAACGTGAAGAACGAGCAGCACGTGGTCTCGCGCACGGCCAGCGCCGCCGCCCGTGCCGCCGTCTCCGGCGTCGGGTCGAGGGTGATGCGCAGGTGGGTCGGGTCCGGGCGCTCCACGCCGCCGGTGGTGAACAGCGCGTCGAACTCCGCTTCCCGCAGCGGGCGTTCGGCGGTCGGCAGCGTGCACGCCGCCGGCGCCCAGCGTTCGTCTGTGCTCATGACGCCACGGTAAGCCTGTACCGCGGTACCGGTTTCAAGGTCGGCCGCGGTGTGGCGCCCAGGTGGTGGCGAACGCGGCCCACACGAGCGGTGAGCAGGTCGGGTCGCCCGTTTCCTCCCACCGGGTGGCCGCGGCGCGTTGCCAGTCGTTGAGCGCGGTCACCGGGTCGGGCGCGCGGTGGGCGGCGTCGATGGCGAGCACGGTGGGCGCGAGGACGGGGGTCGGCGGGAAGCCGGTCACCAGTCGGCGCAGCCCTTCGTCGGTCGGCAACGTCCACCTCGTCGCGGTCACGTGCTCCGCGCCACCGTGCACCATGGCCGTGACCAGGCCGGACGGTTCGGCGAAGCGGACGTCGCCGCCGCTCTCGCAGGCCACCAGGGCGACCCGGGCCGGTATCCGCCACGGGCGCACCGGGCCGGGCCGGTGACCCAGCACGATGTCGGCGGCGGCCAGGGGGCGGTGCGCGCCCAGCGGTGCGGCCCGGCCCGTGGTGGCGGCCGTGCAGGACAGGTGCAGGCGTGCGTCGAGGCCGTGCCCGCCGGTGGTGACGTGCCCGACGTAGAGGAAGCGCGAGGCGGTGGCCAGCTCCCGTTCGAGGTGGTCGCGGTCGATGTCGGCGCGGCGCAGGCCGCCGGGCGCGAGCGCGGTCAGCTCCGGGGTCGGGTGGCCGAGCACCGAGCCCAGGCCGGACGCGTCGGGGAAGCCGGGCACGACGGGGTCCAGCACGCGGACGACCGGTCCGCGGGGGTCGAAGGGGTGCACCCGGCGTGCCGCGGCGTTGCCGACGGTCGCCGGGGGCAGCACCGAGATGGCGGTCTCGTGCACCGCCCGCCGTCCTTCGTCGACCCGCAGCGCTTCCCAGGGCACCAGGGCGGTCGAGGGGGACGGCTGGACGCGCAGGTGCGGCCGGATCCCCTGCGCCAGCCAGGAGTTCAGCTCGGCCGCCAGCCGGTTCGGCACCAGGGCGCGCGCCAGCCGCGTCGCCAGGTCGAGTTCGCGCGCGTGGTCCACGAGCGGGCCGTTCGTGAGGGCGCGCCGCAACGCCTGGTCGGCGGTCTCGCCCGGCAACGGCGACGGCACCGCCGCGGCCCACTCGTCCAACGTGGCCCGCACGAGGTCGCGCGGCACGGCGATGACGCGGGGTTCGGCCGGTTCGTGCTCCCACCGCCACGACGCGTACAGGTCGCCCGCGTCCACGAACTTGAGCTGCACGGTCACCACGACGCCACCGCCCGTTCCGATCGCACCGCGAACCCGTAGCGCTGCTCGGCCACGTCGATCCAGGCGTCCAGGGCGGTCGGCGTGGCGGGGTCGAGCCGGACCCTCGGCGGCAGTTCGAAGCCGATGGCGGGGAAGGCCGGGTCCGTGCCCGTGGCGAACCCGGAGGCCGCGTAGGGCAGGTGCGCGCCGGTCGTCGGGGGTTCGGGCAACGTGAGCAGGTCTCCGCGTGCGACGGGTGTCGTGGCCCCCTCGGCGTGCAGGGACACCGCGCCCGCGACGTGGTCGATGTACTCGGCCGCCAACGTCGAGTCACCGAGCGCCCGGATGGCCAGGAACGCCGACCGGGTGGCGGGTGCGGAGGCCAGTGCGACCCACCGTTCGCGCAGGGGGCCGTGCGGGAACCGTTGCCGGATCGCTTCCGCGGCGAGCGCGGCGGGCAGCGCCAGGTCCAGTGCGCGGCGGCCGAGCTGCTGCCGTTGGTCGCCGGTGGTGGCGGCGGCCCGGCGGATCAGGGCGTCCGCGCGCCACCACGCCATGCCCAGCGCGACGTGCCACAGGCCGGCCGCCTCGCACAACGCCGCCGCTTCGGCGTAGCAGGACTCGGCCTCGGCGAACTCCTGCGCCGCCTCGAACGCCGAGCCGCGCACCTGGTGCAGGGACAACGATTCCAGCGGGGTCGCGGTGTCCAGGAGCGCGAGTGCGCGGTCCGTCAACGCCAGGGCTTCGCGGGGCTCGCCGCGCAGGACCGCGACGGCGGCCCGGCCGTGCAGGCACGCGGCTCGTCGGCGGGGGTCGTCGGCGAGGAGGGCTTCGGCCTCGTCGTACAGCGCGTCCGCCCGGTCGGTGTCGGAGGCGAGGTAGGCCAGGCGGGCGGAGCTGATCAGGGCGGTGGCGACGCCGGGGAGGTCGCCGGTGGCGGCGCTCAGGTCGCGGGCGAGGGCGAGGTGTTCGGCGGCGCCGGGGAGGTCGCCGGTCGCGCTCGTGATCTCGGCCAGCGTGGCGTGGACGGACGCGGCCAGGGCCGGGGCGGCGGTGTAGGCGAGGTCCAGCGCGGTGCGCGCTTCGTCGGCGGCTTCGGCGAACCAGCCCCCGGTGGCGAGGACGCGGGCGCGGGTGGCGCGGACGGTGGCTTCGACGGGTTCGGCGTCGTCGGCCTGTGTGACCAGGTCGAGGGCTTCGTCCAGGTCGGTGAGGGCGGCGGGGAGGTGGGTCTGGCCGAGCCGTGCCGCGGCTCGGGAGATGAGGGCGTTGACCAGGACGGAGGCCGAGCCGTAGGCGTCGCCGACGAGCGTGAGCGCCGTGCGGGCCGCCTCGATGGCTTCGGTGCTCCAGCGGACGGCTTCGCGGGGGTGGTCGGCGACTCCGGCCAGGTTGCCCGCGACCCCCGCTCGGCAGACCAGGGCTTCGACGTCGTCCACGGTGGCCGGTTCGGCTCCGGCTCTGGCGGCGGCTGCCGGGTCGGCCGTTGCGGGGTCGGCCGTTGCGGGGTCGGCCGTTGCGGGGTCGGCCGTTGCGGGGTCGGCCGTTGCAGCGCCTGCCGGGTCGGTCGTCGCGGCGGCTGCCGGGTCGGTCGGGTCGGCGTTCGCGGCGGGTGGTTGCTTCGCAGGGGTCCCCGCCAAGGGGACCCCTGTTTTTATTGTCCCAGAAGGGTCTGACAATTCCGGGGCCTCGCCGTGCGCCAAGTCGGGCGCCCGGTCGGACGGCTCGCGGGTGGCGGTACCGGGCGCGTCGTGAAGCGCGCCCTCGAACGGTTCGCGCTGCGGGACTTCGAGCGCCTCGCGGTACGCGGCGGCGAAGGCGGCCTTGGCGGCGGCGCGGTTGCCCGATGACAGCAGCACGGCGCCCTCGGAGTTCAGCGCCACGAACCGCTGCCACCGGGGTCCGAGCGGTCGGCGGCCGGGGTTGTCCGACAGCAGCCGGTACATCGCGGCGCGATCCCCGTCGCCCGCCTCGTCGGCCAGGACCGCCAGGTTCGAGTAGAGGTTCTCCAGGTACTCGGGCGCGTGCAGCCCGGCCAGTTCGACCGCCTCGACGGCCTCCGCCTCGGCCTCCGCGAGGTGACCGGCCATCATCAGCAGCCCGACGCGCGTCGTGCGCAGCACCACCTGCTGCGCCGGCTCGGCGCCGACGAGCGCCTCCTCGACGTCCCGCCACCCCTCCTCCCACCGGTCGAACCAGGGCAGCAGGTCCGCGCGCGCCGCGACGGCCGTCAGCCGGACCGCCCCCTCCCCCACCGCGATCGCCTCGGTCAGCAGCTCCACCGCGTGCGCACGCTCGCCGGCCATGTCCACCACGTGCGCCAGGTTCACCAAGACCTGCGCGCGGTCCTCCGCCGAGGACGCCGCGAGCGCCGCTTCGAGCGCGGACCGCGCGCCGACCAGGTCACCGGCGCCGGCCAGTCGCACGCCTTCGTCGTTCAGCTCCGACGGGTCGTTCACCGGGCCGTCCGCTCGGTGACGGTGGCGGTCGGCGAGCCGATCCGGGACCGGGCATAGGAGATGATCGCCGCACGGCGCGACGCGGCGTCCGGGTCGGGTGCGGTCGGCTCTGCGAAGTCCGGTGCGTAGACGGTCAGCGCGCGCCGGTCCGGCGGCAGCAGCAGCACGGCCGCCGACACCGGCGCGGACCCGGTGAGCCACCCCGTCGCGTCGACGTCCAGCGCCACCTCGACCTCGCCGAACCCGAACCGTGCCGCCAACCGCGACCCCGGAGTGGGTCCGGGCACGACGGACACCTCCAGCACCGTGCTCCCCTGCCGCCGCACGACGGCCCACCGGGCGGGCGCGGCGGCGTCGACCGCGCCGTGCGGCACCAAAGCCCAGTCCACAGTGGACGTCCCGGACAGGGCCGTGACGCCGGTGCCGCCGTCCACCCCTCCGGCGGCCAACGCGAACCCGGCCCTGCCCGGGGCCCGCGCCGGCCGCAGCTCCACCCCGTAGTCCTCGGCCAGCGCGGCGACCCGCTCGGCCAACGCGTCCACCTCCGGATCGGACGTCGGCACGTCGAACGACCCGACCGAGGCCAACGCCCGCTCGACCGCGTCCGGGTCGTCCAGCAGGTGCTCCACAGTGGACACGGCGACCGCGCGTTCCGCGTGCAGCACAGCGGGATCCAACGCGGGCACGCCGGCCGTGACCGACGCGGGCCACCACGCGCCCGCCCAGTTCAGCTGCGCCACGCGGCGGCAGGCGTCCCGGACGCCCCAGTCACCGCCATCGGGCACCTCCACCTCCGCCGCACCACCGAGGATCGCCTCGGCCGCGTCGCCGTAGACCTCCCACAGCCACTCGGCCGCGCGCTCCGGGTCGTGCACGCGTGCGGCGGGCGCGGCGGCGTCGGCCAGGACGTCCCAGGCGAGCGAAGCACCCGAGCCTTCGAGCAGCGCCACGACCTCGGGGGACGTGGGCCAGTCGCCGACGACGAGATCGGCCGCGCGCGTCACCCTCACGCCACCGCCTCCCGCTCCAGCGCGGACCGCAACCGGTCGCGCTGGTCGAGGATCACCGAGCGCAGCACGCCGTCGAGCACGTCCCACACCTGGTCGAACGTCACGGTCTCGTGCCGCAGCTCGCGGCCGTGCAGGCGCACCCACAACCGCCGCAGGTAGGCCTCCCGCACGCCGCGCACGTCCGCGCGGACCTCCGGCGGCACGGCCGACGGCATCCGCAGCACGCGGTGCACGTACGCCTC
The DNA here is from genome assembly GCF_055603705.1 of Actinosynnema sp. NPDC037264. Lineage (NCBI taxonomy): Bacteria > Bacillati > Actinomycetota > Actinomycetes > Pseudonocardiales > Pseudonocardiaceae > Actinosynnema > Actinosynnema sp. NPDC037264. The sequence continues at coordinate 326,635 of NZ_JBVJVK010000002.1, read as the reverse complement.
GCGCTCCCACCTCGACCGCAACCTGGCCGCCGCCGAGCCCGCCGAGCCCGCCCCGCCCACCGGCGGGCCCGCGAGGTCGGCGGACGCGTCCCGGCCCAGCACCACGACGAGCCTGCTCTCCTCCTCGGCGAGCTGCCACGGCCCCGCCGACCGGGTGATCTCCCGCCGCACCAACGTCGGCACGTCCGCCAGCCCGGCCCGCTGGAAGGCGTTGGTCAGCGGCGCGAACAGGCGTTCCACGATCGACCGGTCGAACGGCCTGGGCAGGTTCGCCTTCGACGCGCCACGGCCCAGCTCGGGGCGCACGGGCCGGTCACGCGAGGTCAGCCCGTGCGCCAGCGCCACGCCCGGCCGGTCGAGGTCCGCCGCGCCCGCGCTGCCCGCCAGGCCCGCGACCAGCGCCCCGAACAGGGTCCGGTCTGGTGCGACGGCGCAGGTGGCCAGGAACTCCGAGGTCGCCGTCGACACCGCGGCGGCGGGGCGGCGCGCGGCCCACGCGGCGTCGAGCAGCCGGGTCAGCTCGGCGGCGTTGACCGGGTCGGTCACGAAGTCGCGCAGCGCGGCGACGGTCGGCCCGTCCTGCTCGTGGACCTCCGCCAGCACGGTCGCGGCGACGTCGGCGGCGTCCGGCCCGGGTTCGCCGTGCACCGTGGCCAGTTCGAAGCAGCGTTGGAAGTACAGGTCCTGCGGGTTGCCGTCGGTGATCCAGCGGCGGCGGCGTTCCTTCTTCAGCACGGCGAACCAGCTCGCGGTCGCGGCCAGCACGGGGCCCGCGTCGGCGATCCGGGCGGTCAGGGCGTCGGCGTGCTCGGCGGCGATCGCGCCCGCGGCGAACTCCGGGTTGAGCACGGGCCGCAGCACGAGCGGGTCGAGGATCAGCTTGACCGTGCGGGTCAGCGGGCGGCCGGCGGCGTTGCTCAGGGGCGCGACCGCGTCACCCAACCCGGCCCACGCCCGGGCGACCAGCGCACCGCGCGGAAGCGTCGCGGCTCGGACGGTGCTCACCGACCCGAGCCTAGTCGACCGGGATCACCGCTGGTGGCGGACTCGCGCACCCGGTTCCTGGGACCGGTAGGCGAGGTGTCCGGCCGATGCTTCCCCCACCACGACCGAACGGGGGAACCATGTACGGGACACCGCAGCAGTACTCGCCGATGACGCCCTACGAGACGCCGTCGCCTCGGCGGCGACGCGTCCTGCCGCTGTTGTTGTTGCCGCCGGTGTTGTTCGCGCTGCTGTTCTTCGGCGGGTCCTACGCGGTCTCGCCGGAGCCGGACGTGGAGATGCAGGACGGGTTCGCGTTCGCCGAGGTCGACGGGCGGGACGTGGTGCTGGCGCCGTACGCGCGGCACGGCGTGCGCGGGATGTTCCAGCTGATGACGCAGGACCTGTTCCAGGTGCGGCTGGCGGCCACGGACCCGGCCACCGGCGACGTGCTGTGGGACACGCAGCTGTCGGACCAGCTGGTCTGGGAGGCGTCGGTGCTGGCGGCCGGGCAGCGCTACGCCTACCTGGCCACGGATTCCGGGCTGGTCGTGGTCGGGCTGGCGGACGGTTCGGTGGTGGCCGAGGGCGCGGGCGTCCAAGGGCTCGGCGACGCGTTCGCCACCGCGCGGACCGCCTACGCGTACGACCGGGAGAACCGCCGCCTGATGGCCATGACCGCCACCGGAGGGGTGTTGGCGATCAGGCTCGACGAGGTGGTGGCCGAGCCGGTCGACCCGCAGACCGCCGCGACCTGGTCCGGCCGGCTCTCCGTGCAGCGCGGCCCGGGCGCGCCGACCGCCGCGACCGGTGCCGAGGCCGCCTTGGCCGGCGGCGAGCGGATCGCGCTGCGGCAGGCGCCGGGTGGCACGCCGGGCAGCGTGCTGGTCCGCGTCACGGCCGACGGTCGGGAGGTCCAGGTGGGCGCGACCGCGTTCCCCGACGCCCGGCTGGTGGTCGACGGCGTGACCGCGGTCGCGACCACCACCGGGCACGTGCTGGTCGAGCACCAGCGCTCGGTGAACGACCCCGGCGTCGCGCTGAGCCTGGTGTCCCTGGCGACCGGGCAGGTCACGGCCACGTTGACGGTCGACTCGCGGGTCGGTCGAGCGCTCGTCGGCCCGGACGGCGTCACGGCGCTGACGGCGGGCGAGGTGTTCGCCGCGGTCGTCGGCGACGGCCGGGTCCTGTCCCTCGACGTCGGCCTGGCCGACTTCTTCGGCTCCCACCGCTGACCCCGGCGCTCGCCTCCGAAGTGGACGACGACCACCGCGCACGGACGACCCCGGCCGGGTCGCGGTTGATCCGGCCGGGTGAGGGGCTCCCCGACCGATCGGCGGCCGGGCCCGGTCGGGGTGCCCGAACGTGGCCCGGCGGGCAGGGCACAATGGCTCGCTGTGACCACAGCCATTCACCAGAGGATCGCCGACGAGCTCGGGGTGCGGGCCGGGCAGGTCAGCGCCGCCGTCGACCTGCTCGACGGTGGTTCCACCGTTCCCTTCATCGCCCGCTACCGCAAGGAAGCGACCGGCGCGCTCGACGACACCCAGCTCCGCACGCTGGAGGAACGGCTGGGCTACCTGCGGGAGCTGGAGGACCGCCGGGCGGCTGTGCTCGAGTCCATCCGGTCGCAGGGCAAGCTGGACGACGCGCTGGAGGCGTCGATCCTGGCCGCCGACTCCAAGGCCCGGCTGGAGGACCTCTACCTGCCGTTCAAGCCGAAGCGGCGGACCAAGGCGCAGATCGCGCGCGAGCAGGGCCTCGAACCGCTCGCCGACGGCCTGCTGGGCGACCCGACGCAGGACCCGCAGGAGGTGGCGAAGGCGTTCGTGACCGAGGAGGTCGCCGACGTCGCCGCCGCGCTGCTGGGCGCGCGGGCGATCCTGGTCGAGCGGTTCGGCGAGGACGGCGACCTCATCGGCGAGCTGCGCGAGCGCATGTGGGCGCAGGGGCGGCTCGCGTCCAAGGTCCGGGAGGGCAAGGAGGAGGACGGCGCGAAGTTCGCCGACTACTTCGACTTCTCCGAGCCGTTCGCGAAGCTGCCCTCGCACCGCATCCTCGCGCTGCTGCGCGGCGAGAAGGAGGAGGTGCTCGACCTCCAGTTCGACCCCGCCGACTCCGACGAGCCCACCGGCTACGAGGCGCGCATCGCGTCCCGCTTCGGCGTGGACGACCGGGGCCGGCCCGCCGACCGGTGGCTCGGCGACACCGTGCGCTGGGCGTGGCGCACCCGGATCCTGGTGCACCTCGGCATCGACCTGCGGTCGCGGCTGCGGGCGTTCGCCGAGGACGAGGCCGTGAAGGTGTTCGCGTCGAACCTGCGCGACCTGCTGCTGGCCGCGCCCGCCGGCACCCGCGCCACGATGGGCCTCGACCCCGGTTTCCGCACCGGCGTGAAGGTGGCCGTCGTCGACGCGACCGGCAAGGTCGTCGACACCGACGTGATCTACCCGCACGTGCCCGCGAACCGGTGGGACGAGTCGATCGCCAAGCTGGCGGTGCTGGCGAAGAAGCACGACGTCGAGCTGATCTCCATCGGCAACGGCACCGCGTCGCGCGAGACCGACAAGCTGGCCGCCGACCTGCTCAAGCGGCACCCCGAGCTGAAGCTGACCAAGGCCGTGGTGTCGGAGGCGGGCGCGTCGGTGTACTCGGCGTCGGCGTTCGCGTCGGCCGAGCTGCCGGGCATGGACGTGTCGCTGCGCGGCGCGGTGTCCATCGCCCGCCGGCTGCAGGACCCCCTGGCCGAGCTGGTGAAGATCGACCCGAAGTCGATCGGCGTCGGCCAGTACCAGCACGACCTGTCCGAGACGAAGCTGTCGAAGTCGTTGGACGCGGTGGTCGAGGACTGCGTGAACGCGGTCGGCGTGGACCTGAACACCGCCTCGGTGCCGCTGCTGACCCGCGTCTCCGGCATCACCGCCGGGCTGGCCGAGAACATCGTGCAGCACCGCGACAGCAACGGCCCGTTCCGCTCGCGGCGCGCCTTGAAGGACGTGGCGCGGCTGGGCCCCAAGGCGTTCGAGCAGTGCGCGGGCTTCCTCCGCATCCCGAACGGCGACGACCCGCTGGACGCCTCCTCCGTGCACCCCGAGGCGTACCCGGTGGTGCGGCGGATGCAGGAGCGCGCGGGCGGCGAGCAGCTGATCGGCAACACGGCGGTGCTGAAGGCGCTGCGGCCGCAGGAGTTCGTGGACGACACGTTCGGCCTGCCAACGGTCACCGACATCCTGCGCGAGCTGGAGAAGCCGGGGCGCGACCCGCGGCCCGCGTTCAAGACGGCGACGTTCGCCGAGGGCGTGGAGAAGATCGCCGACCTCAAGCCCGGCATGGTGCTGGAGGGCGTGGTGACGAACGTGGCCGCGTTCGGCGCGTTCGTGGACGTCGGCGTGCACCAGGACGGCCTGGTGCACATCTCGGCGCTGTCCAACACCTACGTCAAGGACCCGCGCGACGTGGTCAAGTCCGGTGACGTGGTGCGGGTGAAGGTGCTGGAGGTCGACATCCCGCGCAAGCGGATCGGGTTGACGCTGCGGCTGGAGGACGAGCCGGGCCGCAAGCCGCCCCGCGAGCAGCGCGAGCCGCGCGGCGGTCAGCGCGGTGGCGGCGCGCCCCGCGGTGGCGGCAAGCCCCGGCAGCAGGAGCGCCCGCCGGCCAACGGCGCGATGGCCGAGGCGCTGCGGCGCGCGGGGCTTGGCGGCGCGAAGTAGGGGTACCCGGCGGCCATGAGGGTCGTCGTCACGGGTGCCAGCGGCAACGTGGGGACGGCCCTGCGCCGCGTGCTCGCGGACGCGGGCGACCCGGTGGTGGGCATCGCGCGGCGGATACCCGTCGGTTCACCCGATTGGGTGAGTTGCGACGTGGGCGCGCCGGCCGCCGAGGTGGTGCTGGGCAGGGCGTTCGCGGGTGCGGACGCGGTGGTGCACCTGGCGTGGGCGGTGCAGCCCACGTCGGGTGAGCCCGCCATGCGGCGCACCAACCTCACCGGCACCGCGCACGTGCTGCGTGCGGCGGACCGGGCCGGTGTGCCGCACGTGGTGGTGATGTCCTCGGTCGCCGCGTACACGCCCGCTGCCACGCCGGTGGACGAGTCGTGGCCGTGCGGCGGGGTGCCCGGCAGCGCGTACAGCGCGCAGAAGGCCGAGCTGGAGCGGTTGGTCGCCGGTCGCCCCGGGGTGGCCGTGCTGCGGCCGTGCGCGATCGTGCAGCCGGACGCGGGCGGTGAGCTCGGCCGGTGGGTGCTGAGCCCGTTGGCGCCCGCGCGGGTGGTGGGGCGGCGGTGGCTGCCGGTGCCGTTGTGGCGGGGGTTGCGGGCGCAGGTGGTGCACGCGGAGGACGTGGCGCGGGCGGTCCAGGTGGTCCTCGCGCGGCACGCCGTCGGCGCGTTCAACGTGGCCGCCGACCCGCCGTTGGACGCGCGTGAGCTGGCCCCGTTGTTCGGCGGGTTCCTGCTGCCGGTGCCGTTGGCCCTGTTGCGGGCGGTGGCCTGGCCGACGTGGCGGCTGGGCCTGCAGCCCGTGCACCCCGGGTGGTTGCGGCTGGCGGATCAGGTGTCCGTTGTGGACAGTTCACGGTTGCGGGCGTTGGGGTGGGTGCCCGCGCACCCGCCGCGGGAGGCGTTGGCGGAGCTCGTGGTGGCGGTCGCGGAGGGGCGCGGCACGTGGGGCCCGCTCGCGCCGCGCGATGTGGGACGGTGGCGGGGGTTGCGGTTCGGTCGGCCGGTGCAGCAGAGCCAGGGAGACGTGCGTTGAGCGATGTCGTGGACGCGGTGGTCATCGGTTCCGGCCCGAACGGGCTGGTGGCGGCGAACCTGCTGGCGGACGCCGGGTGGGACGTGCTGGTGCTGGAGGCGGCCGACGAGCCCGGTGGGGCGGTGCGGACGGCGGAGTTGACGGAGCCGGGGTTCCGGCACGACCTGTTCAGCGCGTTCTACCCGCTGGGCGCGGCGTCGCCGGTGATCTCCGGGTTGGACCTGGGTCGGCACGGGTTGCGGTGGCGGCGGGCGCCGGAGGTGCTGGCGCACGTGCTGCCGGACGACCGGGCCGTGGTGCTGTCGCGGGACGTGGACCGGACGGCGGCGTCGGTGGAGGCGTTCGGCGCGGGTGACGGTGACGCGTGGCGGGCGGAGTTCGCGCTGTGGCAACGGGTCCGGGAGGAGTTGGTCGAGGCGCTGATGCGGCCGTTCCCGCCGGTGCGCGCGGGCGCGGGGTTGGTGGGTGCGCTGGGCGCGGGTGGGGCGTTGCGGTTCGCGCGGTCGTTCCTGCAGTCGGTGCGGGCGTTCGGGGACGAGCGGTTCTCGGGTGAGGGCGCGCCGTTGTTGTTGGCGGGCAACGCGATGCACACCGACCTGGGGCCCGACCAGGCGGGCGGCGCCGCGTTCGGGTGGTTGCTGTCGATGCTGGGGCAGGACGTGGGGTACCCGGTGCCGGAGGGCGGTGCGGGCGCGTTGACGCGGGCGTTGGTGCGGCGGCTCGGCGGTGTGGTGGAGTGCGGCCGGGCGGTGGAGCGGGTGGTGGTCGCCGGTGGGCGCGCGCTGGGGGTGCGTGACGCCGCGGGTGGGTACGTGCGGGCGCGGAAGGCGGTGCTGGCGGACGTGCCGGCGCCGGCGTTGTACCTCGGGTTGGTGGGGGCGGAGCACCTGCCGCCGCGGTTGGTGTCGGACCTGGGCGCGTTCGAGTGGGACGACGCGACGATCAAGGTGGACTGGGCGTTGGACGGGCCGGTGCCGTGGACGGCGGGTGCGGTGCGGGGTGCGGGGACCGTCCACTTGGGAGGGGACTTCAACGGGTTGTCGATGTCCAGCGCGGAGATCGCGTGCGGGCGGCCGCCGCGGACGCCGTTCGTGATCATGGGGCAGATGACGACGACGGACCCGAGCCGGTCACCGGTCGGCACGGAGACCGCTTGGGCGTACACGCACGTGCCGCGGGGTGAGCAGTGGTCCGCCGACCGGGTGCGCCGCCGTGCCGACCGGGTGGAGCAGCTCGTCGAGCGGCACGCGCCGGGGTTCCGCGACCTGATCCGCGCCCGTGTGGTGCACGGGCCGTCCGACCTGGAGACCCGCAACCGCAGCCTGGTCGGCGGTTCGATCAACGCGGGCACCGCCGCCGTCCACCAGCAGCTGGTCTTCCGCCCGACCCCGGGCCTGGCCCGTGCCGACACCCCCGTCGACCGCCTGTACCTGACGTCCGCGTCCGCCCACCCCGGTGGCGGCGTCCACGGCGCACCGGGCGCGAACGCCGCCCGTGCCGCCCTGACCCGCAACGCCCTGGCCGGCGACGCCTACCGCCTCCTCCTCCGCACCCTCCACCACCACCTCTACTGACCCGCGTCCAGAGGTCCTGAGCGTTCGACGCGCGGGGTCAGGTGGGTTTGCGGACGGCTCGGGCGGTGAGGCGGGCCAGGGTCTCGCGGTTGCGAGGGGTCAGGAAGAGGGACTGGGCCGGCTCGGGGAGCAGGGAGAGGGGGCCCTTGATCGCCTCCTCGAGCATGGTGACCTCGCAGCCGTCCGAGGTGGCCTTCAGGTCGAAGCGGATGCGGGCCGCGCCCAGCGGCCACAGGCGGGCCTCCAGCTCCAGCATCCGGGGCGGGTCGACGTCCAGCACCGTGGTCACGTCCTGCACCGACAACGGCCACGCGCCGACGCTGTGGTGGATCCGCGTGCCGGTACCCGGCCACCCCGCGTCGACCTCGCGGATGTGCGCGGCGCCGACCACCCACCCCGCGTAGGACCAGCCGTCGGCCAGCACCGCGAACACCCGCTCCACGGACGTCGGCACCGTCGTGCGCACCTCGATCATGCGCCTCGGATTCCCCGCGCGGACCGGCGGAAACTACCCGCCAGGGCTACTTGGCGCGCGTGCCCTTGAGCTTGACCAGCTCGGACTCGAACAGGTCTGCGACCACGGCCAGCCCGCCGGGTGTCGCCGGGTCGGGCCGCGCGATGTACGACTGCGTCGCCGACGGCCGCCCGACCAGGGAGAACCGCAGCTGCCCCGTCAGGCTCCTCGTGTCGACCTTGTTGGTGTCCTGGAACGCCCGCAGCACCCCGTCACGGGTCAGGTCGCGCTCGCCGCACGCCTTCTCCAGGATCGCCGCGAACGCCATCCCGATCACGTACCCGTGGTCCACCGACCCGGTCGGCTCCAGCTCCGGGAACTTCCGCGTGAACGCCTCCGCCACCGCGCGCGGCCCCGGCAGGTCGGTCGCGAACGGCGCGATCGGCGACACCACCTGCACCCGCTTCACCACGGCCGCCGCCGCGGGCGACTGGAGGATCAACGGGTCGTACCCCACCGCGTTGACCAGGAACGGCACGTCCCAGCCGAGCCGCTCGGCGGTCGCGACGGCGGTCGCGGTCTGCTGCGGCGACGTGCTCAGGAACACCGCCTTCGCCCCCGCCGCGCGCAGCGCGCCGACCTGCGCGGCCACGTCCGCGGTCTCCGGCACGGCCTTCGCGACCAGCTCCATGCCCCACTGCTCGGCGGCGAACGTGCTGCCTTCCAGCGCGTTGCGGCCGTAGTCGCTCTCGACGTGGATGTGCCCGATGGTGTCACCGGGGCCGATCAGGCCCGAGCGCTTGGCGTGGTCCAGTCCGTTGATCACGTCGAGGTCGTAGGTCGTGCCGACGATGACCATGTGCGGGTTGCCGAGCAGGCTCGCCGACCACGACGCGGGCGCGGCGATGGCGCGGGTCTGCATCAGGTCCGGCTCGATGGCCTCGGTCATCGGCGCGCCGGTGACGTCCATGAAGCCGAGCACCTGCGGCTCCAGCTCGAAGTACGCCTGCAACGCGCGGTCGACGTCGTAGCCGTGGTCGGCCTGCTTGAGCTCGACCTTGCGCCCGCAGATGCCGCCGCGCTCGTTCAGCTCGGCCAGGAACAGCTCGTAGCCCTTGATCCGGATGAGCGACGTGGCCGAGAACGGTCCCGTCATGTCGGTCAGCACGCCGAGCGAGATCGTGTCGTCGGTGACGCCGGGGCCCGTCTTGACCGGCGATTCCTCCGCCGCGCCGCACCCGGCGGCCAGCACCGCGACCACGGCGGATCCGACGACGAAGCTGCGCACCAACGGGACTCCCACCACTCACGTTACCGACGGGTAAGGAGTATTGACAGAAGTCACCCGAATCGCCTAATCATGTGACATACCGCACGGTCGGTGACGATTCCGGTATCGGTTCCGCACCCCGTTCGCCACGTTTGCCACCCGATCAGCCGCCATAACGCCACCGAAGCGCGGGAGCGTGCCGATCACGACCGCGGCCCTGCCCGAACCGGGAAACGCCGTGAGGCCGACGGGGGTCTCCCGTCGGCCTCACGGCCTGTCCATGACCGGTACGTGCGCTACAGGTACGAGCGCTGGCCCCACGGCATCGCCGCGGCGAGCTGCGCCCGCCTGCCGATGTCGAGCTTGCGGTAGATGCGGGTGATGTGGAGTTCGACGGCCCGGGTCGACACCGAGAAGTGCTCGGCGATCTGCCGGTTCGTCATCCCCTCCAACATCATCAGCGCGATCCGGTGCTCGTGCGGCGTCAACGGCTCGCGCGAGCGCGCCTCGGCGCTCTGCCCGTCACGCGGCCGGACGATGCCCGGCACGCGCTCACCTTCCGGCACACCCAGCAGCACGTGCCACTGGCGTATGCGCACCTCTGCGATCGACTGCGATCGCACGTACGGGTCACCGCGCACCAGGTCCCGGGCCGCGGCGTCGTCGGGCACCTGAACGATGAGCAGCACGCCGGAACCATCGGCCCACGGGCCGGTTCCGACGAGCACGCCCTGCTCGGCGAGCGGACGCCAATATTCCCGGTGTGCGAGATGAATGGATCTCCGCACCTGGCGCGCATCACGAAATGTCAACTCAACGGCGAAAGCCACTGGACTGATCCCCATTTCATTCCGCGGCCGACTTTCGCCACATACTCAACTGTGACGTTTATTCAGTGTCAAGTGAGACACATCACAACGGTGATATGGGAACCCAATGGCCCCTATAGCCGCTTTTCGAACCAGTGCTCCGCATAGCGGTCGTCGTTGAACGCGGGCACCTCACGGTAGCCGTGCCGCGCGTACAACGCCCGCGCTTCGACCAGGTCAGTACGGGTGTCGAGGCGAATGGCCGCAGCACCAAATGAGACAGCCGCCTCCTCGACCGCCGCGAGCAGCGCCGCTCCGCCGCCGGTGCCGCGAGCGGCCGGATCGACGAACATCCGCTTCATCTCCGCCATTTCGCGGTCAACCATGCGGAAGCCGACGCATCCTCGCACCGCCCCGTCGCGACGACCGACGAAGAACCCCGCCAGGTCGTCGGTCGGGTCGTCGGCGATCGCCCGGTCGACCTCCTCGGGCACGGCCGGTCGGCCGTAGTAGCGCCCGATGATGTCGGTCAAGTACGTGCGGATCACCGCGACCGCGGTCGGGCTGTCAACCGGTTCAGGCTGAACGGTCCAGGAACTCATTGGCAGATTCTCACCTGCGCTGGGCCATTCGGACACGTGGTTTTCGCCATTCCGGACGCGTGTAAAGTCCCCGCCTGTGGCAGCGCAACAGGTCCGGCTGGAGCGGGACGCCGTGGGGCTCGCCGTCCTCACCGTGGACGCTCCCCCGCTGAACCTCTACACCGCCGAGTTGCACGACCTGCTGGAGGCGGCGGTCGAGGACCTGGAGGAGCGGCCCGCGCGTGCGCTGCTGATCCGCTTCGAGGGCAAGGTCGTCAGCGGCGGCGTCGACGTCGGGCTGTTCGCCGCGCAGGAGACGTCCGCGCGCGCCAAGGTCCTGCTCGACCAGATGCTGGAGCTGACCGAACGGGTGGCCGCGCTGCCGTTCCCGACCGTGTTCGCCGCGCACGGGCTGTGCCTGACGTGGGCGTTCGAGGTCGCGGTGGCGTGCGACCTCGTCCTGGCCGCGCGGCGGGCGACGTTCGGGTTGGTGGAGAAGGTCGTCGGGCTGACCCCGACCATGGGCGGCACGCAGCGGCTGGCCGCGCGGGCGGGCGTCGGTCGAGCCAAGGAGCTCGTGATGACCGGCGAGCGCTACGACGCGGCCACGCTGGAGCGGTGGGGCGTGGTCAACCGCGTGCTGCCGGACGAGGGCTTCGACGACGCGGCGCTGGAGTTCACCGCGGCGCTGGCGACCGGGCCCACGGTGGCGCACGCGGCGACCAAGCGGGTGATGGCGCACTTCGAGAGCGGCGGCGTGGCCGAGGCGAACGAGCACGTCACCGCGATCGCGGCCGAGCTGTTCGAGACCGAGGACCTGCGCGGCGCGGTGCGGTCGTTCCTGGCCGACGGCCCGGGCAGGGCGACGTTCAGCGGTCGCTGATCCGCCGGAACTCGCCCCACCGGGTGTTCTGGCGGTCCCAGATCGCCTGGTACTCGGCGAACAGCTCGGCGACCTTGGCGGCGTCGACGCGGTCGCTCGGCGTCGCGGCGAGGTAGTGCCTGACGTCGTCGTGCAGCCGGTGGAAGCGGGAGATGGACTCCTCCATCAGCACCCACAGGGGCCGCCACGCGAAGTACGGCTCCAGCACGGCGAACACCGTGGTCAACGCGACCAGCGAGAACGCCAGACCCGTCCAGAAGTCCAGGTCCTGCCAGCCCAGGATGATCGTCGCGGTCGCGGACATGGTCAGCAGGCCGACCTTGAGCGCGGTCGCCCGGCGGCTGAACCGGGCCGCGCGCTCCCGGCCGTAGTCGCGGGCGCGGTCGATGCGGCCCAGCAGGTCCAGCGCCAGCTCGTGCGGGCTCAGGCCCGACTTCACCGGCTGCTCTTCAGGCTCGTCCACGGCGGGCACCCTATCGGGGGTCGTAGGCGGCGGAGCCGTACCAGGCGAGGGCGGAGCGCAGCTCGACCACGTCCCGGTCGCGGCGCTTGCGGTAGCGCTCGTGCGAGATCGGGTAGACGCGCAGGCCGCCCTTGTGCTTGGTGAAGCTGCCGCGTCCCAGCGTGTCCGGGGTCTTGGCGGCGGCGACCAGCCAGACCACGAGCCACGGGCGGGCGTGGTGCGCCTCCACCTTCACGCGGGCGATCGCGTACCACGGGAGGCGGCGCGACTGCTCGCCGTTGGACAGCGTGATGCCGTCGGGGCCGACGTCGAGGGTGAGCGGCGAGCGCGCGACGCCGACCAGGAGGCGGATGCCGGCCAGCGCGAACGCCAGGAACCCGAGGAACGCGGCCGCCCGCACCGCGTCGGGCGCGCCGGAGGCGGCGTCGGCGATCGAGCCCGTCACGACGGCGGCCAGCGCGTTCGCACCGGCCCAGCTCAGGCCGACCGCGCGGGAGGTCTTGAACCGGACGCCGGTGGGGCGGACCTCCTTGGGCGCGGGGTCGATGCGGACGGGCGCCGCGGTCGGGGTGCGTGGCTGCACCGGCGCGGGGGTGACGAGGGTCGGCGGTTTGGGCGGCGGGTCGTCCACCAGCACGCGGGTCGGCGGCTTGGCGGGCAGCTTGCCCAGCTCGGTGTGCCGTTGCTCGACCATGGTGCGGACGCGTGCGGGGAGCCAGGACGGTTCGGCGGACGGCGGGCCGATCGCCTCCAGCAGGCGTGCGGGCGTCGGGCGGTTCGCCGGCTCCCGGACCAGGCACGGCACGATCAGCGGCACCAGGCCCGGCGGCACGCGGGAGAGGTCCGGGTCCTGGTGGACCACGCGGTAGACCAGCGCGGACGTGGCGCCCTCGCCGAACGGCCCACCGCCCGTCGCGGCGTAGACCAGCACCGAACCGAGCGCGAACACGTCACTCTGGGTGGTGATCTTCTGACCGACGACCTGCTCGGGTGACAGGTAGCCGGGGGTGCCGAACACGATGCCCGCTTCGGTGAGCGCGGAGTGCTCCAGCGCGCGGGCGATGCCGAAGTCGATCACGCGGGGGCCGTCGTCGGCCAGCAGCACGTTCGACGGCTTGAGGTCGCGGTGCACCAGGCCCGCGCCGTGGATCGCGACCAGCGCTTCGGCCAGGCCGCCGGCGAGGCGGCGCACGGCGCGTTCGGGCAGGGGGCCGTGGTCCTGGACGGCCTGCTGAAGGCTCGGGCCGGGGATGTACTCGGTGGCCATCCACGGCCGGTCGGCGTCGGGGTCGGCGTCCACCACGGTGGCGGTCCAGAAGCCGCCGACCGCGCGCGCCATCTCGACCTCGCGGCGGAAGCGCTCGCGGAACTCGGGGTTGTCGGCCAGCTCGGCGCGCGAGACCTTGACCGCGATCGGCCGCCCGCCGCGTGACCGCGCCAGGTAGACCGACCCCATCGCGCCGCGGCCGAGGGCGGCGAGCAGCGTGTAGTCGCCGATCCGCGACGGGGCGTTCGGGGGCAGTGGCTGCACGACACCCACACTAGATGCGCCGGCCACCCCTCTTGGGCAAGACGGCGAGGTTCGCGGCGCAGCACACAGCCGCGCAACCTCAGACCGGGTCGTGGAGTCGAGGGTCCCTCGCGGTGGTCAGGGTGAGGAGGGTCAGGGTGCGGGCGTGCCAGGAGTGCGGTTCGACCGAGGCGCGGAGGGCGTGCGGCGGCAGCAGGGAGCCGGTCGCGAGGGTGGTGCGCAGGGCGTCGACGAAGTCGGCGTGGGTGCGGGCGGCGCGGACGCGGTCGGTGTAGCCGGCCAGCTCGGCGAAGTCGGTGCTGACCACCGGGAGGCCCAGGGCCAGGTACTCCTTCAGCTTGATGGGGTTGGACCGTTTGATCCAGTCGTTGTCCTGCCAGGGCATGATCGCCACGTCGAACGCCGAGCCGTAGGCCGGGATCGTGGTGTAGGGGCGGAAGCCCAGCCAGTGCACGTTCGGGTACTTGTCGAAGCGCTCCATCGGGTGGGTCGCGTCGCCGATCAGCACCAGGGACGCGTGCGGCAGCTCGGCGGCGACGCGTTCCAGCAGGTCGAAGTCGACCACGAAGTCGTCCAGCGCGCCGAAGAAGCCGATGCGCGGGCCGGGGATCGCGCGGACGTCCGACGGCCACTCGTGCTCCGGCCGCGCGGTGAAGTGGTCGACGTCCACGCCGTGGTCGAGGAAGTGGGCGCGGGAGCCGGTGCGCGGCAGCTCCTCGTCCATCAACGCGTGGCTGACGTACACGACGTGGTCGGCGTTGGCCAGCAGCTGCTCCTCCAACGCCTCGATGGACGCGCGGTCGGCCTCGGGGAAGTCCGAGTGCCGGTCCGAGCGGTTGAACACCAGGCTGTGCCGGCGCATCGGGGCGACGACGTCCCAGGCGGTGGGGATCGTCACCATGATCACCGGCGTGCGCAGGCCCAGCGCGAGGGCGACCAGCCGCACCTGGGCGCGGACCAGGACGGCGTTGACCTTGCGCAGCAACGGCGAGCCGTAGAACGGCAGCGGCAACGGGGACATCACGTAGAAGTCCGGCATCGGCCGGCGCACGAACTTGGCCACGCTGCGCAGCTTGCGCAGGACGCGCCGGGCCACGTGGGTGCTGTTGCCGCGGGTCGGCATCCGCATGCCGATGCTGTTGACCACGAGCACCCTGCGGTGCGCGGCCATCGACCGCATCAGCTGGAAGTCCGAGTGCGCCCGGTTGTGGTACCACCAGTCCTGCGCGGAGAAGCACACCCAGCCGGGTTCGGGGTCCGCGCCGGGGCGGGCCGGCCACCGCCGCCAGCGCAGCAGGTCGCCGACGGCCTTGCGGTGCTTGGCGCCGCGCGGCACGCGCAGCAGCTCGTTCAGCAGCACGGCGCACCACATCGCGAAGGCGGCCGGGCGGCCGTCGCGCTCGCGGACCGCGCGGACCCGGTTCGTGGTGGCCATCGACCACAGCACCGGCGACGTCGACTGCTCGCCGCCGAGGTGCACGGCACGCGCCCGCGGCTCGTAGCGGATGGCGTAACCGCGCTCGCCCGCGCGCACCATGTACTCGGTCTCCTCCGAGTACAGGAAGTACCGCTCCTCCAGCACGCCGGTCGCCTCGCGCGCCTCGCGGGAGATCAGCCACGCCGCGCCGGTCGCCCAGTCCGCCGTGCCGGCCGTCTCGTACCGGAGGGGGTCGACCACCAGCTCGCCGAGCGCCTCGGACCGGCCGGCCCGCGTGCCGCCGAGGAGCGCTTCGCCCAGGGCGCGCAACGGGTTCGGCGCACGGCGCAACGACAGCTGCGGCGCTCCGTCGGGACCGGCCAGCCGGGGCACCGCGATGCCGGTGCCGGGCAGCGCGAGCGCGGCGCGCAGCAGCGTGACGGCGTCGCGGTGCAGCCGGACGTCCGGGTTGAGCACCAGCACGTCGCAGTCCGGCGCGGCGGCGAACCCGGCGTTGACGCCCGCCGCGAAGCCGTCGTTGGACGCGCGGGCGACGACTTGGGCGTGCGGCGCGACCCGTGCCACGACCGCCAGGGTGTCGTCGGTGGAAGCGTTGTCCACCACCACGACCCGGCTGTCCGGAATGGACTCCAGCGCGATCGCCACGGACTTCAGGCAGTCCTCGACGACGTCCGCGCTGTGGTAGGTCACGACGACGACGGCTAGCGGCACTTCTGCTCCCCGGGCTGGTCGCCGACTCCGTCGGCGGTCGAGCGGCGCAACCGGGTGCGCAGCGCGCCCCCGAGCAGGCGGAACGCGAACGGCAGGTCGTCGCGCAGGTAGCGCCTGGCCAGGCGGCGCGGTTCGAGCGCGAGGCGGTGCAGCCACTCCGCGCCCAGCTTCTGCACCGCGCCCGAGGCGCGCCGGAACTCGCCCGCGGCCATCGGGATGCCCGCGCCGCAGCCGAGGAACCAGGACGCGGGCAGCTCGGCGCGCAGGAGTCGGATCAGGCGTTCCTGCTTGGGGAAGCCGAGGCCGACGAACACCAGGTCCGGCTTGGCCCCCACGGCCTTGGCGACGGTCCCGGCGGTGGCCGCGGCGGAGGTCTCGAACCCGAACGGCGGCGAGTCCGTGCCCACCACGCGCAGCCCGGGGTACTGGGCGCGCAGCGCGTCGGCGGCCTTCTCCGGCACGCCCGGCTCACCGCCGAGCAGGTAGAGCGAACGGCCCTCGCGGGCGGCGGCTTCGGCGAGGGTGAACACCAGAGACGACCCGGTGACCCGTTCGGGCACCGGTACGCCCGCGAGCCTGCCCGCCCACACGACCGGCATCCCGTCGGCGACGACCAGCTCGGACTCGGCGATCAGCGCCGCGAGCTCGGGGCTGCGGGTCGCCGCGCGCACGATGTCCACGTTGGCCGTGACGATCGCGCCGCCCTCGGCCCGTCGCCAGGCCTCGGCGACGTGGTCGGCCACACCGGACTCGCGGACGGACCACACGTCGACGGCGCCCACGCGAACGCGGGCCTGCGCTATGTCCGGCATACCCGCGTCATCGGGTTCCGGGTGGTCCCCGTTACGACGTGCCCGAACGGCGGTAACGGTTACCGCACGTGACCGATATCGGGGGCATGTACGTTGCGTCCGTCCGGCCCGGCGAGCGGGTCAGGGGCAGGGTTCCCGGCACGGTCGTCGCGTTGGGCGCGGTGAGCCTGCTGACCGACGTCTCGGCCGAGATGGTCACCGCGTTCATGCCGGTCTACCTGCTGTTCACGCTCAACCTGAGCTACGCGCAGTTCGGCGTCCTCGACGGCCTGTACACCGGTGCGACGGCGGTGCTGAGGCTCGTCGGCGGGCACCTGTCGGACCGGACGCACCGGCACAAGGCGGTCGCCGCGGTCGGTTACGGGCTGTCGGCGGTGACGAAGCTCATCTTCCCGCTCGTGGGCGCGTCGGCGTTCGGGATCGGCGCGACCATGGCGGCGGACCGCGCGGGCAAGGGGCTGCGCACCGCGCCGCGGGACGCGCTGATCTCGTTGGCCACGCCGCCGGACCGGTTGGGCGCGGCGTTCGGGCTGCACCGGAGCATGGACACGGTGGGCGCGCTGCTCGGGCCGTTGGTGACGTTCCTGCTGCTGTACTGGGTCGGCACGGTCGCGGGCCCGGTGTTCGTGGTGAGCGCGTGCTTCGCGGTGGTGGGGCTGATCGTGCTGGTGGCGTTCGTGCGGGAGAACCCGCGCCCAGCGCCGACCGGGCCGCGGCCGTCGGTGAAGGCGGGGCTCGCGCTGCTGCGGGAGGCGGGGTACCGGCGGCTGGCGGTCGCGTCGGCGGTGCTGGGCCTGGCGACGTTGTCGGACGCGTTCGTGTTCATCCTGGTGCAGAAGGCGACGAGCGCGCCGCTGCACCTGTTGCCGCTGTTGCCGTTGGGCACGGCTCTGGTGTTCCTCCTCGCCGCCGCGCCGGTGGGACGCCTGGCCGACCGGATCGGCCGGTGGCCGGTGTTCCTGGGCGGGCACGTGCTGCTGCTGGGCGTGTACGTGCTGCTGCTGGCCGCCGGCACCGGTTACGCCGGGGTCGGTGCGGCCCTGTTGCTGCACGGGCTCTTCTACGCCGCGACGGACGGCGTCCTGTCCGCCCGCGTCAGCGCGCTCGTGCCGGAGTCGTTGCGGGCGTCCGGGCTGGCGGTGGTGCAGACGGGGCAGGCGTTGGCGCGGCTGGTGTCGTCCGTCGCCTTCGGCTTCCTGCTCCAGTTCGCCGCCTTCGGCACGGCCGTGCACGCGGCCATCGGCTCGCTGCTCGTCGCGGTCCTGGTGGCGGCCGGGCTCTGCCGGGTCAGAGCAGGGTGAGGGCGATGGAGCCGTGCGCGGCGGAACGGCCGTGGGTCAGGTCGCCCGCGTGGCTCGCCGTGTAGCCCTGGAGCAGGGTGGCCAGGCCCACCAGCAGGGGTACGTTGGCGTCGCACTGCGCCTTGCCGTAGGCGTTCGTGGTGGCGGTGCAGAGCGGGTGGCCCTTGACCGTGCGGAAGGTGATCTGCTTGCCCGCCACCGGTTTGCCCGTGTGGGACTCGGTGAGGGTGGCGTCCAGGCCGCGCGCGGTGAAGCCGAGCAGGCGCAGCTGCAGCTGGGCGTGGCCGGCGGTCAGCTTGGTGGGTGCCGGGGGTACGGCGTGGATCGCGATGCCGACCGGGTTCGCGCCCACGGGGACCGTGCCGACGACCGCCAGCGTCGCGGTGTCCACGATGGACACGGTGCCGCTGTTGTAGTTCGTCACGTAGGCCTTCGCGCCGTCCGGGGTCAGGGAGACGCTGATCGGCCTGCTGCCCACCGGGATCCGGGCCACCTGCGTCAGCGCGTTGAGGTCGACCACCGACAGGCTGTGGCCTTCGCTGTTGGTCACGTAGGCGCGCGCGCCGTCCGGGGAGATCGCGACGCCGTGCGGGATGAAGCTGACCGGGACCGCGCCGATCACGGCGTTGGACGCGGTGTCGACCACGGACACGGTGTTCGACAGCTTGTTGACCACGACGAGCTTCGCGCCGTCGGGGGTCACGGCCACGGCGGTCGGGGTGTTGCCGGTCGGGATGTCGGCGACCTTCGCGTTCGTCGCGGTGTCCACCACGGAGACCGTGCCGGGGCCCGCGACGTCGTGGGCGACGTAGAGCCGCCTGCCGTCCGGCGCGATCGCGATGCCGTCGGCGTTCGCGCCGACCGGGATGGTCTCGGTGGTCGTCGCCGTGGCCGCGTCCACCACGGACACCGTGCCCGCCAGGTAGTTCGACACGTACACGTGCCCACCCGACGGCGACACGACGACGCCGGCGGGGCCGTCGCCGACCGGCACGGACGCGTCCACGGTGTTGGTCGGCGTGTCGATGATGGTGAGCGTGTCGTCCCGGACGTTCGTCACGTAGCCGCGCGTGCCGTCGAACGCGACGCCGACGCCGTAGGGCGAGTCGCCCGCGGAGTCGACGAGCGTGGCGGTGACGGCGTTCGTCGCGGTGTCCAGCACCGACACCCCGCCGCCGTTGTTGGCGACGTAGGCGAGCACGCGCACGGGGGCCGCCACGGCCGTCCCGGACGGTCCGAGCAGCAGCGCCGCTCCCAGGGCGACCGCGCCGCACACCGCCGGCGCCTTGCGGATCTGTCTGAGCACGATCGGCCTCCGTGGGTTGGGGTCCACTGCCCCCATCGCCGGCCGGCGCCCCGCCGTTAGCCGTCAGAACCGGTACACGTGGACTTGGTACGGACCGAAGTCGTCCACGATCCGGCCGTCCACGATCGGCACGCTCCGGTCCTCGTCCACCACCGTGGCCGTGCCCGACGACACCGGCACGGTGAGCGTGACGCGGGCGGCGAGGCTGCGGGGGTGGTCCTTGGTGCCGTCGGTCTGCGCCAGCACCCACCGGGTGTCGCCGAGCTGCTTGTGCAGCACGGGGACCGGGATGCCGTTGTCGCTCGACGCGGTCACGCCCGGCGCGTTCGGCGCGTTGAGCACCGGCGCCAACGACTTCAACCGCGCGTTCACGGCGGCGACGCGGGCGGTGATCTCCGGGCGGGTCAGGATGCTGGAGTACTCCCCCGTCCCGTCGGTGTAGAAGCTGTGCGCGAAGTAGTTGATGCCGGTGGCGCCGTGCAGGATCGTGTTCCACACCGCCGATTCGAGCTGGTCGGGGTCGATGATCTCGCCGCGGTCGTGCGGGTGCCCCGTCTCGACGAACCCGTACAGCGGCTTGTCCGGGCCGCACCACTTGCGCATCGTGTCGATGACCTGCCCGTAGCTGTACGCGCCGACGGTGTGGTTGCGGTCCGGGTGCGTCCAGCCGTAGTAGTCGGCCGACGCGATGTCCGCGGCCGAGCAGTAGGTCCGCATGTCCTCTTCGTAGGACTCCTCGATGTAGCCGTAGCCGATCTCGCCGGTCGGCGTGCCCATCCACGGGCTGAAGTTGAGGTACGTCGGCCGGGACGGGTCCTCGGCGCGCACCGCGTCGGCGGCCTTCACGATCGCCGACGGCTGCATGTCCGGGTGGAACACGTCGCCGTAGACCTTGGTCATGTCCGGCTCGTCGGCGATCAGGTAGCCGACGTAGTTGCGTGCGTGCGCGGTGTCGGCCAGGACCGCGTCGACGCGCGTGCCGTCCACGTACACGCGCCAGTCGGTCTCGTGCAGCCCTTCCTGGCGGAGGTACCACCACTCGTCCTCCCAGAGCCCGATGCCGAAGTCGACGCCGATCTCCGGGAACGCCCGGCCGAGCTTCTTCCCGTTCTCCACGCCGGACGGGTCCTGCATCCAGACGTTGATCGGGAACACGGCCGGGTCGCCGGTCGGGTTGGGTCCGTTGGCCCACTGCTTGTAGTAGTCGACGGACGGGCCGGCGAGGACCGGTGGCGGGTCGGCCGGCCGTTGCGCCTCGGCCGTGCACGCGGTCGCGACGAGGGCGAGCGCCAGCGCCGCACGGGTCGGCTTCACCTCGACGTCCGCGCGGCCAGCACCCGTTTCGCCTTCTCGAAGCCGTCCGGGCCGAGCAGCCGCATCGCCGCGGTCTTGACCACGTACCGGGCCCCGTCACGCGCCGACCGCAGCGGGTGACCGACGAACCGGTCACGGGCCAGCACACCGCCGGCGGGCTCCGGCACGTCGTCCAGCGCCGCGCCAAACAGCTCCCGGTGCGGCGCGGGCGCGACCAGCCTGCCGCGGGTGCGGTTGCTCACGTTCCCGCCGTGCACGACCTGGAGCCAGCCGGGCGGTCCGCCCAGCGACACCACCTCGGCGTGCCGGTGCAGCCGGTTGTGCCAGTCGGCCCAGCACGTCACCGGCGCGTCCCAGCTCTCCCGCATCGAGGCGAACGCGTTGTCGCGGTCGTGGTGCGCGAACAACCCGGTCGGGCTCTTGACCAGCCCGTTCGCCAGGTACAGGGCGGTGCGGCGACCGGTGGAGGGCTGCGCCTGGAGCCGGGCGACGAAGTCCGCGGCGAGGCCGTCGTCGTTGTCGAGGTTGGTGGTGATCAGCTCGTCGCCCTTGACCGGGAAGAGCTTGGCGATGTCCTCGACCAGCTCGTCGCGGCTGACCTGCGTGCGGAACACCGGCGTGTACGCGTCGCCGTGCGCCTCGATGCGGTCCTTGAGCCACCGCGGGCTCTCCGGGTCGAAGTAGACGAGCCACCGGAAGTCCGAGGACGTCTGCGCCGCCACGGACGGCAGGCAGTACCGCTCGAACAGCCCGACGCGTTCGGTCAACCACCCCTCCCGCGCCCGCACGACGCTCTCCGCCCCGACGGACGGCAGGTTGAAGCGCGTCAGCACGACGTGGTCCATGGAACCCCTTCCCTCGTGTCCCGTACATCGGGATCGGGGCCGCGCCGTTAACGATCCGCGGTCGCGCACGATGAGTAGAGCGTGACTGAGCCCCCGGCACGACCAACGGTCGACGTCGTCATCCCGTGTTACAACTACGCGCGGTTCCTGCGCGCGTGCGTGAAGAGCGTGCTCGACCAACCCGGTGTCGACGTGCGGGTGCTGATCATCGACGACACGTCCACCGACGAGACGCCCGAGGTCGTGGCCGAGTTGACGCGGGACCCCCGGGTCGAGGGCCGCAGGCACGAGGTCAACCAGGGCCACATCGCGACCTACAACGAGGGCCTGCTGGAGTGGGCCAAGGCCGACTACACCGTGCTGCTGTCCGCCGACGACCTGCTCGCGCCGGGCGCGTTGGCCCGTGCCGCCGAGGTCTTCGAGGCGAACCCGAACGTCGGCATGGTGTACGGACGTGTTGTTTATTACACCGATCACGACAACCTGCCGTCCGTGATCGCCCCGCCGGCCGGCCGCACGGTCTGGTCCGGTGTGGACTGGATCGAGGCGCGATGCCGCACCGGGCAGAACGTGCTGTCCTCGCCCGAGGCCGTGGTGCGCACGTCGGTGCAGCAGGCCGTCGGCGGCTACCGGCCCGACCTGCCGCACGCGGGCGACCTGGAGATGTGGATGCGCATCGCCGCGGTGTCCGACATCGGCTACGTGCGCGGCAAGCCCGCCGCGTACTACCGCGTGCACCAGCAGAGCATGATGCGCACGCAGTTCTCGTCGCTCTTCGCCGACCTGGAGCAGCGGCAGGCCGTGTTCGAGCGGTTCTTCGCCGAGCACCCCGACCTGCCGGCGCGGCTGCGGGCGCTGGCCGACCGGTCGATCGCCAAGGACGCGCTGTGGCGGGCGGTGCGCGCCTACGACCGGGACCGGCTCGACGAGATCCCGGTGGACGAGCTGGAGGCGTTCGCCCGGCGGGTGTTCCCCGACGCGGCGCGGTTGCCCGAGTACCGGGCGTTGCGGCGGCGACGGGCGGTGGGGCCGAGGGTGTGCAGCCGCACGCAGCTGTTCGTCGGCAGCCACCTGGTCAAGCGCGGCGCAGGCGTCGTGGGCAAGCAGGTCTGGAAGTGGCGCGGCCAGTGACCGCCGAGGTGGAGCCGCCGGTGACCGGGCGGCCGGAACTGCGGCGCAAGGTCGGTTCGGCGATCCGGTGGAGCGTGGTCAACAGCCTGGTGCAGCGGTTGGGCCAGGTGGGTGTCGGCGTCCTGCTGGCCCGGCTGATCGCACCGGAGCAGTTCGGCGTGTTCGCGGTCGCGCTGGTGGTGCTCAACATCGTGATGAGCGTCAGCGAGATGGGCGTGAGCGTCGCCCTGGTGCGCAGCGAACGCCCGGTCGAGGAGCTCGCGCCCACGGTGACGACGCTGTCCATCGCGTCCGGCGCGCTGTTGGCGCTGCTGTGCGTGCTCGGCGCGCCGTGGTTCGCCGAGGCGATGGACACGCCGCAGGCGACGGGCGTGATCCAGCTCATGTCGTTGTCGCTGGTGGTCGCCGGCGCGTCGGCGGTGCCGGGCGCCGTGCTGCAACGCGAGTTCCGGCAGGACCACAAGTTCGTCGCGGACACGTCGGCGTTCGTCGTCGGCACGGCCGTGGTGGTCGTGCTCGCGCTGCTGGGCTTCGGCGCGTGGAGCCTGGCGTGGTCGCGGATCGCCACCAACCTGGTCGCCGCGGTGGTGATGTTCGCCTACACGCCGAAGCGCTACGGACCGGGGTTCGACCCGGCGCGGGCACGGGAGGTGCTGGCGTTCGGGCTGCCGTTGGCGGGTGCGAGCCTGCTCGTGTTCGGGGTGCTCAACGTCGACTACGTCATCGTGGGCGGCGTGCTCGGCACGGTGCCGCTGGGGTTCTACCTGCTCGCGTTCAACCTGGCGAACTGGCCGGTCGGCGCGTTCTCGCAGCCGGTGCGCAGCGTGTCACTGGCGGCGTTCGCGCAGGTCAGAGATGATCCGGAGCTGTTCGCGCGTACGTTCGCGCGTGCGTTGCGGCTGCTCGCGCTGGTGACGGTGCCCGCGTGCGTGCTGCTGGCGGCGCTGGCCGACCCGCTCGTGCGCACGGTGTACGGCGAGCGGTGGGCGCCGGCCGCGCAGGCGTTGGCGTTGCTGGTGCTGCTGGGAGCGCTGCGGGTGGCGTTGGAGCTCGGGTACGACTACCTGGCCGGCGCCGGGCGGTCGCGCGCGATCCTGGTCATCCACCTGGTGTGGCTGGCCGCGCTCGTGCCGCTGCTGGCGCTGGGCGCGCACCTGGACGGCATCCGGGGCGTGGCGCTGGCGCAGAGCGTGGTCGTGCTCGTGGTGATCGTGCCCGCGTACCTGATCGCCTTCCGGCCCTACGGGTTGCGGGCGCGGGCTTTGGGCGCGGCGGTCGCGCGGCCGGTGGCCGGCGGTGTGGTGATGGTCCTGGTGGCGTCGGGCGTGCAGTGGGTCCTCGACGGCGCCCTGTGGCGGCTGCTGGTGGGCGGCGCGTTGGCGTCGCTGGCGTACGCGGCCGTGGTGTTCCCCCTGCGCCACGAGGTGCTGGGCCTGTTGCGGAGGAGTGGCGCGTGAGGGTCGTCCGGCAGTTGCGACGGCGGGCGCACCAGGTCACGCGCATCATGCGCGAACAGGGTGTGCGTCAGGTCGGCGCCCGCGCGCTCGGCCGTGCGGCACGGCGGTTCGGCGCGGGCGCCGAGGTGTTCCCGGTGCGCCTGGAGGACGTGCGCGCGGCGGACATCGGCGCGCGGCGGCCGGTGGTCGTGCCGCCGGTGCCGGAGGACGGGCGGCTGGTGGTCAACTGGGTCAGCACGCCGCCCTCACCGGGCTCCGGCGGGCACACCACGATGTTCCGGCTGATCGAGCACCTGGAGTCGGTGGGGCACACGTGCCGGCTGTACCTGTACGACGTGTACGGCAGCCGTGCGGCCGACCACGAGCAGGTGATCAGGTCGGCGTTCCCGGGCTTCCGCGGGTCGGTGCACGACGTGGCGGACGGGATGGCCGACGCGCACGCCGTGTTCGCCACCGCCTGGATGACGGCCTACCCGGCGTTCAACGACCCGTGCGCGGGCAGGCGGTTCTACCTCGTGCAGGACTACGAGCCGTGGTTCTTCCCGGTCGGAGGGCTCTCGGCGTTGGCGGAGAACACCTACCGGATGGGGTTCCACGGCTTCACCGCCGGCCGGTTCCTGGCCAACAAGGTGCGCGCCGAGACGGGGATGGCGGCCGACCACTTCGACTTCGGCTGCGACGCGGACCGCTACCACCTGACCGAGGGCGTGCGGCGGAACGGCGTGGTGTTCTACGCGCGCCGGCTGGCGCCCCGGCGGGCGATCGAGATCGGGTTGCTGGCGTTGGAGATCTTCGCCGAGCGGCACCCGGACGTCGTGATCCACACGTACGGGGAGAAGATCGGCTCGCTGGGCCCGCGGCACGTCGACCACGGGCTGGTCACGCCCGACCGGCTCAACGAGATCTACAACCGGTGCTACGCGGGCCTCACGCTGTCGATGACGAACGTCTCGCTGGTGCCGCACGAGATGCTGGCCGCCGGGTGCCTGCCGGTCGTCAACGACGCCGTGCACAACCGGGTCGTGCTGGACAACGACCACGTCCGGTACGCGCCCGCGACACCGCACGACCTGGCCCGCGCGCTGTCCGACGTGGTCACGTCACCGGACTTCGACGCGGTGGCCCGGGCCGCGTCGGCGAGCGTGTCCGGCCGGTCGTGGGACGCGGCCGGGCACGAGTTGGAGAAGGTGCTCAGGCGGGAGCTGCCGGCCTGAGCAGGCGGCGCTGCGCCGGCCGTTCGACGAGCCGGTGCAGCAGCCACGCCAGCCCGAGCGAGACGCCCAGGACGGCCACGGCGATCCCGATCGCCCCGGCCAGGGCGACGTCGTGCGGCCCGAGTTCCTCCGCCGCCCGCATCACCACCTGGTGCACCAGGTAGAAGGCGAACGAGACCTCGCCGAGGAACACCGCCGTGCGGCCGCGCCACGGTGACCGCGCGCCGGTGATGTCGGCGACCGCGGCGGCCGGGATGAGCAGCGCCAGCGGGACGACCGTGCCGGCGACGTAGCCGAACGTGCCCGGCAGGTGACCGGAGCCGACGTACCCGGCGACCGCGAGCGCGCCCGCCCGCCACAGGGGCAGCCGGGGCCAGCGGCCGGCGCGCACGATCCGGGCCAGCGCCATGCCCAGCACGAACTCCAGCGCCCGGGTCACCGGGAAGACGAAGACGAACCAGTACTCCAGGTCCGCGGGCAGCGGCAGGGCGATCACCGGGACCAGGACCACCGCGGCCATGAGGCCGAGCGCGAGCGCCCAGAGCCTCTGCCGCGGCACGCGGTCCACCCGTGCCAGGAGCCAGGCGAACGCCGCGTAGAACGCGGCCTCGCACGACAGCGACCACGCCGGCGTGTTGACGCCGAAGTAGACCGACTGGACCGGCACCCAGGCTTGGAGCAGGAACAGCCCCACCACGCCCGAGAGCACGGACACGCCGCCCAGCCAGGCAAGGCCGGCGAACACCACGACCCAGACCACCACGTGGTTGGGCAGCACCCTGGCCGCCCTGCGCCGCCGGCCGACGCTCGCCGGCACGCCTTCCCGCGCGGACCACGTGAGCACGAAACCGGACAGGAGGAAGAAGAACCCGACCCCGGTCGCGCCCTGCCCGAACACCGCTTCGAGGACGCCTTCGGCTCCCGTGCCAGCGAACAACCCGCCGGCGTGCAGGTGGAAGCCGAAGACGACGAACGCGGCGAGGAAGCGCAGCCCGGTGAGCGAGGGCAACCGGACCGGCGGCAGTGGCGGGATCGCCGGGGCGGACGACGGGAGCGGCGCCGGCGCATTCGTCATCGGCGGTTGGCCCGACCGGCGGAGCGGGGTGTGCCACCGTTGCCGCGTAACACGATTCTTGCGGTCGAATATTCGTTTCCCGCAAAGAATAACAACTTCCGCCTCCGATGCAGCAGGATTTCCTTCGACCACAAGGAAATCGCGGTGCCACGAGAGGCGTTAGCCGAAGATCAGAGCGGGGACGGCGAGGTGGCATCGGAGATCATCAGCACGGCGGCGGCCGAGCCGTCGGCGGGCACGACGTGGATCGAGGCGAGCTTGGCGTCCTTCGGCACGGCGGCGAACGCGATCCGCTCGTCGTCCAGCCAGGTGGCCTGGTCGTCGACCCCGGCGGTGCCCGGCAGCCTGCGCTCCTCGCCCGTCTCCAGGTCCAGCACCGCCAGCTCCCACGGCCCGAGCCTGCCGATGCGCTTCTTGTAGGCGACCTTCGTGCCGTCCGGGGACAGCGACGGGCACTCCGCGTCACGCCGCAGCGACTCCAGGCGACGTTCCGCCAGGTCGCCCTTCACCAGCCAGGTGTACCCGCCCGAGGCCAGGGTCGCGTAGAACGTCCGGTCGTCGGCGGCGACCGTGAGCCCCCAGTAGTTCACGTCCTGCGCGGCGTGCGGCCGCCCCTCGACCACGGCGGCGAAACCCTCCAGCGACTCCACCGCCTCGCCGGTCCGCAGGTCCAGGTACCCGGTGCGGGTGGAGAACCCGCCGGGCACCGAGTACGAGTCGCCGGTCACGAACGACGTCCACGTGACCACCTGCCCCGACGCCGACACCTTCGCCCGGCTCGGCACCCCGGGCAGCGGCACGGTCCGCGCCACGCCGCCGTCCCGCGTCACCTCGGCCGCGTAGGTCGGGCCCGGCCCGGCCAGCTTCAGGCACACCGTGGTGCCGGCGGCCCGGTACACCCGTTGGCACGTCATCGCGGTCGCGCTGCGGGCGGCGGGATCGGCGAGGCGCGCCTGCTCGACCCGGCCGCGCCCGTCGGCCAGCGCCACGAACATCAGGTCGCCGTCGACCGCGGCCACCGGCACGGGCGGGGTGTCGCGCGCGACCGACGTCACGTACGCCACCGAGGCGCCGACGACCAGTACGATGGCCACGACGGCGAACACCACGCGCCGGTGGGTCAAGTCCATCACCACCTGTAACGACTGGGCGCGAGTCGGCCGATTTCAGAGTAACAACACCCCGCGCGCACGCCCGCGGGGTAGACGTGGATCGGGGAGCGGATGGACTTCTGGGGCGCCGTGCGAACGCTGCGCAGGCGGTGGTACATCGCCCTGCCGGCGGCGATCACGGCTGTCGCCGTGGCCGCCGGCGTGTTCCTGTCCATCCCGACCCGCTACCAGTCCACCGGGGTCATGGTGTTCACGTCGCCGTCGGCCGGCGGCTCGTTCTCGGAGAACATCTCGCCCGAGGACGCGGTGCGGGTCAACCCGCTGCTGTCGTTCGACGGCAGCCTGACGACCACCGCGCAGATCATCTCGCAGATCCTGGCCGACCCGAAGACCCGCAAGGAGTCGCTCGGCCTCGACAAGGACTCGACGGAGAACTTCACCGCGGCCGGTGGCGGCATGGGTGGCCCGTTCCTGTTCGTGACCGCGGACGGCGCCACCCCGGAGGCGGCCGAGCGGCTGGTCACCACGGTGATGGAGTTCGCGGCCAAGGAGCTGGACGAGCAGCAGACCGCGCTGAAGGCGCCGGCGTCGACGTTCATCACCTCGCAGGTGATCGTGAACCCGACCGAGGCCGAGGCGCAGATCGGCGGCAAGGTCCGGTACGCGGGCGCGGCGTTCGTGCTGCTCATGCTGTTGACGACGGCGGCCACGTTCGGCGGCGACAGCGTGCTGAACCACCTGCGGCGACGTCGTGAGGCGCGTGAGGGCGACGCCGCGGACGACGCCGTGACGCCTCCTCCGGCCACCGCCACCCCGCCGGCTGCCGCTCCCGCTTCTCCCCCGCCCGCGCCCAACGGCGTGCCGCGCCGTCCGCCCGGCCCACCGGTCCGCCGACCGCAGCCGACGGCCAGCGAGCAGACGGTGAAGATCGCCGCGCCGGGTCCGCGCAACCTCGGCAACCCGGGTGCCCCGGCGTGGCCGACCAACGACGACAAACCCTGACCGTGGCCGAGCGGTTCCCGCCGGAGCGGCCCGTGCGGCGGCGGGCGGACGGCGCCACGTTGATGAGCGCGTTCCTGCTGGCGCTGCTGATCATCCCGGCCCGGCTGGTGCTGTCGTTCGTGCCCATGACCCTGCCGCCCGCGCTGGTGGTGGCGTTGCTGCTGGGCGTGCTGTGGGTGTCCGGGCAGATGGTCGACGACGTCGGCATGGGCAAGGGGCGCAACGTCGTGCGGACGGCCGTGGCGCTGTACCTGGCGTCGCACCTGGCGACCTACGGCGTGGCGACCCGGCGCTGGCTGCCGACCGACGAGCTGACCGTGGCCGACAGCAGCATCATCCGGATCACGTCGATGATCGCGGTCGCGGTGTTCGTGTGCGACGCCGTGCGCACGAAGGAGCGGCTGGACCGGGTGCTCAAGCTGCTGCTGGGCTGTGCGGCGGTGATCGCGTTCGTCGGGCTGGTGCAGTTCGGGCTCGGGGTGGACCTGGCCTCGTACGTGTCGCTGCCGGGGCTGCGCGTGCAGGACAACGGGTACTCGGCGATGGAGGCGCGGTCGATCTTCCGCCGGCCGACCGGGACCACGAACCACCCGATCGAGTTCGGCCTGGTGTGCGCGATGGCCGTGCCGCTGGGCGTGCACTACGTGTTCAAGGCCCGGGACGACGGCACGCCGCACGTGCGCTGGTTCGTGTGCCTGGGGCTGGTGGGGCTGGGCGCGTTGCTGTCGTTGTCGCGGACGGCGCTGCTGTGCATGGCGGTCGGGGCGGTGATCATGATCATCACGTTGCCGAGGCCGCGCAAGGTCGCCACGGCGGTGGTGGGCGGTGGGGCGTTCCTCGGTGCGACGCTGGTGGTGCCGGGGCTGTTCGGGACTTTGCGCGGGATGTTCTCCAACATCGAGGACGACCCGAGCGTGAAGGCGCGCACGGCGGACTACGAGGCGGCGTGGGAGCAGATCGACCTGAACCCGTTGCTGGGGCGCGGGTTCGGCACGTACCTGCCGACGAAGTACACGATCCTGGACAACCAGTTCCTGCTGACGTTGATCGAGAACGGCTACCTGGGGCTGTTCGCGCTGGTCGGGATGTTCCTGGCGGCGGCGTTCGCGGCGATCCGGGTGCGGATGATCAGTGAGGACGAGCAGCTGCGGAGCCTGGCGAGCGCGCTGGTGGCGGCCGTGGTGTCGGGTGGGATCGCGTCGGTGACGTTCGACCTGCTCGGCTTCGGCGTGGCGACCGGGCTGGTGTTCACCATGATCGGCGCGACGGGGGCGTTGCTGCGGGTGGCCAGGGAGCAGCGGCGGCGCGCCGCGGCGGAACCGGCCACCACGGAGGCGTGAAGGCGCAGGTCAGGCGGTCGGGGTCAGGCCGGTGGCGGTGGTGGTGTGGGTGATGTGGCAGTCGGGGCAGGTGAGGGTCGGGTCCAGGCGTTGGCCGCACGCGCACACCCAGCCCTTGTGGGTGGCCGGGTTGCCCGCGACGAACGCGTGGGCCGGGACGTCCTTCGTGATCACCGACCCGGCGGCGGCGAAGGCGTGCTCGCCGATCTCCACCCCGCAGACGACCACGGTGCCCGCGCCCAGGGTCGCGCCCCGGCGGACCACTGTGGACAGCAGGGCGTCGCCGGTGCGCCTGATCGCCGCACGCGGCCGGAGGTCGTTGGTGAACAGCACGTTCGGGCCGAGGAACACCTCGTCCTCGCACACCACGCCGTCGTACACGAGGGTGCCGTTCTTCACCGTCACCCGGTCGCCGAGCACCGCGCGACCCTCCACGAACGCGCCGTCGCAGATGTTGCAGTCCCGGCCGACCCGCGCGCCCGGCAGCACGTGCGCGAACGCCCACACGCGCGTGCCGTCGCCGACGTCGGAGCTCTCGCACAGGCCGTTCGGGTGCACGAAGACGTCGCTCATCGCACGGCCTCCCGCAGAGCCGCCACCACGCGCTCCTGCTGCGCCACGGTGATCTCCGGGAACAGCGGCAGCGACACGATCTCCCCCGCCACCGCCTCGCTGACCGGGAAGTCGCCCGGCGCGTGGCCCAGGTGGACGTAGGCGCCCGTCAGGTGCACCGGCGTCGGGTAGTGGATGCCCGCGCCGATCCCGGCCTCGTGCAACGACGCCAGCACCCGGTCCCGGGACGCCACCCGCACGACGTACAGGTGCCACACCGGCAGGTTGCCCTCCAGCACCACCGGCAGCGTCACGCCCGGCACGTCGGCCAGCAGCGACGAGTAGCGGTCGGCCGCCGCACGCCGCAGCTCGTTCCACCCCTCCAGCCGCCGCAGCTTCGCCGACAGCACCACGGCCTGCAGCGTGTCCAGCCGGCTGTTGAACCCGACCACGGAGTGCTCGTACTTGCGCGGCGACCCGTGCTCGCGCAGCAGCCGCACCGCGGAGGCCAGCTCGGCCGACGTGGTCAGCACCGCACCGCCGTCGCCGTACGCGCCGAGGTTCTTGCCGGGGTAGAAGCTGGTCGCCGCGAGGTCGCCGAGTCCGCCGACCGGCACGCCGTGCCGCCGCGCGCCCTGCGCCTGCGCCGCGTCCTCCACGATCGGCACGCCGAACGACCGCAGCTCCTCCACCGGCGCGGCCTGCCCGTACAGGTGCACCGGCAGCAACGCCTTGGTGCGCGGCGTCACGGCCTCCGCGACCTGCGAGACGTCGATCAGGCCGGTGTCGGCCACGCAGTCGACGAGCACCGGCGTGGCCCCCGTCCGCGCCACCGCGCCCGCGGTCGCGATGAACGTGTTGGCGGGCAGCACGCACTCGTCGCCCGGCCCGATGTCCAAGGCGCGCAACGCCAGCTCGATGGCGTCGGTGCCGTTGCCGACGCCGACGCAGTGCGGCACCTCCTGGTACGCGGCGAACTCCGCCTCGAACTCGGCGACCTGGCGGCCACCGACGAAGGAGGTGTGCTTGAGCACGTCCGCCCAGCCGTCGGCTACCTCGTCGGCCACCTGCTCGTGCTGCGCGCGCAGGTCGACCAGCGGGATGTCGATCACGAACCGTTCCCCTCTCGCAGTCGCCGGGCGGGGTTGCCCGCCCAGACCTCACCCGCGGGCACGTCGGCGAGCACCACCGAACCCATGCCCACCACCGCCCCCGCGCCGATCGACACGCCCTCGCGGACCGCACTGCCCTGCCCGAGGTACGCGCCCTCCCCCACCCGCACCGACCCGCCCAGCGACGCGCGGCCGGCGAACGTGACGCCGTCGCCCACCTCGTCGTCGTGCGTGACCAGCACGTGCGGCATGGCCACGACGTGCGCCCCCAAGCGCAACGGCGCCGTCACCACCGCACCGGCCAGCAGGACCGTGCCCGGCCCCACCTCCGCGCCGACGGCCACCGAGGCCGCCGGGTGGACCACGGTCGCCCACCGGTCCTCCGGCAGGCCGAGCCGGGCGACGAGGTCGAGCCTGCCGCGCGGCCGGTGCGCGTTGGCCACGCACACCAGCACCGCCGCGTCCGTCGAGTGCACGAGGTCCGTGCCGCCGAGGACGGGCAGGCCGTCGAGGTCCGCGCCGTGCCGCGCCGGGTCGTCGTCCAGCGCGCCCACGGGTCGCCACGCCGGCAGGAGACGGACGGCCGCGAGGACTTCGCGGGCCAGTCCGCCACCGCCCACCAGCAGCAGCGGTCGGGGTGCACTCATCCGGGCGGCGCTCATCCGGTGGTGAACACGACGTCGACCCAGTAGTTGCTGCCCGCGTACGACGACTCCGGGAACCCGGGACCGGCCCGGTAGACGCCGTTGCGGGCGCCCTCGGCCGTGGCCGGCGCGCTCAGCGGCGGGCTGGTCACCGCGTTGCCCATGAAGTACCCGGTGTCCACGGAGTACCGGCCGTTCGGCGCGGTGTAGGACGCCACGTAGGTGGTCCCGGCGATCACGGTCACCGGCGAGGAGAACGTGAGCGTCTGCCAGCCGGTGGCCGTCTCGTTCGCGAACGTGCCGGTGGCCAGCGGAGTGCCCGCCGCGTCCCACAGCGTGCCGGTGTGCGTGCCGGTGTTGCCCGCGCCCTTGTAGAACTTCACGCCGGTCACCGACCCGCTCACCGACGGCACGAACCGGACGCCCAGCTCGTAGGAGCCGGTGTCGTCGGCCGAGGTGACCGTCGGCGCGGTCGCCGAGCTGAACAGCGAGCACGGGCAGTCCCCGTCCGTGGTCGTGGTGAACGACCAGGTCGTGGGCGAGGTCATCAGGTTGCCGTAGACGTCGGCGACGCGCAGGCTCGCGGTGTAGGTCATGCCGCCGCCCAGCGGCGCGGCCGGCGTCCAGGTCACCTGCTGCTGGTTGGCCGACAGCGACAGCGTGCCCGCGATCTTCGCGCCACCGGAGTCGGCGAGCGCGAACTGGGCCGTGCTCAGGTCCACCGGCTCGTCGAATGACGCGGTCAGCGGCGACGTGCGGGCCACCTCGCCCGCGCCGTCGAGCGGCGTGCGCCCGTTGACGACCGGCGGGGTGTTGTCCTCGTTGGGCAGGAAGACGACGTCGACCCAGTAGTTGCCGCCCGCGTAGGAGTTCGTCGGGTGGCCCGCGCCCGCGCGGTAGACGCCGTTGCCGCCGTCCAGGCCCGACGGCGCGCTCAACGGCCCGCTGGCCACCGAGTAGCCGTCGAAGTACCCGGCGTCGACGGCGTAGTGGCCGGTGGTCGTGGTGTACGAGGCGGTGTAGGTCTGGCCCGCGGACACGAACACCGGCGCGGCGAAGGTCAACGTCTGCCAGCCGGACGCGGTCTCCCCGGTGAACGTGCCCGTCGCCAGCTGCTGACCGCTCGGCGACCACAGCGTGCCGGTGTGCGTGCCGGTGTTGCCCGCGCCCTTGTAGAACTTCACGCCGGTGATCCGGCCGCCCGCGGTCGGGGTGAACCGGACGCCCAGCTCGTAGGCGCCGCCGTCGTCGGCCGAGGTGACCGTCGGCACGGTCGCCGAGCTGAACAGCGTGCACGGGCAGATCACCACCATGGTGGTGGTGAACGACCACGTCACCGGGTCGGGCATCGGGTTGCCGTTGACGTCGGCGATCAGCGCGCTCGCGGTGTAGCGGGTGAACGGCATGAGCTTGCCCGACGGCGTCCACGTGACGGTCCGCTGGTCGCCGGACAGCGACACCGAGCCGGTCAGCTGCGCGCCGCGCCGGTCGGTCAGCCAGATCTGGGCGCTGGCCGGGTCGACGGGCTCGCTGAACGTCACCGTCACCGGGCTGCCGGCGACCACGTCCGTCGCGCCCGGGGCCGGCGTGCGGTCGGTGAGGGTCGGCGGGGTGGTGTCGCCGTTGAGGCCGTTGCGGTAGACGACGTCGACCCAGTAGTTCGTCGCGTTGTAGGTCGAGGTCGGCGCGAAGCCGCCGCTGCCGTAGCGGTAGACGCCGTTGGACCCGTCGACGCCGTCGGCGAGCGCCCGCAGGCCCGCGTAGCTCGCGCCCTTGCCCGCGAAGTCGCCGGGGGTGACCGAGTAGCGCCCGTTCGGCGCGTGGTACGACACGATGTAGGTGGTGTTCGCCTGCACGACCACCGGTGAGGCGAACGTCAGCTTCTGCCAACCGCTCGCGGTCTCGTTGGTGAACGTGCCGGTGGCCAGGAGCAGGCCGGTGGACGACCACAGCGAGCCGGTGTGCGTGCCGGTGTTGCCGGTGCCCTTGAAGAACCGGACGCCCAGCACCTCGCCCTTGCCGTTGAAGCGGACCTTGGTGCCGACCTCGATCGGCGTGGCGTCGTCGGCCGCGTACACGGCGGGCCGGGCGAAGTCGTCCCAGATCGTGCACGGGCACGTCGAGGGCCTGGTCGCGCCGGTGGTGAACGACCACGTCGACTGCGGCGTCTGGTTGCCCGCCGCGTCCGACACGCGCAGCGCCACGGTGTAGCCGGTGTTCGGGGTCAGCGCCTGGCTCGGCGTGAACGTGACGGTCTTGTTCTCGCCGGACAGCGCCGTCGAGCCCGACACCGCGCCGTTGGGCCCGGTCACGGTGAACTGGGCGGAACCGGGCGCGATCGCCTCGTCGTAGGTCGCGGAGATCACCGGGGTGAGCGCGACCGTGCCCTCGCCGTCGACCGGCGTGGTGGACACCCGCAGCGGCGCGCGCTGGTCGGGTCCGGGGTCCGGCGCCCACACCACGTCCACCCAGTAGTTGCTGCCCCAGTGGGACTGGGTCGGGAAGCCGGGGCCGCCGAACCGGAACAGGCCGTTCGGGCCGTCCTCGCCGTTCTTCGGGCCGGTGAGCGGTTCGAGGTAGCGGGGCTGCTGGAAGAAGTACTCCAGGTCGTACGAGTAGTGGCCGTTGGGCGCGAAGTACGACACGACGTACGTGACGCCGCCGGTGACGGCCACGGGTTGGGCGAACGTCAGCGTCTGCCAGCCGTTCGCGGACTCGTTGGTGAACGTGCCGGTGGCCAGCGGGGCGCCGTTCTTGTCCCACAACGTGCCGGTGTGCGTGCCGGTGTTGCCCGGCCCCTTGTAGAACCGCACGCCGCGCACGTAGCCGTCGCTGTTCGCCCGCCACTTCACGCCGAGCTCCAGCGGCGAGGCGTCACCGCTGTCGGGCACGTCGGGCGCGTCGGCGTTGGTCCACAGGCCGCACGGGCAGGTGCGCGGGTTCACGCCGGGCGTGGACACCACGGGGGTGGACAGGTTCGCCGAGTCGTCCACCGCGCGCACGCGCAGGCTCGCGGGCCCGGACTTGCTCGGCGTGTAGGTGTAGCTCCACGTCGTCTGACCGGCCTGCCACGCGGCCGGGTGCCAGCGGTCGCCGCCGTCGGTGGACACCTCGACGCCGCCGACCTGACCGCCCACGTCGGCCACCGTGCCGGAGAACGTGTACGCCGCGCCCACGGTCGAGATCGGCGGCACGGTCGTGAACGCCACCGCCGGGGCCTGGGTGTCGGTGCTCTTGGTCGCCTGCACCAGCCCGGCCTGCAACGTGCTCGCCTGCACGCCCATGTCGGCCAGGAAGTTGACCGTGGCCTGCTTCATCCGCACGTCGGAGGTCGGCGTGTTGGTGAGGAACGCGTGCTCGTCGTCCACGCCCCACGCCCACTGGACCGTGCCCGCGCCGAACACCAGCGACCCGCTCGGGTGCTTGTAGTAGGTGATGGCGTGGGTCTTGGTGTCCGGTGTGTAGAGGTCGCCGTGGTTCTGCAGCACGTACGGGCCGTCGGGCATGGTCACGGTGGTGCGGGACAGCTGCGCCACGCCGGGCGGCTGGAAGCCGTTGTCCTCCACCGAGTTCCACTCGTAGCCGAGCGTGCCGGGCTGGAAGGTGTACGTGCTGCCGGCGGCCAGGCTCTGCAACGACGTGTGCCGCCACAGCCGCATCTTCCCGTGCGCGGCCGGCACCTGGAGCGAGTCCTCCCGGCGGCCGTTGACCGTGAAGATGTTGCCGAGCAGGGCGTTCTCCGGCTTCCCGCCGTCCTGGTCGGGGTAGCGCGGGTCGCGCCAGGTGCCGGTCCAGTCGCTCAGGTTGTCGTTCTGGGTGCCCTTGGTCTCCTTGTAGCAGGCGACGGTGCGCCAGTCGGTCTTCGAGGAGTCGATGCTCTTCTCCCACCGGTGCTTCCAGAAGATCTCGTTGCCGGTGAGGAACGCCAGGTGGACGCCCGCGTCGCGGGCGGCCTCCACGTTGGCGCGCTGCTCCTCGGACCAGTACTCGTCGTGGCCGACGGCCATGAACACCTGGTGGTTGCGGATCAGGTGGCCGCGCCGGGCGGAGTCGGCGTCGGTGGTGTAGCTGACGTCGTACCCGTTGGCCTCCAGGAAGCGCAGCATCGGGTACTCGGCGTTGAAGATGAAGTTGTCGTCGCCGTCGCCGCCGGTGTACGGGCGGTTGTAGCTGACCTTGTACGCCTGCCCGCCCTGGCCGGGGCCGTCGCCGAAGTACAGGCTGTTGCCGCCGTAGCGGTTGTAGGCCACCCAGGTCGAGTCGGAGGTCTGGAACAGGATCTTCGAGGTGCTGGTGTCGTCGCGGACGACGAACACGATCTCGTTCTCCGCGCCGTTGTCGTTGCGGTGCGTGCGCGCGTAGTACAGGCCGGAGACCGCGGTGGTCGGCACGTTCCAGCTCAGCGACACGGCCCAGTTGCCGCAGTCGATCAACGCGCTGCCGTCCTCGCCGCGCAGGCACGGCGGCTGGTTCTGCGCGGTGTTGCGGGTGATCCGCTCCTGGAACCGGGCGCCGACGCCGCCGTAGTAGCCGAGCCGGTAGATGTCGACGTAGTAGGACGACGCGCTGGTGAGCATCTTGAAGTCGACCCGGCCGCCGGGGGTGGCGCTGATGTCGGTGGTGTAGCCGAGGATGGCGTCGTCCCGGTAGGACACCTGCCAGTCCGGCGTGCCGGGCTTGGTGTTCTCGCACGCCACCTTGTTGACCACGGGCACGTCGCACGGCGCGGCGGTGGCCTCGGGGGCGCGCAGCAGACCGACGACCGCGATGGTGGACGCCACGAGGGCGGCCACCACCGCCACGCGCAGCAGGGTCACCGCGAGAACGGGTCTGGCCCGCTTCCGGTCGGCGGTCATGGTTGCACCTTTCGAACACAAGCTGTCGTGACGGGTGGTGATCGCGTGCGCACTGCGTCGACCAGCGGAGCCTCGTTGCTCCGATCGTCGCTGGGAGCCGGCTTCGCGTTACACCACAACGGAGGGGATCCGCACCGCCGAACGCAGGTCGTGTCGGGCGTGCTCCCTAGTGCGACGGGAGCGGCAGCCGCAGCGCCGCGCCGAGCTCCTCCACCACGGTGTCCTGCTGCTCGGCCGTGAGGTCGTGGTAGAGCGGGAGGATCAGCGACCTCGTGGTGAACGCCTCCGTCACCGGCAGCTCGACGTGCGGGTGACCCGCGTACGCCGGCTCCAGGTGCGCGGCCATGATCCCCCGCCGCGCGGACACACCCCGTTCGGCCAGGCGCGCCAGGACGTCGTTGCGCGACACCGCGAGGTCGTCGGGGAGCATCACCCAGAACGACTGGTAGTTCGTCGTGCCGTGCTCCGGGTCGCGCACCGCGCGCAGCCCCGGCACGTCGGCGAGCAGCTCGTGGTAGCGGGCCGCCAGCTCGCGCCGGCGCCGCACGATCGCGTCCAGTTTGGACAGCTGCACCAGGCCGACGGCGGCCTGGATGTCGGTCATCCGGTAGTTGAACGCGGTCTCCAGGTAGCTCTCCACGACCGCGCCGCCACCGCTGTGCCGCTCGGCGGCGCTCACGCTCATGCCGTGCTCGCGCAAGCGCTTGGCCCGGGCCGCCCACTCCGGGCGGTTCGTGGTGAGCATCCCGCCCTCGCCGGTGGTGATCAGCTTGCGCGGGTGGAACGACCACGCCGCGATCTCGGCGTCCGCGCCGACCGGCACGCCCCGGTAGGTCGAGCCGGCGGCGCAGGCGGCGTCCTCCACCACCGTGACGCCGCGCGGCCCGCACAGCGCGCGGATCGCGTCCACGTCCGCGGGCACGCCGGCCTGGTGCACCAGGATCACCGCGCGCGTGCGCTCGGTGAGCACCGCCTCCACCGTGGCCGCGGACAGGTTGCCGGTCCCCGGCTCCACGTCGGCGAACACCGGCGTGGCGCCGCAGTAGCGGACCGCGTTGGCGGTGGCGATGAACGACAGCGACGGCACCACGACCTCGTCACCCGCCCGCACGTCGAGCAGGTGCAGCGAGAGGTGCAACGCGGTCGTGCACGACGACACGGCGACGGCGTGCAGGGCGGCGACGCGGCGGGCGAAGGCGTCCTCGAACGCGGCGACCTTCGGGCCCTGCGCGACCCAGCCGGACAGCACGGCGGCGGACGCGGCCTCGGCCTCCTCCGCGCCCAGCCACGGCTTCATCACCGGGATCACGGGGACACCTCGGCCCCGGGAGCGCCCACCATCGCCGACCGCCA
Source organism: Actinosynnema sp. NPDC037264 (assembly GCF_055603705.1). Taxonomy (NCBI): domain Bacteria; kingdom Bacillati; phylum Actinomycetota; class Actinomycetes; order Pseudonocardiales; family Pseudonocardiaceae; genus Actinosynnema; species Actinosynnema sp. NPDC037264. The sequence continues at coordinate 288,760 of NZ_JBVJVK010000002.1, read as the reverse complement.
CCACGACACCAGCCCGCGCAGGCCGTCCACCAGCTCGATGTCGGGCTTCCAGCCGAGGTCGCGGGCGGCGGCGGAGATGTCGGCGAGGCGGCGCGTGACGCCGTTGACCGCGCGCTCCGGGCCGTGCTCCAGCGGCAGGTCGGAGTCCATCGCGACGAGCAGGGCGTGGGCCAGCTCCTTGAGGCTGGTCTCCCGGGCGCTGGCGATGTTGTAGACCTCGTCGGTCACCGGGGCCATCGCGGCCAGGACGTTCGCGCGGGCGATGTCGTGCACGTGCACGAAGTCCATGGTCTGCGCGCCGTCGCCGAAGATCAGCGGCGGCTTGCCGTCGGCGATGCGCTCCATCCAGCGGATCAGCACCTCGGTGTACTTGCCGTGCGCGTCCATCCGCGGCCCGTAGACGTTGAAGTAGCGCAGCGCCACGTAGTCCAGCCCGTGCATGGCGTGGAAGCTGCGCAGCATGCCCTCGTTGAACGCCTTGGCCGCGCCGTAGAACGTGTCGTTGTTGTACGGGTGGTGCCGCTCGGTGGTCGGGAACTCCTCCGCCAGCCCGTAGACCGACGCCGACGACGAGGCGATCACCTTCTTCACGCCCGCCGCGGCGGCGGCCTCGATCACCGTGAACGTGCCGTCGACCAGGCACTCCAGCGCGAGCCGCGGTTCCTCGGCGCACTGGGTGATCCGGATGGCGGCGAGGTGGAACACCAGGTCGGTCCCCGTGCTCAGCTCGGCCAGCAGGGTCCGGTCGTTGATGTCGCCCTCGACCACGGTGAGCCGCCCGCCCGCGAGCGCGGCGGCGTCGGCGAGGTTCTCCCGGCGGCCGCGGACGAAGTTGTCCAGCACGACCACCTCGGCGGCGCCGGCGGCGAGCAACCGGTCCACCACCGCGGAGCCGATGGTGCCCGCCCCTCCGGTGACGAGGGCCCGCTGGCCGGTGATCGGCTGAGCCGCGTCCGACATGGTGCTTGTTCCTTCCATCTGCTGGGTCACGCGGTGGCGAGCTGGAGCTCGGCCGGGTGGTCGAGTCGGGCGACGGTGACGAACTCGCCGCCCGCGGCGAGGCTCGCGGAGGCGGCTTCGAGGGTGGCCAGCACGCGCAGGCCGGACCAGCCGTCGGTGAGCGGCGCGCGCTTCTCGGTGATGGAGGCGGCGAACTCCGCCATCATCCCGCGCAGCGCTTCCTTCTCCGGCAGGGCGGGCGCCACGGTGTCGCCGCGCCGGTAGGAGATGATCGCCTGGCGGCGGTCCTCGTCGTCCTCGATCCGGTCGGCGCCCCGGTCGTGCACCGACAGGCGCTGCACGGCGTTCACGTCGTCCCACACGACCGTGCGGCGGGAGCCGCCGACGATCATGGTGCGGATCTTGCTCGGGGACAGCCAGTTCACGTGCACGTGCGCCATCACGCCGTCGGACAGCTCGAGCGTGAGGTGGCCGACGCACGCCCGGCCCGCGCCGATGGGGTCCGAGCCGTGCGCGGCGACCCGCGTCACGCGCACGCCGTCGGGCAGGATCGCGTCGAAGATCGACAGGTCGTGCGGCGCGAGGTCCCAGAACACGTCCACGTCCGGCTGCACCAGGCCGAGGTTGACCCGCACCGAGTCGAGGTACTGCACGGTGCCGATCTCGCCGCTGCGCACCAGGTGCCGCAGGTGCTGCACGGTCGGCGTGTAGACGAAGGTGTGGTCGAGCATCAGCGTGAGGCCCCGGTCCTCGGCCTCGCGGACGAGTTCGAGGCCGTCGGCGTAGTTCGCCGCCAGCGGCTTCTCCACCAGCACGTGCTTGCCCGCGCGCAACGCGGCCAGCGCGACCGGCAGGTGCGTGGCGGCCGGGGTGGCGATGGCGACCGCGTCGACCGCCGGGTCGGCGAGCACGTCGTCCAGCGAGCCGGCCACCCGGACGGTGGAGTACTCGCCCAGCACGCGCCGGGCCCGTTCCACGTCCAGGTCGCACAGGTAGCGCAGCTTCAGGCCGGGGGTGGCCTGTGCGTTGCGCACCAGGTTCGGCCCCCAGTAGCCGGCGCCGATCACGGCGATGCCGATCGGCTGGTCCATCTCGTCCCTCATCTCAGTAGGCCCCCTGGCCGCCGAACACGGCCCGGAAGGTCTTCCACAAGATCAACGCGTCCAGTGCGAGCGACCACTCCTCCACGTACCGGAGGTCGAGCCGCACGGACTCCTCCCACGACAGGTCGCTGCGCCCGGAGACCTGCCACAGCCCGGTCAGGCCCGGCTTGACCAACAGCCGGCGGCGCATGTCGGGGCCGTACTTCGCGCTCTCCTCGGGAAGCGGCGGCCGCGGGCCGACCAGCGACATGGCGCCGGTGAGGACGTTGAACAGCTGCGGCAGCTCGTCGAGCGAGTAGCGCCGCAGGAACCGGCCGACGGCGGTCACGCGGGGGTCGCGGCGCATCTTGAACAGCACGCCCGCGCCCTCGTTCACCGCTTGCAGCTGGGCGCGCAGCGCGTCGGCGTCGGTGACCATGGTGCGGAACTTGAGGATGGTGAACGGCACGCCGTCCTTGCCGACGCGGCGCTGCCGGTAGAGCACCGGCCCGCGGGTGTCGACCATGATCGCCACGGCCACGGCCAGCAGCACCGGGGTGAGCAGCGCGACCAGCAGGGTCGAGCCGACCTTGTCCACGGCCGTCTTGACCACGCGGCGGAAACCGGTGAACGACGGTTCGCTCACCCGCAGCAGCGGCATCCCGAGCACGCCGGTGACGTGCAGCCGGGGTCCGGCGAAGTCCATCAGGGCGGGCGCGACGACCATCTCGGTGCCGGTGCCCTCCAGGTCCCAGGCGAGCCGCTGGAGCCGGCGCGGCGTCCAGTAGGCGTCGGCGGTGACCGCGACGATCCGGTAGCCGCCGCGGCGGACCTGCTCGCCGAGGTCGCCGAACCGGCCGACGACCGGCACGCCGTCCAGCTCCAGGCCGATCTCGGCGCGGCCGTCGACCGTGCACACGGCGTCCACGCGCCAGCCGAGGTGGGGCGCGCGGCGGGTGCGGCCGATCAGGTCGGTGACGGTGTCGAGGTTGCCCGCGGCGAGCACCGGCAGCAGGCAGCGGCCCTCGCCCCGGGCGCGGTGCAGCGGGCGGCGCAGCAGGTAGCGGACCGGGAAGGCGACCAGCGCGACCGCCGGTCCGACCACGAACACCCACAGGCGGGCGCCCGGCAGCCCGGCCGCGAGCGCGCCGAGGCCCAGCGCGACGACGGACCCGAACAGGCCGCGGCCGAGGCGGCGGAACTCCTCCGCGCCCTGGCCGAGCACCATCGGGTTCCAGACGCGGCCGAGGAACAGCGATCCCACGATCACCGCGACCGTGACCGCTTGCAGCCCTAACAGGGACAGCGGGCCGACCGAGGCGTGGCGGGCGGACAGGACGAAGCCCGCGAGCACGACGACCAGGACGGTGCACACGATGTCGGCGGCGATGACGCCGTAGCGGTAGGCGGGTTCCCAACTGCCCACCGTGGGGCTGGTGGTGCGCTGGGTGGCGTGCTCGGCGGTGCGCCGGGTGGCGCCCTGGTCGGTGTCCTGGGCGGCGCCGAGCCCCGCGACCGGTCTGTGTCGTGTCGGCTGGACCTGCTCGCTCATCGTGGTACTCCCCGGGTTGGGCCGGTTCGGCGTTGCACGTTCGCAGGGCATCCCCGACGGACCCGCGTGGTGTACGGCAAATGTGTGGCCGGCGATTTCTCGCCTCGCCAAACCGTCATTCGTCGCGCCGGCGGCGCGCGTTACACACGGTGCACGTCCGCCGGAGGGCCATTCCCCGGCACGACGGTCGCCGCACACCGAGACGGGTCGTCGAGTGACTTCGGGTCACCGGTCCGTGCTGCGGAAAAGGCTTGCCCGAACACCGGGACGCCTCGGTCCACAGTGGCCGGTGATCGCTCGTGCGCACGCAGGACACGTCAATCGAATCTGGGACGGGTTCCGTTACAGCGAGTTTCCGGACGGGGTCCGAACCGGGCCGGAATGCGTCCGAATAAGGACTTAAGGCCCTGCACCCAGACCGCAGCGCAGCGGACTGCGATCACCCATTCACAGTGCGGCAGCAGCTATTCGGCGCAACGGATCGGGCACTTCGGGTGAGGAACTGTTCGACATTTACCGAAGCCGGTCGGTGGAGAGTGACCACGACCACTTTTCGGGCCACAATGGCCCCGTGGTCGTCGTGTCGGTGATCGCCGGACTGCTGGCCGCGTTCCACGGCGCGTGGGCGTGGCGGACCCGGCTGTACCCGCGCGGCTCCCGCGGGGTCGGGCTCGCCGTGCTGGACGCCACGTGGAGCCTGCCGAACACGGTGGCGGGCGCGGCGTTCCTGGCCTACGCGCTGGCGCGCGGCAACCGGGTGGACGCGGCGTTCAGCAGGCACCGGGGCACGCTGGGCCTGCGCGACGGGGTGATCGAGGGCTTCGCCACCACGGTCGGCCCGGTCCAGGCCGGCATCGCGATGGGCGTGGACGAGCACGAGGCCGTGCACGTGTTCCAGGCGCGCCTGTTCGGCCCCTTCTACCTGCCGCTGGTCGTGGTGAACTGGGTCGTCGCCACCGTGCTGCCCTACTGGCTGCTCTACCACGACCGCGCGACCGCCCCGATCGACGGCGTGGCGGCCTACTTCCAGCGAGGCGTCTACCCGCACTGCTGGCACGAGGAGTGGGCCTACCGCCGCCAGGGCACCCCGCCGCGCTGAGCACCCGGACCACGGCCATCACCGCGCCGCCGGCCGGCCATCACCGCGCCGTCGGCCCGACCGGGGGCGCGGAGCCGGTTGCGGGGCTCCGCAAGGCCCCGGTGCTAGCGACCGGTAACCAGGCGGGCCTTCTCCGGGCCCACGGCGATCACGTCGCCGTGGCGCAGCTGGGCGCCGCGGCGGGTCTCCAGGCGGCCGTTCACCGTGACCTCCTCGGATTCGACCAGGTCACGGGCGTGCGCGCCGTTGTCCGCCAAGCCGGCCAGCTTGAGGAACTGGCCCAACCTGATCATGTCGTCGGAGATCTCGACCTCGCGGATGCGCATCGTCCCATCATCCTCCAGCGTGCACGTGCGTCCGCACGTGCCGCGGTTAACGAGGATTGCACGGAGTCGAAACACGCCCGACATCAACCGAACGTGGTTCGGTCTACGGTTCCCGGAATGTGAGCACAGGCAGCTCTGACCCGGAGCCGACCGGCGGCGAGCGCAGACGCCGCCGGTCCCTGCGCGGGAACGTCGGCACGACCGGCGCCAGGTTCGGCTCGCCCGCGTTGCGGCGCAGTCTCGAGCAAGAGCCTACGGAACAGCCCGAGCCGCCCCGGCGGCGGAGGTCGTTACGGGGCGAGGTGGGCGCCACGGGCGCCCGGTTCGGCTCGGCCGCGCTCCGGCGCAGCCTGGACGAGCAGCCGGACGACCCCCTCGAGGAGACCGCGCCCTTCGACGCACCCTACGACTACGTGGAGCCGCCGGAACCCCGGCCCGACCGCGAACCCAGGCCCGACCGCGAGCCCTGGCCGGAGCACGAGCCGGAACCCGCCGCCGAGGAGTTCTCCGGTCCCCTGGTCCGCCCCTACGCGTGGACGGGCGGCCGCACGGCGTCCGACTACGACCTGAGGCTGGAGACCCTGGTCTCGCTGGAGCGGGACGGCATCGCGATCGCCATGCGGGAGAGCACCGCGGAGCAGCGGTCGATCGTGGAGCTGTGCGCCAACTACCCCCGGTCGGTCGCCGAGGTCTCCGCGCTGCTGGCCGTGCCGCTCGGGGTGGCGCGGGTGCTGCTGGGCGACCTCATCTCGATGGGCGTGGTCGCCATGCACGACAACGCCGCCGCGGCCACCGGCGCGGACTTCACGCTGCTCGAACGGGTGCTAGTCGGCCTGCGCAACCTCTAGCCGCAACCGGCCGAAGACCTCGGCCAGCGCGGGCAGCTGGTAGTGCGCGTTGAGCCCGCTGGGGTTCGGCAGCACCCACAGCCGCGACGACGCGATCGTCTCCTCCTGCGGGCCGATCGCCGCCGCCTTGCGCCCGAACGCGGCCCGGTACGCCGTCACGCCGACGACCGCCACCACCTTCGGCCGGTGCCGCCGCGCCAACGACGTCAGCCGCGCACCGCCCGCCCGCAGCTCCTCGGCGGTCAGCTCGTCGGCCCGCGCCGTCGGCCGGGCGACCAGGTTCGTGATGCCCAGCCCGTACCGCGGCAGCTCGTCTTGCTCGGCGGGGGTCAGCAGGCGCGGCGTGAACCCGGACAGGTGCAGCGCCGGCCAGAACCGGTTGCCCGGCCGGGCGAAGTGCTGCCCCTTGGCCGCCGACAGCAGGCCGGGGTTGATGCCGCAGAACAGCACGTCCAACCCCGGCCCGACGATGTCCGGCAACGTCACCCGACCACCACCGGCGTGCCGTCGACGACCAGCCGCCAGTCGACCCGGTGGAACGCGGCCGGGTCGATCTCGCCGCGCTCGCGCACCCAGTCGATGATCAGCTGCCGGATCTCCAGCTGCTGGTTGTGCAGCACCGGAGCGGTCGCGATGTGCGGGAAGTTGCCGCCGCCGGACTGCCGGTAGTTGTTCACCGCCACCGCGAACGCCTGCTCGGCCGTGACCGCGACGCCGTCGTAGGCCAGCCCGGTGATCCGCTGCCCGACCGGCCGCGCCAGGTCGATGTCGTAGGTCAGCGGCGCGTCAAGGCCGGCCGCCACGTCGTAGAGGTAGTCCGGCGTGCCGTTCGCGTTGGTCAGCGCGTCCGGCTGGTGCGGCCCGGGCGTGCCGACCGCCTTGAAGTAGGCCGCCGACCGCTCCAGGTAGTCCTTGAGCTGCGCGCCGGTGAGCCGCACGCCGAACAGCGTGTTGTCGAAGACGTAGAGCCCGGCCACGTCGCGCACCGACACGTCGCCCGCCGGGATCGCCGCCGCCTTGTTGAACGGCGAGGCCAGCGACAGCACCGGCAACGCCTCGGTCAGCGACGCCTTCAACGCCGTGCCCTGCACGAGGTTGACGAAGTCGAGCGCGGCGGTGTCCTCGTACCGCGCGGTCGCGGCGGACATCGCCGACCTCGACGTGCCGATCTTGGAGTTGACGTAGGCGACCACCTTGTCGTGGTCGGCGCGCAGCCGCCGCACGACGGCCGGGTCCTCGGGGACGGTGTTGGTGTTGAGCACCTGCGAGCGGGACGCCTCGGCGCGCCAGCCCCGTCCCGGCGTCCACGCCAGGTCGAACTCCATCAGGCTCAGCCGCTTGCCCCAGAACAGCGGCTCGGTCAGCAGCACCTGCCTGCCGGTGGCCTTGTTGGTGACGAACCGCTGCGCGATCTCGGTGTGCGCGTGGCCGACCAGGATCGCGTCGATGCCCGGCACCTCCTCGGCGACCAGGGCGGAGCAGTTCTCCGGGAAGGGCAGCAGGTCGCCGAGCGACGACGACAGGTCCGCACCGGAGTGCGCGGCGACCACCACGAGGTCCGCGCCCGCCGCGCGCACCTTCGGCACCCACTCGCGGGCCTGCTCCAGCACGCCCGGGAAGGTCATCTTCCCGTCGACGTGCGCCTTGTCCCAGATCGCGATGCCGGGGTTGGTCAGGCCGAGGATGCCGACCCGCAGCGGCGCCGCGCCGGTCCGCCACACGGTCTTGATCACGTACGGGCGGAACGCGGGCTCGCCGGTGGCCGAGTCGATCGCGTTGGCGGCCAGCAGCGGGAAGTCCAGCTGCTTCTCGAACGCCCGCAGCAGGGGGATGCCGTAGTTGAACTCGTGGTTGCCGAGCGCGGCGGCGTCGTAGCCGAGCTCGTTCATCGCGGCGGCCATCGGGTGCACGCGGCGGCGGCCGATGGGCTCGACCTTGGCGTAGTAGTAGGCCAGCGGCGTGCCCTGGATGGTGTCGCCCGCGTCGACGAGCAGGGTGCGGTGCGCGCCGCGTTCCTCGCGGACCGCCTTGACCAGCGTGGACAGCTTCGCCAGGCCCACGTCGTTGTGCCCGCTGTCGTCGAACTCGCGGTCGGCGAAGTAGTCCCAGTTGAAGACGTTGCCGTGCAGGTCCGTGGTGCCGAGGACGGTGAGGGTGAACCGCCGCCCGCCGGCCCGGTCGTCCGGCGCGGCGTGTGCCGCCGTGCGGAACCCGGCCGCGGCGAGCACGGCCGCGGCGCCGCCCGTGAGCAGGGCGCGGCGGTGCAGAGGGGATCCGGTCATGGGGCGACCGTAGCCATTGACCGTTGACTACTCGGCCGGCTTCTCCGCGTCCTCGCCCTTCGCCCGCCGGTTCAGGCCGACGCCGACGGCGATGCCGATCACCGACAGCACCGCCACGATCAGGATCCACACCCACAGCGGCACGCCGCCGTCGTCGTCGGCGCCGGGGGTGGCGGCCGGGTCTGGCGCGCGGGTGGTCGACTGGGTGAGCGTGGCCACCGAGCCGGTGGCGGCGGTGGTCGACGAGGTGGTCGGGGCGTCGTGGCGGCCGGCGGCTGCTGCGCCGGCGGCGCGGTCACCGTGAAGGCGAACGTGCCGTCGACGAAGTCGCCGTCCAGCGACTCGACCCGCCACGTCACCGTGTGCTGCCCGGCGGGCGCCGAGGACTCCAGCAGGGGCACGGTCAGCTTCGCGCCGTCGGCGGTGACCTCGCCCGTCGGCCAGGCGCTGCCGTCGACGGCCATGACGGTGACCTCGGCGCTCTCGGCGGGCACCGGCTCGGTGAACGTCAGCGTGAGCAGCGTGGGCCGCTGCGCCAGCGACGCGCCGCTCGCCGGGTCGCTCGAGACCAGCTCGGTGTGCGCGTGCGCGTGGGGCGACGCCCCGAACAGGACCAGGGTTGCCAGCAGTGCCGAGAGCGCCAGTCGGGTCATGCCGTAGTTCTACCGGGTCGGCGGGGTCCCCTGCTGGTCGGTCGGGCCGCCCTGCCTGGCGGGCGGCTGGCCGTCGCCCTGCTTCTGCTGCGGCCCGCCGCGCATCATGTTGCCCTCCATGATGCTGTCCGCGGTGGCCTTGCCGTCGGCGGACCCGGTGGGCTCACCGGCGATCACCGTCACGACGTCGCCCGCGGCGATGTCGTCGAGGTCGCCCTGGCCGCCGTTGACCTGCGTGTCGTCGTCGACCAGGTAGGTCTCGCTGAACCCGTCGGCGCTCTTCACCGTGATGGAGGAGTCGCCGACCTCGGTGACCTCGCCGTTCTGGAACTCGCCGTGCTGGGTGTCGCCGAACGGGCCGCCCATGATCACCAGGCCGCCGTTGGCCCGCCCGTACCCGCCGGGCCCGCCCATGCCCCGGGCCGCGTCGGAGTTGCTCGCGGCGTAGATGACACCACCGCCGACGGCGGCGATGCCGAGGGCGATCGCGACGGCGGCGAGGCTCTTGCGGCCGTTCCAGCCGGTTCCCGCAGCGGCGGCCTGCGGCGGCGGCTCTTCACCCCAGGTCGGGTGCTGCTCGGTTTCGGTAGTCATGGCGACCACCGTCTCGGGCGAGCCTGTGAGCCGGCTGTGCGGCCGTTGGGCGCTGCCTGTGCGTGCGCCGCGGCCGGTCGGGCGGGTTCACAGGTGGTACACAGGAGCGGCACAGGTCCGGCTCAACCGCCGGGTCCAGGATCGGAGCATGCGCCCAGTGTCCGCTTCGGGGACGTCCCCTGAACTCCGCCGCCCGGACGGAAGTCCGGTGCGGGTCCTCGTGGTGGACGACGAGTCCACGTTGGCCGAGCTGATGTCCATGGCGTTGCGGATGGAGCGCTGGGAGGTCCGCACCGCGCTCGACGGCACGTCCGCCGTCCGGGTCGCGCGCGAGTTCCGGCCCGACGTGGTGGTGCTGGACGTGATGCTGCCCGACTTCGACGGGCTGGAGGTGCTGCGCAGGCTGCGCGCGGACCTGCCCGGCCTGCCGGTGCTGTTCCTCACCGCCAAGGACGCGGTCGAGGACCGGATCGCCGGGCTCACCGCGGGCGGCGACGACTACGTGACCAAGCCGTTCAGCCTGGAGGAAGTCGTGCTGCGGCTGCGCGGCCTGCTGCGCCGCACCGGCGTCACCGAGGCGGGCGCGGGCACCGAGCTGGTGGTCGGCGACCTCGTGCTGGACGAGGAGACGCGCGAGGTGCGCCGCGGCGGCGTCGCGATCGACCTCACCGCGACCGAGTTCGAGCTGCTGCGGTTCCTGATGCGCAACCCCAAGCGGGTGCTGTCGAAGGCGCAGATCCTGGACCGGGTGTGGAGCTACGACTTCGGGGGGCAGGCCAACATCGTCGAGCTGTACATCTCCTACCTGCGCAAGAAGATCGACGCGGGCAGAACGCCCATGATCCACACGATGCGGGGCGCGGGCTATGTCCTCAAGCCCTCCGCCTGAGCGCCCGTCGCGGACGGCGGGCTGGCCGCTGCGGACCAAGCTGGTGGCGGCCCAGGTGGTGCTGCTGGCGGTCGTGTGCGCGATCATCGGCGTGGCGACCGGGTTCGCGCTGCGGGACACCCTGATCGCCCGGTTGGACGACCAGTTGGTCGACACCACGACCAGGGTGCGGCGGGACGTGCCGCCGCCGCCGTTCCCGGGCCTGGCCGACCCGCTGGACCAGCCCGGGTTCGGTCCGGGCACGCTGGTGCTGATCAAGCACCCCGACGGCGGCACCAACGCCGAGCGGCTGGCCCGGGGCAGCGGCGACCGGACCAGGCTGTCGACCGACGTCACCGCGCTGGCCGAGGAGGTGCCCGCGGACGGCCGGCCGCGCACGGTGTGGCTGGGCGAGGAGCTGGGCGACCACCGGATGATCGCCACCACCACCCCGACCGGCACGAAGGTGATCACCGGGCTGCCGATGGCCGACGTCGACGCCACGGTGCGGCGGATGGGCTGGATCCTCGGCGGCGTGGCGCTGGCCGGGCTGGTCGCGGTGAGCCTGGCGGGCGCGCTGATCGTGCGCCGCACGCTGCGCCCGCTGGAACGGGTCGCCGCGACCGCGAGCCGGGTGGCCGAGCTGCCGCTGCACGAGGGCGAGGTGGCGCTGGCCGAGCGGGTGCCCGACGAGTACGCCGACCCGGGCACCGAGGTCGGCCAGGTCGGCCTGGCGCTGAACCGGATGCTCGGGCACGTGGGCAGCGCGCTGGAGGCCCGGCACGCCAGCGAGACCAGGGTCCGGCAGTTCGTCGCGGACGCGAGCCACGAGCTGCGCACCCCGCTGGCCGCGATCCGCGGGTACGCCGAGCTGACCCGCCGCACGTCCGACGAGGTGCCGCCGCGGATCGGGCACGCCATGCGGCGGGTGGAGTCCGAGGCGGTGCGGATGACGTCGCTGGTGGAGGACCTGCTGCTGCTGGCCCGGCTGGACGCGGGACGTCCGCTGGCCCGCGACCCGGTGGAGCTGTCGCGGCTGGTGGTCGACACGGTCAGCGACGCCCGCATCGCCGGTCCCGAGCACGAGTGGCGGCTGGAGCTGCCGCCCGACGCCGTCGAGGTGACCGGTGACGCGCACAAGCTGCACCAGGTGCTGGCGAACCTGCTGTCCAACGCGCGCACGCACACGCCGCCGGGCACCACGGTCATCACGACGTTGTCCACTGTGGAGGGTGGGGTGCGGGTGTCGGTGAGCGACGACGGCCCCGGCATCCCGCCCGACCGGCAGGGCGAGGTGTTCGAGCGGTTCAGCCGGGGCGACACGTCGCGGTCCCGCGCGGCCGGCAGCACCGGGCTCGGCCTGTCGATCGTGGCCGCCGTGGTGGCCTCGCACGACGGGACCGTGCGGCTGGCGAGCAGGCCCGGCCGGACCACGTTCACCGTGCACCTGCCGCGGTGACCCGCCCGGGGGCGTGATCGCGCACAGCCCGCTCACAGCCGGGGCACAAGGACCGCCCAGGGTTCGCCGACAGGCTCGGCCCCATGCGAGCGAGACTCCCCCTGTTGCTGCTGCTGGCCGGGACGGCGGTGCTGTACCTGTGGCGGTTGGGCGACTCCGGTTGGGCCAACGCCTACTACTCCGCCGCCGCGCAGGCCGGCGCCGAGAGCTGGCACGCGTGGTTCTTCGGCGCGACCGACCCGGCCGGCGCGATCACCGTCGACAAGACACCCGCGGCGACCTGGGTCATGGGTCTGTCGGCCCGGCTGTTCGGCGTCAACGCCTGGAGCATCCTGGTGCCGCAGGCGTTGATGGGCGTGGCGAGCGTGTGGCTCCTGCCCGCCGCCGTGCGCCGCGCGGCCGGTGAGGCGGCCGGGCTGATCGCGGGCGCGGTGCTGGCGCTGACGCCGGTGGCGGTGCTGATGTTCCGGTTCAACAACCCCGACGCGTTGATGCTGCTGCTGCTCGTGGCGGGCGCGTACGCCACGGTCCGCGCCACCGAGAAGGCCTCGGTGCGCTGGCTGGTCTTGGCGGGCGTGGCGGTGGGGTTCGCGTTCCTGGCGAAGATGCTCCAGGCGTTCCTGGTGCTGCCCGCGTTCGGGTTGGTGTACCTGGCGTTCGCGCCGGCCCCGCTGCTGCGCAAGGTCTGGCACCTGGGCGCGGCGTTGGGCGCGGTGGTCGTCGCCGGTGGCTGGTGGGTGTTGGCGGTGGAGCTGACACCCGCCGGGTCACGGCCCTACATCGGCGGCTCGCAGGCGGACAGCGTGCTGGAGCTGGCGTTGGGCTACAACGGTCTCGGCCGGTTGACCGGTGAGGAGATCGGCAGCGTCGGCGGCGGCGGTCGGGGCTCGGGCGGGTGGGCCAGGCTGCTCGGCGACGAGATGGGCGGTCAGATCGCCTGGCTGCTGCCGACCGCGCTGGTGCTCCTGGTCGCCGGGTGGTGGACCGGACGCGCGACCGAGCGGGTCGGGCTCGCGCTGTGGGGCGGCTGGCTGGTGGTCACCGCCGTGGTGTTCAGCTTCATGAACGGCATCATCCACGCCTACTACACGGTCGCGCTGGCGCCCGCGGTCGGCGCGTTGACCGGGATCGGCGCGGTCGCGTTGTGGCGCAGGCGGCAGGATCCCGTGGCGGCGGCGGCGTTGTCCGGCGCGCTGGCCGTGACCGCGCTGCAGTGCTACCTGCTGCTGCTGGACTGGTCCGCCCCGCTGGCCGCGGTCGTGCTGGTCCTCGGCCTGGTCGGGGCGGTGGGCCTGTTCCTCGCCGCCTCCGCGCCCGCCGCCGTGGTCGTGCCGGTCGCCGTCGTCGCCGCGCTGCTCGGGCCGGGGGCCTACTCGATGGCGACGGCCGCGACACCGCACTCCGGCGCGATCCCCAGCGCCGGTCCGGCGCTTTCGAACCGACCCGGCGGGCTCGTCATCATGGGCCCCGGCGGGGCGACGAACAACGTCCGCGCCGGCGGTGGCGGGATGGGCGGGCTGCTCAACGCGCCGACGCCGGGCGACGAGCTGGTGGCGCTGCTGCGCGGCAGCGAGGGCTTCACCTGGGCGGCGGCGGCCGTCGGCTCCAACAACGCGGCCGGCTACCAGCTCGGCAGCGGTGCGCCGGTGATGGCCGTCGGCGGGTTCAACGGCACCGATCCCGCGCCGACCCTGGCGGAGTTCCAGGAGCTGGTCCGAAGTGGACGGATCCACTACTTCCTCGGCGGGGCCCTGATGCCGGCCGAGACGGGCAGCGACGCGTCCCAGCGGATCGCCGAGTGGGTGGCGGAGGCGTTCACCGCGACGACCGTCGACGGCGTCGACGTCTACGACCTCACAGCCGGCGCACAGCGATGACACACGAGCCGCCCAGCCAAGCGCCCGAGGGTGAGCTCATGACCACGCTCACGACGACCACCGTGCTCGACGTGGTGGTGCCCGTGTACAACGAAGAACGCGACCTCGCACCGTGCGTGCGCAAGCTGCACGCCGACCTCACCGAGACCTTCCCCCACACGTTCCGGATCACCATCGCGAACAACGCGAGCACGGACGGCACGCGCGCCGTCGCCGACGAGCTGGCCCGCGAGCTGCCCGGCGTGACCGCGGTCCACCTGGCGGAGAAGGGACGCGGCCGGGCGCTGAAAGCGGTCTGGACCGCGTCGGACGCCGCCGTGCTGGCGTACATGGACGTGGACCTGTCCACCGACCTGGCCGCTCTCGCGCCGCTGGTGGCGTCGTTGACCTCCGGGCACTCGGACCTGGCGATCGGCAGCCGGCTGGCCCGCGGCGCGCGGGTGGTGCGCGGGCCGAAGCGCGAGTTCATCTCCCGCTGCTACAACCTGATCCTCCGCGGCGCGCTCGCCACCCGGTTCACCGACGCGCAGTGCGGGTTCAAGGCGATCCGGGCCGACGTCGCCCGGCGGCTGCTGCCGCACGTCGAGGACACCGGGTGGTTCTTCGACACCGAGCTGCTGGTGCTCGCCGAACGGGCCGGCGCGCGCATCCACGAGGTGCCGGTGGACTGGGTGGACGACCCGGACAGCCGGGTGGACCTCGTGTCGACCGCCGTGGCCGACCTGAAAGGCGTCGTCCGGGTGGCCCGCGGCCTGGTGAGCGGGCGGATCCCGATCGGCGAGCTCCGGGCACAGCTGGGGAGGCAGCCGTTGGAACCGCGGACGCCGGGCGTGCCCGCCGGGTTGTTCCGGCAGCTGGTCCGGTTCGCCGCGGTCGGCGTGATCAGCACGTTGGCCTACCTGCTGCTGTTCGTGTCGCTGCGCGGCGGGCTCGGCGCGCAGGGCGCGAACCTGGTGGCGCTGCTGGTCACCGCCATCGCCAACACCGCGGCCAACCGCCGGTTCACCTTCGGCGTGCGCGGCCGGCGCGGCGCTGGCCGCCACCAGTTCGAAGGGCTGCTCGTGTTCGGCCTCGGCCTCGCCCTGACCAGCGGCTCGCTGGCCCTGCTACACCTGTTCGCCGCGCCCGGCGGCCCGGCCGAGCTGGTCGCGGTCGTCGGCGCCAACCTCCTCGCCACCGTGCTGCGCTTCCTGTTGCTGCGCAACTGGGTCTTCCGGCCGCGCCGCGCCGCGGAGACCACTCCATGACCACACCGTCGACCCTAGGGAACCCTTCCATGACCACCGCAACCCTGACGGCGCCCGCACCCACCGCCAAGGCGCCGCCGGGCCGCAACCGGACCACGCCCGCGCTGGTCGTGCTGCTGACCGGCACGGCGGTGCTGTACCTGTGGAACATCACCGCGTCCGGTTGGGGCAACTCCTACTACGCCGCCGCGACCCAGGCGGGCGCGCAGAGCTGGACCGCGTGGCTGTTCGGCGGCCTCGACGCCGGTGGCGTGATCACCGTCGACAAACCGCCCGCCGCGCTGTGGGTGAGCGGGCTGTTCGCCCGCGTCTTCGGCTTCTCCAGCTGGACCGTGCTGGCGCCGCAGGCGATCGAGGGCGTGCTGGCCGTGTGGTTGTTGTACGCCACGGTGAAGCGCACGTCCGGCGCGGTGGCCGGGCTGATCGCGGGCGCGGCGCTCGCGGTGACGCCGGTGGCCGTGCTGATGTTCCGGTTCAACCTGCCCGACGCGCTGCTGGTGCTGCTGATGGTGGCCGCCGCGTACTGCACCGTGCGCGCGCTGGAGAAGGGTTCCGGCCGGTGGCTCGCGCTGGCGGGCGTCGCGGTCGGGTTCGCGTTCCTGGCCAAGATGGGGCAGGCGCTGCTGGTGCTGCCCGCGTTCACCGCCGCCTACCTGCTCGCCGCGCCGACCACGCTGCCCAAGCGGTTGCTGCACCTGCTCGGCGCGGGTCTGGCCGTGGTCGTGTCCGCCGGGTGGTTCATCGCGCTGGTCGAGCTGTGGCCGCGCGAGTCGCGCCCGTACATCGGCGGGTCGGACGACGACTCGCTGTGGGAGCTGGCCATGGGCTACAACGGCCTGGGCCGGATCTTCGGCGGTCGCGGTGGCGGCGGCGTCATCGCGGGCGGCGGCAACGCCAACCTGGGCTTCGGCGGCGAGACCGGCATCGGCCGGCTGTTCGGCGCGAGCATGGGCGCCGAGATCTCGTGGCTGCTCCCGGCCGCGCTCGTCGGGGTGGTCGCGGGGCTGTGGTTCACCCGCCGGCTGCCGCGCACCGACCGCACCCGCGCGGCCCTGGTCATGTGGGGCCTGTGGGTGGTGGGCAACGGGATCGTGTTCAGCTTCATGAGCGGCATCTCGCACCCCTACTACACCGTCGCCGTCGCGCCGGGCGTCGCCGCGCTCGTCGCCATCGCCGGCCGGGAGCTGTGGCGCGGCCGGGCGCACCTGCCGGTGCGCGTCGCGCTGGCGGCGATGGTCGCCGCCGCCGGGTTCTGGGGCTTCGCGCTGCTCCAGCGGTTCGGCGAGTGGCTGCCCGCGCTGCGCTGGGTCGTGGCGGCGCTGACCGTGCTGGTGGCCACGGCGGTCGTGATGGGCGTGCGCCGGGTCGCCGCGCTCGCGTTGGCCACCTCGGTGCTCTCCACCGCGGCGTTCGGCGTGGCGACGGCCGCCACCCCGCACTCCGGCTCCATCCCGATGTCCGGTCCCCCGTCCTACGCGAGCCAGCTGGGCGGTGGCCCGTTGGGTGAGACCTCCGCCGAGGTGATCGAGCTGCTCAAGGCCACCACCGGCACGTGGGCGGCGGCGACGGTGAGCGCGCAGAGCGCGGCGGACCTCTCGCTGTCCTCGGGCAAGGCCGTGATCGGCATCGGCGGCTGGAGCGGCGGCGACCCCGCGCCCACGCTGGAGGAGTTCCGGCAGTACGTGGCGGACGGCCGGATCGGCTACTTCGTCTCCGGCGGCGGCATGGGCGGCGGGCCGCGCGGCGACAACGAGATCAGCGAGTGGGTGGCGGCGAACTACGCGGCCGAGACGATCGGCGGGTCGACCGTCTACAAGCTCGGCTGACGCCACCCGGGCGGGGCGGTGGTCGTCACGGCCACCGCCTCCGCACCGGACGGGTCGACGACGTAGCGCGGCGGCTCCGGCAGGCCCGCCCAGGAGCGGTACACGATGGTGGCCGCGTAGGGGACCAGGTCGCGGCCACGCCGCCAGAGCCACGGGATCCCCTTCACCACCAGCCAGCCCGCGTGGTGCAGCGGCGTCACCTTGAGCCCGCCCGTGCAGACCAGGGACACCCGGCCCGGCACCTCGCAGCCGGCCCGCGCCAACCGCGCCGCGAACGCCGCCGCGAGCCGCCGGTGCCCCGACTCCGACGGGTGCAGCCGGTCGACCGCCCACGTCTGCACCGAGTACGCGCCTTCCATCCGGTCCAAATCGACGCACTCGATCCCGTGCCGCCGCACCACCGCGTCGATGATCCCGTTCAGCTCGGCGATCCGCGCCCGCAACGCCCGCCGCAACGCGCCCGGCAACCGGAACACCCGGCTGTGGTCGTGGAACCGCACCGTGACCACGGCGGAGCCGACCGAAACCAGCGCGCCCACGATCGCGTCCAGGTCGAGGTGGAGCTGCCGGGCGTCGAAGTCGGACCGCAGCGTGTCGTTCATGCCGACCAGCAGCACGGCCGCGTCGGGCCGCGCGGGCAGGACCTCCGGCAGCTGCTCGTGCCGCACCGAGGCCACCCGCGCACCCGTGAACGAGGCGTTCAGGTACCGCGCGTGCGGCAGCGCCGCCGCGAGCAGCGGGCCGACGCCGCGCCACCCACCGGGCACGGGGTCGCCCACGCCCACCGTCGTCGAGTCACCGAGGACCACCAACGTGCGCACCGTCTTGGCCACACCGGAACGATCGCGCAGCCACGTGACGCGACGGGGACGAACAGCCCAACGCTATCGGAATGCCGGGTACAGCGGCAGTTCCGCGGCCCGCGCGCCGTACCGCGACACCAGCGCCGAGATGACCTCGTCGGCGTGCGCGGCGATGTGCTTCGCGCCCGCCGCCAGCGCGTCCTGCCGCAACCGCACCCACCGGGACGTCAGCACGACCACGCGCGGCGGCGAGTCCAACGGCCGGTGACCCGACGGCAGCGACGAGTCCAGCCCCGGCAGCCCGCGCCACGTGCCGAGCCACACCCACAGCAGCTGCGCCTCCAGCAGCCGCGGCAGGAACACCGCGTCGTCGTCCAGGTCCGGCCACACCGAGGACACCTCGGCCCGCCACGCCGCGACCATCGCCTCCGACATGCCCGCGGGCAGCCCGTAGGCGCACCAGCACGACGGGAACGGCACCCGCAGGCACGCCGCGTCGAACACGATGTCGCGCACGCACCCGCCCTCGAAGTCGAGGAACCGGACGCCCTTGCTGGTCACGAGGTGGTTGTCCGGGCACGACGTGGACGGGCTGAACGCCCGCCGGCGGGACGTGACGAACCCCCGCACGGCCTGCTCGGCGAACGCGCGCACGGAGTCGGGCGTGTCGACCTCCAACGAGTCGAACAGCAGCTCGGGCAGCCCGGCCAACGCCGTGTGCACGTCCACCACGATCGGGTCGGCGCAGCACTGCGCGCCCTGGCGGCGCATCAGCGCGTCGAAGTCCGCGTCACGCCCGGCGGTCGTCGCGTGCAGCCGGCCCATGGCGTGCGCCCACGACAGCAGGCCGCGTTCGGCGGCACGCGCGTCGGAGCCGAGCAGCTTCTCCGCCAGCCGCGGCGCCTTGCCCAGGTCTTCGAGCACGACGAGCCGCTTGGCGTTGTCCTGCGCGACCAGCTCGGGGGTGAGGCGCTCCTCGGACGGCAGCGCGGTGAGCAGCTTGTGGCTCACCACCTCGTGCGCGAACGGGTCGCGGTCGGCCACCGGCGAGGGGTAGCGCTTGACCACCAGCGTGCGGGGCAGCGAGAACGGGGTGTGGGCCACCCGGACGCGCGCGACCACGGACCGGCCGGCACCCCCGAGGTCCTCGGGGTCGGCCAGCCGAACCGGTGCGCCGAACCTCTTGCTCAACACCGACTGGGCCGCTGCCACCGCGTCGTCGAGCTCGGAGGGGGCAGCGTCGTCGATGTCGTGCGGGCCGGCGGTGATCTCCACGCTCATCTCCTCCGACCCTACTCCCGGTGGCGACCGATCTGACAGAACCCGTCCGGGCACCGTGACGGTAGTGCTCACGGTCCGGCCGTTCCACCTTTTGTGGAAATCAGCGCCGGGTCAACCGTCGGCGAGCGGTCGTCCCAGGTCCCGGACCCGCGCCCGGCGGTTGCGCAACGCCAGGACCAGCGCCGCCGCCGCCACGATGCCGACGAGGTTCACCGCGAGTTGTGCAATCGACTGGAGACATATGTCCCACTCACCGAGAACGGCGGCCAGCGCGGCGTAGCCGGCGGCGGGCACCGTGGTGACCGAAATGAACACCCCGACGAGCGCCGCGGACTTCGCCGACGTCATCGACAGCATCCCGGCCGCGCCCGCGAGCAGCGCCACGATCAACGAGAACGGCCCCACCTGGAACACGAAGTCGACCTGGTGCGCGGACAGCACCATGTCCCGGTCGAACAGGTCGGTGAACGAGCCCGCGAACGCGCCGCCCGCGGTGATCGCCATGGCCACCGGGAACCCGGCCGCCAGCGCCAGCGCGGCGCGCCGCACCAGGTCCCAGCGCCGCAGCACCAGCCCGACCGCGATCGCGGCCAGCGGGCCGAACTCCGGCCCGACGACCATCGCGCCGACGATGGTGATCGGCGAGTCGGTCACCACGCCGACCGCCGCGAGCAGGCACGCGATGGTCAGGAACGACAGGAACGTGGCGTTGAGCCGCGACTCCTCGCCGGTGCGGGACAGCAGCTCCTCCCACACCACGGCGTCGGCCGCGTCACCGGGCGCGGCCTCCTCGGCGCGGTCGGCCGCGTCGGACAGCGCGGTGTCGATCAGCTCCAGCGTGACGCCGCCGTCGCGGTCGACGCCGAGGTCGCACAGGGCGGACACGACGCCGTCGGTGGCCTCCCGCGCGACGTCGGCCTCCACCACGTCACCCGCCGGGTCGACGGCCGCGCCGCGCAGGACCACGACGTGCGTCACGCCGGGGTCCTGTCGCAGCGCGGCCAGCACCGCGTCGGTGCGCTCGACCGGGCAGATGGCGCGCAGGTGCAGCACGGTGCTATTGCTTCTCCGCGGGCGCGGGCTTGAAGTCGACGCCCGCCTCCTTGCGCTGCTGCGCGGTGATCGGCGCCGGCGCGGCGGTCAGCGGGTCGTAGCCGCCGCCGCTCTTCGGGAACGCGATGACCTCGCGGATCGAGTCGTACCCGCCGAGCAGCATGGCGATCCGGTCCCAGCCGAACGCGATGCCGCCGTGCGGCGGCGCGCCGTAGGAGAAGGCGTCGAGCAGGAAGCCGAACTTCTCCTGCGCCTCCTCGGGCGTGATGCCCATGACCTGGAACGCCCGCTGCTGCACGTCCGCGCGGTGGATACGGATCGACCCGCCGCCGATCTCGTTGCCGTTGCAGACGATGTCGTAGGCGTAGGCCAGGGCGTTGCCCGGGTCCTCCTCGAACCGGTCGATCCACTCCGGCGTCGGCGAGGTGAACGCGTGGTGCAGCGCGGTCCACTTGCCGCTGCCCACCGCCACGTCGTCGCCGATCTTGTCGACCGCCTCGAACATCGGGAAGTCCACGACCCACACGAACGACCAGGCGTTCTCGTCGATCAGGCCGACCCGGTGCGCGATCTCCACGCGGGCCGCGCCGAGCAGGGCGCGCGCGCCGTCCGGGTCGCCCGCGCCGAAGAAGACGCAGTCGCCCGGGTTCGCGCCGACGGCCTTGGCCAGGCCGTCGCGCTCGGCGTCGGAGAGGTTCTTGGCGACCGGGCCGCCGAGCGTGCCGTCCTCCTGGACCAGCACGTACGCCAGGCCGCGGGCGCCGCGCTGCTTGGCCCACTCCTGCCAGGCGTCGAGCGTGCGGCGGGGCTGCGACGCGCCGCCGGGCATGACGACCGCGCCCACGTACGGCGCCTGGAACACCCGGAACGGGGTGTCCTTGAAGTACTCGGTCAGCTCGGTGAGCTCGAGGTCGAAGCGCAGGTCCGGCTTGTCCGTGCCGTACTTGGCCATGGCCTCGGCGTAGGAGATGCGGCGGAACGGCCGGGCGATCTCGTGGTCGGCCAGGTCCTTCCACAGCGCGGAGACGATCTTCTCGCCGAGCGCGATCACGTCGTCCTGCTCGACGAAGCTCATCTCGATGTCGAGCTGGGTGAACTCGGGCTGCCGGTCGGCGCGGAAGTCCTCGTCGCGGTAGCAGCGGGCGATCTGGTAGTACCGCTCCAGGCCGCCGACCATGAGCAGCTGCTTGAACAGCTGCGGCGACTGCGGCAGCGCGTACCAGGAGCCGGGGCGCAGGCGGGCGGGCACCAGGAAGTCGCGCGCGCCCTCGGGGGTGGAGCGGGTCAGGGTCGGCGTCTCGACCTCGACGAAGTCCTCGGCGTGCAGCACCTCGCGGGCGATCCGGTTGGCCTCGCTGCGCAGCCGCATGGCCTTGGCCGGCCCGGTGCGGCGCAGGTCGAGGTAGCGGTGCCGGAGGCGGGCCTCCTCGCCGACCTCCAGGTGCTCGTCGAGCTGGAACGGCAGCGGGGCGGCCTCGTTGAGCACCACCAGCTCGCTGGCGTAGACCTCGATGTCGCCGGTGGCCAGCTCGGGGTTCTCGCTGCCCTCGGGGCGGCGGGTCACGTCGCCGACGACCTTGACCACGTACTCCGAGCGCAGCTTGTGCGCGCGCTCGGCCATCTCGCCCTCGCGGAAGACGACCTGGGCCACGCCGGAGGCGTCCCGGAGGTCGATGAAGATCACGCCACCGTGATCGCGCCTGCGTGCCACCCACCCGGTCAGGGTGACGGACTGCCCGGCGTGCTCGGCGCGGAGCTTCCCGGCCTCGTGCGTGCGCATCACGGGAACTGCTCTCCTCGGTGTTCGCTGCTTCTGGGGGTCAGCTCGGCTGACGGCTGGTCGTCAAGGCTAGCCAACGACCCGGTGCCCGACGCCACCAGGTTTCCCGACGCGGAAGACCACCGCGCGCAGGCCGGCGAAGTTGACGGCCGTGGCCACGCCCTGCGCGATCAGCCACGCCACCGCATATTCCACCCGAAAGGGTGGCAACAGGTGCAATACGAGCGCGTTGACCAATACGTTGGCGATGAATGTGCTGAGGTACAGCAGGGCGAACCCCGCCACCTGCCGCACACCCCCGGCAGGGACACCGAACGTCAACCGTCGATTGAGGAAGAACGCCGCCGTGGTGCCGATCGTGAAACTGACCGCCTTGGCGGCGTGCACCCACGCCCCGAATGCGAGAAGTGTGCTGTAGGTCCCGTAGTCGAGCCCCGCGCAGAGCGCTCCCACCAGCACGAACATCATCGCCTGACGGGTCGCGCCGCCGTTTCGCACCACCGTTTCGACACCTCTCGGATGGAATACCAGTGTCCGTTAGTCTGCGCCGATGCTAGTCAGGCTCTCCGGTTGGGGTCGCACCGCGCCGACGGTCGCGCGGGTCGTTTCCCCTCGTGATTTCGAGGCCGTCGCGAATATCGTGAAAGAATCCCGCGAACGGGGGGTGATCGCCCGCGGCCTCGGCCGCAGCTACGGCGATCCGGCGCAGAACGCGGGCGGCGTCGTGCTGGACATGACCCGATTCGACCGCATTCGCGGCGTCGCGGTCGACGACGGCCTGGTCGACGTGGAGGCGGGCGTTTCGCTGGACGCCCTGATGCGGGCGCTGCTGCCGTTCGGGCTGTGGCCGCCGGTGCTGCCCGGCACGCGCCAGGTCACCGTGGGCGGCGCGATCGCCGCCGACGTGCACGGCAAGGGCCACCACGTCGTGGGCAGCTTCGGCGACCACGTGCGGTCGCTCGACCTGCTCACCGCGGACGGCTCGGTCCGCACGCTCACCCCCGACGGGGAGGGCTCGGCGTTGTTCTGGGCGACCGTCGGCGGCATGGGCCTGACCGGCGTGGTGCTGCGCGCGACGCTGAGCGTCGTCCCGGTGGAGACCTCCTACTTCGTGGTGGACACCGAGCAGGTGGACAACCTGGACGACCTGCTGGCCCGCCAGTCCGCCGACGACGACCGCTACGCCGAGTCGGTGTCGTGGTTCGACGCCACCGCCACCGGGCCGCGGCTGGGCCGGGGCGTGCTGACCAGGGCGAACCACGCGCGGCTGGACGACCTGCCCGCGAAGCTGCGCCGCGACCCGCTGGCGTTCGACGCGCCCCGGCTGTTCACCGTGCCGGACGTGCTGCCCTCCGGGCTGCTCAACCGGGCGACCGGCCGGGCGTTCAGCGAGCTCTGGTACCGCAAGTCGCCCACGCGGTCCGGGCAGGTGCAGAACATCACGAAGTTCCTGCACCCGCTCGACGTGATCGGCGAGTGGAACCGGGGCTACGGCCCGCGCGGGTTCCTGCAGTACCAGTTCGTGGTGCCGTTCGCCGCGGTCGACGTGATCCGGCGGGTGGTGGAGCGGATCGCCTCGTCCGGCCACGTGTCGGCGTTGAACGTGCTCAAGCGGTTCGGACCGGGCAACCGCGCGCCGCTGTCGTTCCCCGTGCCGGGCTGGACGTTGTGCGTGGACCTGCCGATCCGGCCCGGCCTCGCCGAGCTGTGCGACGAGCTGGACGGCCTGGTGCTCGACGCGGGCGGGCGGCACTACCTGGCCAAGGAGTCGCGGACCACGGCCGAGGCCGTCCGCCGCGGCTACCCCCGATTCGAAGAGTGGCGCGCGGTGCGCGCCTCGGTCGACCCGGACGGCGTCTTCGCGTCCGACATGTCCAGGAGGTTGAACCTGTGATCGACGCGGTGGGCACACCCCAGAGCCTGCTCGTGCTGGGCGGCACGTCCGAGATCGCGCTGGCGGTGGTCCGGCGCTACACCGCCACCCGCAAGCCGCGCGTGGTCCTCGCCGCCCGGCCCTCACCCCGGCGTGACGCGGCGGTGGCGGAGCTGGCGGCGGCGGGCGTGCCGGTGACGGCGGTGGACTTCGACGCGCGTGACGTCGGCGGTCACCCCGCCGTGCTGGACAAGGCCTTCGCCGACGGCGGGATCGACGTGGCGCTGGTGGCGTTCGGGGTGCTGGGCGACGCCGAGCGCGCCTGGCAGGACCACGAGGCGGCGGTCGAGCTGGCGGAGGTCAACTACACCGGCGCGGTGTCGGTCGGCGTCGGGCTCGCCGAGCGGCTGCGCGCGCAGGGGCACGGCGTGATCGTCGCGCTGTCCTCCGTGGCGGGCGAGCGGGTGCGGCGGTCGAACTTCGCCTACGGCTCGACCAAGGCCGGGATGGACGCGTTCTACCAGGGGCTGGGCGAGGCGCTGCGCCCGCACGGCGTCACCGTCACCGTGGTGCGGCCGGGGTTCGTGCACACCCGGATGACCGACGGCCTGCGCCCGCCGCCGTTGTCGAGCACCGCGGACCAGGTGGCGCGGGTGGTCGTGGACGCGGTCCGCGACCGGCGCGAGCTGGTGTGGGCGCCCGCGCCGCTGCGGCTGGTGATGTCGGCGCTGCGGCACCTGCCCCGCGCCGTGTTCCGGCGGTTGCCGACGTGACCGCGACGACCGCGCCCGAGCGCGTCACCGGGCACGCGCCCGCCGCACGACCCGCGCGCCGCGCCCGGTGGGTCCTGCCGGTGGCGGGCGGCACGGCGTTGATCGCCTCGCACGGCGCGCTGTACGGCCACTGGCTGGTCGACGACGCGGCGATCACGTTCGCGTACGCGCGCACGATCACCGACGGCGCGGGCTCGGTGCTGCAGCCGGGCGCGGAGCCGACGGAGGCGTACTCGAACCCGGCGTGGTTGGCGCTGCTCGCGCTGGGCCGGTTGGTCGGGTTGTTCGACCGGGGCGCGCTCTTCGGCGTGCCGGACTACGTGCTGTTCCCCAAGGTCCTCGCGGTGCTGTGCTGCGCGGGCGTGCTGCTGGCGTGCCACGCGGCCGCGCGCCGGGTGTTCCGCCGGCCGGGGCTGGTGACGGTGGCGTTCGGCGCGGTGCTGGCGGCCGTGCCGTCGTTCGTGGTCTGGGTGTTCTCCGGGCTGGAGAACCCGCTGTACGCGCTGGCGACGTGCTGGCTCGCGGTGGTGCTGTGCACGGCGGTGCTGGACGACCGGCTGCTGTCCGGGCGGGTGGCGGCGGTGGCCGGCGCGCTGGTCGCGCTGGCGGCGTTGACCCGGCCGGACGGGCTGATCTACGCCGGGGCGTACCCGCTGCTGGTGCTGCTGACGGCGCGCCGGGCCGGGTCGGCGGCGGCGGTGCGGTCGGTGGCGTTGTCCGCGGCGGTGTTCCTGGTGCCGTTCGGCGCTTACGTGGCGTGGCGGCGGGTGGAGTTCGGCCGGTGGCTGGCGCTGCCGGCGGCGGCGAAGAGCCAGGCCCCGCCCACCCTCGCGGGGTTCACCCGGGTCGGCGAGGTGGTGCAGTACGCCGGCGCCCTGGCCGTGCTGGTGGTGGCGCTGTGCGTGGGGCTGGCGCTGGCACGGGGCTCCCGGCTGGGGTCGGCGCTCGTCGCGCTGCTGGTGCCGTTCGGCTTGTCGTTGCTCGCGTTCGCGGTGCTGGAGCCCGACTGGATGGGGCAGCTGCGGTTCGCCACGCCCGTGTGGGTGCTGGGCGCGTTGGTCGCGGTGTTCGCCGTGGCGCGGGTGCTGGGGCGCGGGACGGCCCGGCGGCGTGCGGTGTTGTCGGTGGTCCTGGCCGTCGCGGTGCTGCCGACGGCGGCCCGGTTCACCGCCTCGGCGCGGGAGTTCCGCGCCGACCCGACGGTGCCGATGTGCCTGGTGGCCGAGACGTTCGGGCGCGGGTTCAACGGGCTGGCGGACGTGCTCGGCGCCGCGCGCCCCACCGTGGTGCTGCCGGACATCGGCGGCACCGCGTTGACGTCGAGGCTGGCGGTGGTCGACCTGGTCGGGCTGGCCGAGCCGAGGCTCGCGGACCTGTGGGGCGCGCGGGACATGGCCGGCGTCCGGGACTACGTGTTCGACCGGGTGAAGCCGACGTTCATCCACTCGCACGGCGAGTGGTCGCGGCTCACCGGCATCGCGGACGACCCGAGGATGGCGGCGGACTACCACCTGCTCTCGACCGGGCCGGCCGCGCGCGACTGGGTGCGCCGCGACGCCGTCCCCGACGCGGCGCGGTTGGCGCGGCTGCGCGACTACCTCCGGACCGACCTGGCCCGGGCCGAGGGCGTGCGGCTCGCCGCGCCCCGGGGCCACTGCGGCACCACCCTCCGCCCCGGGCAGGTGCCGGGATGACCGCCCACACCACCGCGCGCCCCGCCGCCGATCGCCGGAGGGCCGCCAGGTCTGCCGAGATCACCGTCCTGAACCAGGTGCAGGGTGCGTTCGGCCACCGGCTGGTGGTGGCGTCGGCGCGCGGGTTGTCGTGGTTCGGCGAGCACGGCGCGGGGTGGTTGGCGCTGGGGCTCGCGGGCGCGGCCGTGGACCGGGGGCGGCGGCGGGACTGGTTGGTCGCGACCGCCGGGGTCGCCGGGTCGCACGCGGTCGCCATCGCGGTCAAGCGCGTGGTCCGGCGGCCGCGGCCGGCCGACGAGTCCGTCGCCGTGCTGGCCGGCACGCCCAGCCGGCTCAGCTTCCCGTCCGCGCACGCCGTGTCGACCGCCGCCGCCGCGGTGCTGTTCTCGCGGCTCACCGGTCGCCGGCTGGAACCGGTGCTGGTGCCGCCTATGCTGTTGTCCCGGCTGGTGCTCGGCGTGCACTACCCCACCGACGTCGCGGCGGGCGCGGCGTTGGGCGCGGTGCTCGGGCGGTTGGTCGGCCGCAAGCTGGACGGAGCGGCGAGATGAGCGACACCGGCCAGAAGAGCGACACCGGCGAGCTGAACGAGACCGGTGAACCGGGCAGCACCACCGCGCGAGGCACCGGCGCGATCACCGGCCTGGTCCGCGCGGTCCGGCCGCACCAGTGGGTGAAGAACTTCCTCGTGCTGGCCGCGCCGTTCGCGGCGAACCGCCTGGGCGAGCCGGCGGTGCTGCTGGACACCGGGCTGGCCCTGGTCGCGTTCTGCCTGGCCGCCTCCGCGGTGTACCTGGTCAACGACGCGATCGACGTGGACGCCGACCGCGCGCACCCGACCAAGCGGTGCCGCCCGATCGCGGCCGGCGTGGTCTCGACGCGCACGGCGTACGTGGCGGCGGCGGCGCTGTTCGTCGCGGCCGTCGCTGTCTCCCTGGTCTCCGGCCCGCCGCTGGCCGTGGTGATCGGCGTCTACTGCGCCGCGCAACTGGGCTACTGCCTCGGGTGGAAGCACCAGCCGGTGATCGACCTGTGCATCGTGGCGTCGGGGTTCCTGCTGCGCGCCATCGCGGGCGGCATCGCGGCCGGCATCCCGCTGTCGCAGTGGTTCCTGCTGGTGACGGCGTTCGGCTCGCTGTTCATGGTGGCGGGCAAGCGGTACGCCGAGATCGTGCTCTACGAGCGGACGGGCGCGGAGATCCGCGCGTCGCTGCGCCGCTACTCGGCCAGCTACCTCCGGTTCGTCTGGGCCACCGCCGCCGCGATCATGATCCTGGCCTACTCGCTGTGGGCGTTCGAGATGCGCGAGCGCGCCGACTACGACTCCGGCTGGGCGATGCTGTCGATCGTGCCGTTCGTGGTGGCCGTGCTGCGGTACGCGGTCGACGTGGACGACGGTGGCGCGGGAGAGCCCGAGCGCATCGCCCTGCGCGACCACGTGCTCCAGGTGATCGGCGCCTGCTGGGTGGTGTCGCTGGCGCTGTCGATCTACGTGTGAACGCGGCGGCCCTCCCCCCTGCGCCACCACCTATGGACGCCGTGGGCCGCCGCGGCACCAGTATGCGCAGAGGGCGCTGAACGAACGGTGAGCAAACCTTGAACGCGCAGGTGGAGGACACGCGACCGGGGCCGCCCCCGCAGGGACGGCCCCGGTTCGGACGTGATGCGGATCAGGCGCTGGGCGCCAGGTAGAGCAGGCGGTTCGGCGAACCGCTGCCCGGGTTGGTCACCTTGCTCGCGGTCGACTGGCCGACCAGGTAGCTCGACACCTGGGCCGGGGTCGCCGTGCGGGCGCCCTGCAGGTAGCGGGCCGCCGCGCCGGCGACGTGCGGGGTCGCCATCGAGGTGCCGCTGATGGTGTTGGTGGCCGTGTCGCTGGTGTGCCACGCCGAGGTGATCGACGAGCCCGGCGCGAAGATGTCCAGGATCGAACCGTAGTTCGAGTAGCTGGCGCGGGCGTCGGTGTTGGTGGTCGCGCCCACCGTGATGGCCTCGGCCACGCGGGCCGGGGAGTAGTTGGACGCGTTGGCGTTGCTGTTGCCCGCCGCGACGGCGTAGGTGACGCCGGCGGCGACCGAGCGGCGCACGGCCGCGTCGATCGTGGTGGACACGCCGCCGCCGAGGCTCAT
The DNA here is from genome assembly GCF_055603705.1 of Actinosynnema sp. NPDC037264. Lineage (NCBI taxonomy): Bacteria > Bacillati > Actinomycetota > Actinomycetes > Pseudonocardiales > Pseudonocardiaceae > Actinosynnema > Actinosynnema sp. NPDC037264. The sequence continues at coordinate 260,701 of NZ_JBVJVK010000002.1, read as the reverse complement.
GTTCGCCACGGCCGGCTTGACGTGGTTCGCGGTCACCCAGTCGATGCCCTCGATCACGTCGGCGAGGGTGCCGCTGCCGGCGTTGTTCAGCACGCGCACGCCGTAGATCGTCGCGCCCTTGGCGACGCCGTACTGGCTGCCCGCGATGGTGCCCGCGACGTGCGTGCCGTGGCCGTTGCCGTCCTGCGCGACGCTGTCGTTGTCGACCGCGTCGTACCCGTTGCGCGCACGACCGCCGAACGTGGTGTGGGTGATCCGGACGCCGGTGTCGATGACGTAGGCGTTCACGCCGCTGCCGGTCGAGGTGTAGCTGTAGGACGTGTCCAGCGGCAGGTTGCGCTGGTCGACGCGGTTGATGCCCCACGACGGCGGGTTGGTCTGCGTCGCCTGGATCGTGAAGACCTGGTCCTGCTCGACGTACTCGACGGCCGGGTTGGCCGCGAGCCGCTTGGCGGCCTGCTCGGGCAGCGACACGGCGAAGCCGTTCAGCGCGCTGCGGTAGACGGTGTCGACGTGGCCGCCGTACTGGTCCGCCAGGCTCTGGGCGGACGCGGCCGAGCCGTCCTTGAGCTTGACGATGAAGTGGTTCTGGACCTTGTTCGCGGCGTCGGCGGCGCGGATCTCGCCCTCGGCGGCCTGCGCCGGGGCGGCCAACAGGGAGGACGCGGTGACGACGAGCGCCGTCGCCCCGACCCCGGCCAGGAACCGGACCTGTCGTGACTGTCGCATGCGGGATTCCGTTCTTCGACGGTGACCCCAACCCACCCCGAGGAGCTGTGCAGGGCTCGGGGGTGACGTTGGGCCACCTTGCCCTCGCTGACAGTCATCACCGTAGGCAACCAGGGTGTTAACTCGGAAGTGTGAACATTTGCCAGTTGAGCGCTCAGCGTCAATAAACCGCCTGACCTGCGTGTTCCCATAATCCGGGCGCGGTCGCGTGACCGCGGCGCTACCGTCCGGACATGCGTTTGGAACCGGTCACCGAGGACAACTACCGGGCCGTCATCGGCCTGGAGGTCCATGAGGAGCAGCGGGCGTTCGTCGCGACGAACCTCAAGTCGATCGCGGACGCCTGGATCCACCGCCCGAAGTTGCAACCTCTTGCGCTGGTCAGCGGAGAGGAGCTGGTCGGCTTCACCCTGCTCGAACGCGACCGGCCCGAGGCGCTGCACATCGTCCGGTTCATGGTCGACCGGCGCGCGCAGGGCCGCGGCCTCGGCCGGAAGGGCCTGGCCGCGATCGCCGAGGTGGCGCGCTCGGAGGGCCGCACCGAGCTGGTGCTGAGCGTGGTGCCCGGCAACGCGGTGGCCCGCGGCCTGTACGCGGCGTTCGGCTTCACCGACACCGGCGAGGTGGACGGCGGCGAGCTCGTGATGCGCCACGAGCTCGCCCCGTCGTCGGCGCCGCCGGCTCACCTGGCCGAGCAGTAGGTCACCGGGTCGGCGACCAGTACAGCAGTCGGCCCCACGACAGCGGCGTCGCCTCGGAGACGACCGCCGAGTGCACCTGCGCGGGGGTGGCGGCGGGGTTGAGCTGGAGGAACCGCAGCGTCACGCCGGTGACGTACGCCGTGGCCAACGACGTGCCGCTGAGCGTGTTCGTGGCGGTGTCGCCGGTGTTCCACGCGACGGTGATGTTCATGCCGTACGCGTAGACGTCGACCACCGAGCCGTAGTTGGAGAACGTGGCCCGGGTGTCGGTCCTGGTGGCCGCGCCGGAGGTGAGCGCCTCCCGGACGCGGGCGGGCGAGTAGTTGGCCGCGTCGGAGGCGCTGCCGCCCGCCGTGACGGACGCCGTGACGCCCGCGGCGATGAGCCGGCGCACCGCGTCGTCCATCGCGGTGGACGCGCCGCCGCCCAGGCTGAGGTTGGCCGTGGCGGGCTTGACGTGGTTGCGCGCCACCCAGTCGATGCCCGCGATCACGCCCGCGGTCGTGCCGCCGCCCGAGCCGTTGAGCACCCGGACGCCGCACACCACCGCTTGCTTGGCGACGCCGTTCACGCGGCCCGCGATGAGGGACGCGATGGCCGTGCCGTGACCGTTGTCGTCCTGCGGCACGGTGTCGTTGTCGACCGCGTCGTAGCCGGGGCACGTGCGGCCCGCGATCTCGGTGTGGGTGGCCCGGATGCCCGTGTCGATCACGTACGCGCGGGTGCGCAGGCCCGTCGACGTGTAGCTGTACGTGCCGTCGACCGGCAGCGCGCGCTGGTCGATCCGGTCGAGGCCGAACGGCGCGTTGGTCTGGGTGGTGTGCGCCCGCACGACCTGGTCCTGCTCGACGTAGGCCACCGCCGGGTCGGCGGCGAGGCGTCGGGCCTGCGTCGCGGTCATCGTCGCGGCGAAGCCGTGCAGCGACGGGAACTCCCGGGTGACCCGGCCGTCGAGCCGGGCGGCGACCGCGCCCGCGGCGGCGACGTCCTCGAGCTTGACGATGTAGCTGCCGGGCACGGCGGTGGCCGAGCCGGCGTGCAGCACGGCGCCTTCGGCGTGCGCCGGCGCGGTGAGGGTGACGGCGGCGAGGGCGGCGACGCCCAGGCCGGACAGCAGTGTGCGCATGGCTGTTCCTTCGCAGGGTGAGGAGGTTGGGCTGCTAGCGCGTGGGCGGGAAGTGCAGGAGCCGGCCGCCCCACGGCACCGGCCCGGGGCGGGTCAGCTCGGTCTGCACCAGGGCGGGGAGGGCGCCCGGGTCGACCTGGAGGTACCGGGCGGCGACACCGGTGACGAACCCGGTCGCCATCGACGTGCCGCTGAGCGTGTTGGTGGCGGTGTCGCCGGTGTGCCACGCCGACGTGATGCCGACGCCGGCCGCGTACAGGTCCACGCCCGGTCCGTAGTTGGAGAACGGCGCCCTGGCGTCGGTCTGCGTGTGGGCGCCCGACGTGATCGCCTCGGCGACCCTGGCGGGCGAGGTGGAGCCGACTCCGGTGTTGCTGCCGCCCGCGGTGACGGACGCGGTGACGCCGGAGGCGATCAGCCGCCGCACCGCGTCGTCGAGCGCGGTGGACGCCCCGCCGCCCAGGCTGAAGTTCGCCACGGCGGGACGGCTCGCGTTCAGCCGCACCCAGTCCACGCCCGCGATGACGCCGGCGACCGTGCCGCTGCCCTGGCCGTTGAGCACGCGCACGCCCACCACCCGCGCGCCCTTGGCCGCGCCGTACGTGCGGCCGGCGATGACGCCCGCGACGTGCGTGCCGTGGCCGTTGTCGTCCTGGGCGACGGAGTCGTTGTCCACGACGTCGTGGCCGTGCGCGGCCCGGCCGCCGAACTCCGCGTGCGTGACCCGGATGCCGGTGTCGATCACGTACGCGGTGACGCCCGCGCCGGTGGAGGTGTAGCCGTAGGTCGTGTCCAGCGGCAGGGCGGTCTGGTCGATCCGGTCCAGGCCCCACGGCGCGCTGGTCTGGGTGGTGTGCGCGCGCACGACCTGGTCCTGCTCGACGTACGCCACCGCCGGGTCGGCGGCGAGCCGGCGGGCCCGCGCCGGGGTGAGCAAGGCGGCGAAGCCGCCGAACGCGGGGTACTCGCGGGTCACCCGCCCGGCCAGCCGGCGCGTCACGGCGTCGGCCGCGGCGAGGTCCTTGAGCTTGACGATGTAGCTGCCGGGCACCGCCGTGGACGAGCCGGCGTGCAGGACGGCGCCCTCGGCGTGGGCGGGCGCGGCGAGCAGGGTGACGGTCAAGGCGGCCACGGCGACGCCCGGTAAGAGCTTTCGCATAGCGCTTTCCTCTGCGGGGTAAGGGGGTCCCCGGCGCGGATCACGCGCGGGGCTGCCAGTGTGCCGAACTCGGCGCGGGCGGTGGGTGTCCGTGCCGGAGTCGGTTCGGGGAACCACCACGGAGGTCGGCGCGATGTCAACCCGGCCGGAACCGCACTACGGCGGAGATGCACGTGCGGCGCGCCGGACAACGTGATTGAGAAGCGATTCAACGCTGTGGAGAAAATACGGCCGACGGCTCGATCGAAACGAGAGGTGGGCGTGTTCGACGCCAACACGGAGAAGTTCTCCGGGGTGACTATGTAACCGTTGGACCGGCGATCCGCGGTGCGGACCGGGCGGATGACACCCCCGCCGGCCGACCCCGGGTCCGCCACCAGCGACGACACCGGTGACGCGAGTATTGCCCCGGTGGTCAACGTGAGCTTCGGCATAGGGGTTCCGCTCTCGGTCGTGAACGGTCGCGGGCGCCGGGGATTGCGACCGGTGTCGAAGCCCGCGCCGGGAGGAGTGTGCCGTGCATCACCCCAGGTGCGCGAGGCCATGGGCCGGGGCGCGTACCGGGACAGGACCGAATGACCGAGCGCGGTGCGGCGATCGCGGTAGCCGGGATCTTCACACCCCCGGCGCGCCACGCTGTTAATGAGAATTCAAGGATTCCACAGCCGACCGGATTTGCGGGTCCGATTCGGTCAAATTCAGGGCGGGAAACCCGATCGGCTGTACCGCCCCGGCGATTTCGCACGATAACGTCGCTCGCCTTGTCCTTGGGAGAACGGAGCGAAGATGCCTACGCCAGTCGTCGGACCGGAATCGCGGACGCGCGATCCCCGACGGATCGATGCGGGGGCCGACCCCTTCGCGGACGCATTGCGTGCGGCGATCCGCGCCAAAGGGCTCAGCCTGGAACGCATCCAGCACAAGCTGCGGACGCGAGGCGTGGCGGTCAGCATCGCCGCGCTGAGCTACTGGCAGTCCGGCCGCAGGCGGCCCGAACGACCGGACTCGCTCACCGCCGTCAGCCACCTGGAGGAGATCCTGGACGTCGGCGCGGGCGGGCTCAGCTCGCTGCTCGGACCGCCGCGGCCACGCGGCAAGGCCCGACCCCGTTCCCGCGTGTCCGGCCCGGAGGGCTGGGTCGGCGAGAGCGACTACGCGACCATCGCGGAACTGCTGGCCGACATCGACACCAGCACCGACCAGGACCTCACCCGGCTCAGCCTGCGCGACCAGGTGGAGCTCGCGATGGACGGCAGCACCCGCCGGGTGCGCTCGCGGCAGGTGCTGCGGGCCGAGCGCTCGGGCGTCGACCGGGTGCTGCTCGGCTACGACACCCGGCTGCCCGGCGACCCGCTGCCGGTCATCGGCACCCTGCGCTCGTGCAGACTGGGGCGGGTTTCCGCCGACCCGCGCAACGGTCTGATGGTCGCGGAACTGCTGCTCGACCGCCCGCTGCGCCGGGGCGAGCGGACGGCCGTCGAGTACGAGCTGATCCACGTCGCGCCGCACCACCCCACGTTCGACAACACCCACTCGCGGCGCTTCCGCCACCCCGTTCGCGAGTACGTCCTGGAGGTCCGGTACGACTCGCGGTGCCGACCCGCGCGGTGCGAGCAATTCACGACCGGTTTGACCGGTGGAGAACCGACCGACGTGCGCGAGACCCCGGTGGACACGTGGGGCTACGCGTACGCGGTCGCGCTGGACTTCGGGCCCGGCGTCGTCGGCTTGCGCTGGGACTGGACCTGACTCAGTAGGAGCGCGGCAACCTCAGCGTGTGCTGCGCCACGAAGTTCAGGATCATCTCCCGGCTGACCGGGGCGATGCGGGACAACCGGGACGCGGCCAGCATGGCGCCGAGTCCGTACTCGGCCGACAGCCCGTTGCCGCCGTGGACCTGGATGGCCTGGTCCACCGCCCCCGCCACCGCCTCCCCCGCCGCGTACTTGGCCATGTTGGCCGCCTCACCAGCAGCCCGGTCCTCCCCAGCGTCGTAGAGAGCCGCGGCCTTCTGGGTCATCAGCCTCGCCAGCTCGACCTGGATCGCGCACTGCGCCAACGGGTGCGCGATGCCCTGGTGCGCGCCGATCGGCGTGTCCCAGACCGTTCTGGTGCGGGCGTACTCACTCGCCTGGTCGAGTGCGCGGCGGGCCATGCCGGTGGCGAAGGACGCCGCCATGATCCGCTCCGGGTTGAGCCCGGCGAACAGCTGGGCCAATCCCGCGTCCTCGGAGCCGACCAGCGCGTCCAGCGGCAGGCGCACGTCGTCGAAGAAGCAGGTGAACTGCTTCTCCGGCGACTGCACCTCCATCGGGATGTGCTGGTAGGTGAAGCCGGGCGCGTTCGTCGGCACGATCATCAAGGAGGGGAGCAGCCGCTGGCCGGTGGCGTCGACGTGCCGGGCGACGACCATCACCGCCTCGACCTCGTCGACGCCGGAGATGAACGACTTGCCGCCGGCGAGCACCCACTCGTCGCCGTCGCGGTGGACGGCGGTGGCGAGCTTGTGCGAGTTGGAGCCCGCGTCGGACTCGGTGATGGCGAAGGCCATCTTGGTGGTGCCGTCGGCGAACCCGGGCAGCCACTTCCGCTTCTGCTCGGCGGTGCCGAAGCGGGCGATGATCGTGGCGCAGATGGCGGGCGAGACGACGGTCAGCAGCAGCGGGCAGCCCGCTCTGGCCAGCTCCTCGCACACGGCGGCCAGGTCGCCGATGCCGCCGCCACCGCCGCCGTACTCCTCGGGCACGGCCACGCCGAGGTAGCCCAGCGCGCCCGCCTCGGCCCACAGCTCGTCGGTCTTCTCGCCGGCCTTCGCCTTGGCGGTGAAGTACTCGTGGCCGTACTTACGGGCGAGGTCGGCGACGGCCCTGCGCAGCGCCTGCCGCTCCTCGCTCTCGGTGAAGTTGATCGTCATGCCCCGCCCGTCCCTCCGGTCGACTCGGGGCGCGGCTCGTCGGCCACCACCGCGAGCACGTCGCCCGCGTCGACCTGCTGCCCCGCCCGCACGAGCACTTCCGCGACCGCGCCGCCGGTGGTGGCGAGCACGCGGTGCTCCATCTTCATCGCTTCCAGCACGAGCAGCTCCGCGCCCGCCTCGACCCGCTGCCCCGGCTCGACCGCGACCCGCACCACCGTGCCGGGCATCGGCGCGACGGTCGCACCCTCGGCCAGGGTGGCCCGCGGCTCGGGGAACCGGGGCCGCAGCCTCAACGACACCGCGCCCGACCCCGTCGGGCCGACCTCGACCCGGTCCCCGTAGACGGCGACCGGGTAGGTCGTGCGCACCCCGTCGAGCTCCAGCGTCACCGCGTCCGGCGCGGCCGCGACGACCGTCAGGTCCAGGCTCGTCTCCACGCCCGCGCGGGTGTGCCGGTAGTCGACCTCGACCGCCTCGTCGCCGTGCTCGAACACGGCCCGCTGCGGTTGGGACGCGAGGTTGCGCCAGCCCAGCGGAAGGGCGCCGGTACGCCTGCGTTCGGCGAGCGCGAGGGCGGCGGCCAGCGCGGCGGGCCGGACGTCGACCGGTTCGGGGGTGGTGAGGCCGTGCTGGCCCAGGAAGCCGGTGTGGGTGTCGCCCGCGCCGAACGCCGGGTGCCGCAGCGTGCGGACCAGCAGGTCCCGGTTGGTGACGAGGCCGTGCAGCTCGGCCCGGTCGAGGGCGGCGGCCAGCTTGCGGATCGCGGCGGGCCGGGTCGGCGCCCAGGCGATCACCTTGGCCAGCATGGGGTCGTAGTGCACGCCCACCTCGCTGCCGTCCTCCACGCCGCTGTCCACGCGCACGCCGCCGGGCACCGCGAACCGGTGCAGGGTGCCGCTCGCGGGCCGCCAGTCGTGCGCGGGGTCCTCGGCGTACAGGCGGGCTTCGACGGCGTGGCCGTTCGGCGCGGGCGGTTCGGCGGGCAGGCGGGCGCCCTCGGCGATGGCGAGCTGCCAGGCGACGAGGTCGAGGCCGAACACCTCCTCGGTGACGGGGTGCTCCACCTGCAGGCGGGTGTTGACCTCCAGGAAGTGGAACGAGCCGTCGTCGGTGAAGAGGAACTCCACCGTGCCCGCGCCGACGTACCCGATGGCCTCCGCGGCCTTGGTGGCGGCCTCGAACAGCCGCTCCCGGGCCTCCGGCGTCACGGCCGGGCTCGGCGTCTCCTCGATGATCTTCTGGTGGCGGCGCTGGATGGAGCACTCCCGCTCACCCAACGCCCACACCGTGCCGTGCGCGTCGGCGAGGACCTGCACCTCGACGTGCCGCGCGTGCTCCAGCAGCGGTTCGCAGAACACGGTGCCGTCGCCGAACGCCGACTCGGCCTCGCGGCGGGCCGCGGCCACCTGCCCGGCCAGCTCGGCGGCGGACCGCACCACCCGCATCCCCCGCCCGCCACCGCCGGCGGAAGCCTTGACCAGCAAGGGGAACTCGCCGGCGGACTCCGGGTCCAGCTCCGGCAGCACGGGGACGCCCGCCGCCGCCAGCCTCTTCTTGGCCGCGACCTTCGACCCCATCGCGTCGATGACGTCGGGGTCCGGCCCGACCCACGTCAGCCCGGCGGCGAGGACGGCGCGCGCGAAGGAGGCGTTCTCGGACAGGAACCCGTACCCGGGGTGGACCGCGTCCGCGCCGGAGGCGAGGGCGGCGGCCACCACCAGGTCGCCGCGCAGGTAGGTGTCGGCGGGACTGGCGCCGGGCAACCGGACCGCCGCGTCGGCCTCGCGCACGTGCGGCGAACCCGCGTCGGGGTCGGAGAACACGGCCACCGGCGACACGCCGACCTCGCGACAGGTGCGGATCACCCGACGCGCGATCTCGCCCCGGTTGGCGATCAACAGCTTGCGGATCATCGTGTCCTCACATCCGGAAAACGCCGTAGCGGTCCGCGCCCTTGACCGGTCCGCTGTGGATCGCCGACAGGCACAGGCCCAGCACGGTGCGGGTGTCGCGGGGGTCGATCACGCCGTCGTCGTAGAGGCGGCCGGACAGGAAGGCGGCCACGGACTGCTGCTCGATCTGCCCCTCCACCATCCGGCGCATCGCCGCGTCGTGCTCCTCGTCGTAGTCCTGGCCCTTCGCGGCGGCCGCCTGGCGGGCCACGATCGACAGCACGCCGGCCAGCTGCTTCGGACCCATCACGGCCGACTTGGCGTTCGGCCAGGTGAACAGGAACCTCGGGTCGTACGCCCGGCCGCACATGCCGTAGTTGCCGGCGCCGTACGACGCGCCCATCACCACGGTCAGGTGGGGCACGCGGCTGTTCGACACGGCGTTGATCATCATCGCGCCGTGCTTGATGATCCCGCCCTGCTCGTACTGCGCGCCGACCATGTACCCGGTCGTGTTCTGCAGGAACAGCAACGGCGTGTCGCTCGCGTTCGCCAGCTGGATGAACTGCGTGGCCTTCTGCGCCTCTTCGCTGAACAGCACGCCGCGCGCGTTCGCCAGCACCCCGATCGGGTACCCGTGCAGGTCGGCCCACCCCGTCACGAGGCTGCCGCCGTAGTCGGGCTTGAACTCGTCGAACCGCGACCCGTCCACGATCCGGGCGATCACCTCACGCGGGTCGAACGGCACGCGCAGGTCCGTCGGCACCAGGCCGAGCAGGTCCTCCTCGTCGTGCAGCGGCGGCTCGACGGCCCGCGGCGCGGGACCGAGCTTGCGCCAGTTCAGCCGGGCCACCACGCGCCGGGTGAGCCGCAGCGCGTCCACCTCGTCCTCGGCCACGAAATCGGCCAGACCGGACGTCGTGCCGTGCATCCGCGCGCCGCCGAGCGACTCGTCGTCGGACTCCTCGCCGGTGGCCATCTTCACCAGCGGCGGCCCGCCGAGGAACACCTTCGAGCGTTCCTTGATCATCACCACGTGGTCCGACATGCCCGGCACGTAGGCCCCGCCGGCGGTCGCGTTGCCGAACACCGTGCTGATCGTCGGGACGCCCGCCGCCGACAGCCGGGTCAGGTCGCGGAACGCCCGCCCGCCCGGGATGAAGATCTCGCTCTGGCTCGGCAGGTCGGCGCCGCCGGACTCGACCAGCCCGATCAGCGGCAGCCGGTTCTGCGCCGCGATGTCGTTGGCCCGGAACGTCTTGCGCAACGTCCACGGGTTGCTCGCACCGCCCCGGACGGTCGGGTCGTTGGCCACGATCACGCACTCGACGCCCTCGACCACCCCGATCCCGGTGACCACGCTCGCGCCCACGGGGTAGTCGGTGCCCCACGCGGCCAGCGGCGACAGCTCCAGGAACGGGCTGTCCCGGTCGACCAGCAGCTCGATCCGCTCCCGCGCCAGGAGCTTGCCGCGCTTGTGGTGCCGCTCGGTGTACTTCGGCCCACCGCCCGCGAGCGCCTTGGCCTGCTCGACCTCCAGCTCGGCGAGCCGGGCCAGCAACGCCTCCCGGTTCTCGGCGTACCCCGCCGACCCGCGGTCCACCGCCGTGCGCAACGCAGTCATGCCGTGTACCCCAATCGTCGTGCCGCCAGCTCCGCCATCACCTCGGTCGCACCGCCCCCGATGCCGAGGATCCGCGCGTCCCGGTAGTGTCGCTCGACCTCCATAACGCGGAGATAACCCGCGCCACCGTGCATCTGCACCGCCGCGTCCACGACGAACGAGCACGCCTCCACGGCCGCGTTCTTCGCGAAGCACACCTGCGCCACGGCTTCCTCGCCGGCCAGCACCTTCACCGCCACTTCGCGCGTGTACGTGCGCACGAGGTCGATGCGCTGCGCCATCTCCACCAGCCGGTGGCGGATCACCTGGCGCGCGATGAGCGGCTTGCCGAACGTCTCGCGCCGGCGCGTGTGCGCCAACGCCAGGTCCAGGCAGCGCTGGGCCGTCGCGTACGCCTGCACGGCCAAGGAGATCCGCTCCGCCTGGAACTGCCGCATGATCAGCGCGAAACCGGCGTTCTCGGCGCCGACCAGGTTCGCCGCCGGCACCCGTGCGTCCACGAAGGACAGCTCGGCGGTGTCCGAGCAGTGCCAGCCCATCTTCTCCAGCCGGCGGTCCACCGAGAACCCGGGCGTGCCCTTCTCGATCACCAGCAGGCTCACGCCCTGGTGCCCGGGACCACCCGTCCGCACCGCCGTCGTCACGAAATCCGCCCGGTCACCCGACGTGATGAACGTCTTCGTCCCGTTCACCACGTAGGAGTCACCGTCACGACGGGCCGTGGTGCGCAGCGCCGCCACGTCCGAACCACCACCCGGTTCGGTGATGGCGAGCGACCCGATCAGCTCACCCGCCAACGTCGGCCGCACGAACCGGTCGATCAGCCCCTCGTCACCCGAGTCCACGATGTGCGGCAACGCGATCCCGTGCGTGAGCAACCCCGCGACGAGCCCGGACGACCCACCGGCCTGGATCAGCTCCTCGGTGGCCACGACGGTGTCGAGCAGGTCGCCCGCGCCGCCGACCGCCTCCGGGAACCCGAGCCCGAGCAACCCGATCTCCGCCGCCCTGCGGTGCAACGACCGGGGCAGCTCACCGGCGCGCTCCCAGTCCGGCAGGTGCGGCACGACCTCCTGCTCGGTGAACTTCCGCACCACCGCGCGCAGGTCGCGCCGCTCGGGCGTGGCGAACAGGTCCGACGTGGCGGTCACCGCAAGTCCTCCGGGATCTCGACGTGCCGGGAGCGCAGCCACTCCCCCAGCGCCTTCGCCTGCGGGTCGAAGCGGGTGGACGACGCGACGCCCTCGCCGAGCAGGCCGTGCAGCACGAAGTTCAACGCCCGCAGGTTCGGCAGCTCGTACCGGTCGACCTCGCCCGCCTCCGGCAGCAGCTCCTTCAGCCGCTCGACGGTCAGCTCCGCCCGCAGCCACTCGTACTGCGCGTCCGTCCGCACCCACACGCCGAGGTTCGCGTCACCGCCCTTGTCGCCCGAGCGCGCACCCGCGATCACACCCAGCGGCACCTTCTTCGGGGAAGCGCTCATACCTCCACCACCTTCCCACCCGGCAGCACGGCCCGGTGCGGCACCGACGAACGCGGCACGTACGCGGCCCGGTAGACGCCGAACGGCGTGCCGTCACCGGGTGGCGCCGTGACGTGGAAGCCGGGGTACGACGCCAGCGCCAGCTCGACACCCGCCCGCGCGAACGCCTTGGCCCGCTGGGGATCCGCCGTCTTGATGGTCACGTGCAGCAGCGCGCTCGCCGTCTCCTCGGTGTCCGCGTCGACGTGATCGGTGCGCGCCAAGGTCCAGGTCAGCTCCGCCGGTCCGATCGCCGCCTCCACCTGCCGCCGCACGAGGTCCGCCTTCGCCTCGACGTCCAACCCGGTCAGGACGAACGTGGTCGAGTTGCGGAACCCGCCCAGCGTGGTGAGGCAGACCTTGAGCGTGTCCGGCGGCGGGGAGCCCTTCACCCCGGAGATCCGCACACCCCGCTCGTGCGGGTCGAGCCGGATCGTGTCGAAGTGGCTGACCACGTCCGGTCCGACGTAGGCGGGCGGCCCGATCTCGTAGAGCAACTGGGCGGTGACGGTGTCCGCGGTGACCGCGCCGCCCGTGCCGTCGTGCTTGGTGATGAGCGACGAGCCGTCCGCCTCGATCCCCGCGATCGGGAACCCGGGCCTGGTCGCGTCGATCGCCGTGAAGAACGAGTAGTTGCCGCCGGTGGCCTGCGCGCCGCACTCCAGCACGTGCCCGGCGACCGTCGCGCCCGCCAGCGCGTCGAAGTCCTCGCGGCCCCAGCCGAAGTGCGCGGCGGCAGGCCCCACGACCAGCGACGCGTCGGTGACCCGGCCGGTGACCACCACGTCCGCCCCGGCGCTCAAGCACTCGGCGATGCCCCACGCGCCCAGGTAGGCGTTGGCGGTCAACGACTCCGGGAACCGGTCGCGCACGTCGTCACCGGTCACGTAGGCGACCTTCGCGCCGAGCCCGAGCCGGTCGATCGCCTCGGCCAGCCCTTCCGGGTTCACCCCGCCCGCGTTGGAGACGATCTTGACGCCGCGGGCCAGCGCGTCGGCCAGGTTCTGCTCCAGCTGGCGCAGGAACGTGCGGGCGTAGCCGAGGGCGGCGTCCTTCATCCGGTCGCGGCCCAGGATGAGCATGGTCAGCTCGGCCAGGTAGTCACCGGTCAGCACGTCCAGCTCGCCGCCGGTGAGCATCTCGCGGACGGCGGAGAACCGGTCGCCGTAGAAGCCGGAGGCGTTGCCGACGCGGATCACGGCCGCTCCCGGCGACCGCGGCCCGGTCCGGGAGGACCCGCGAACGCCTGCGCGATCGGGACCCAGGCGCGGGCGGCCTCGCCGACCGCCGTGACGGCCAGGTCGTCGCGGTGTCGCCGTTGGGTGGCCAGCAGGCAGAAGTCCAGGGCGGGACCGGTGATCCGGTTCTCCGCGTCCTCCGGGCCCCACGACCACGCCTCGCCGTCGGGCGCGACCAGCTCGACCCGGACCGGCGCCTGCGGCACGGGCAGCCCGTTGACCAGGAACGACCAGCCGAACGTGCGGACGGCGATGTGCGCGACGTGCTTGAGCCGGTGAGTCGGCTCGCGGGTCACGCCGAGCGCGTCGGCCACGTCCTGGCCGTGCGCCCAGGTCTCCATCAGCCGGGCGGTGGCCATGGACGCCGCGCTCATCGGCGGCCCGAACCACGGCATCTTCACGCCCGGCGGCAGCGCCGCGAGCGCCTCGGCCAGCTCGGCGCGGCCCGCCCGCCACTCGTCCAGGCTGATCGGCTCCCGCGCGCCCTCGTCCACCATGTCCGCGGTGGCCCGGGTCAACGCGGCGGTGAACGCGTCGGGGTCGCGGGCGGCGAGCGCGGCCACGCGGTCGGTCCAGCGCAGGTGGCTGATCTGGTGGGCGATCGTCCAGCCCTCGGCGGGCGTCGGGACGGCCCAGTCGGGCAGCGGCGCGACCAGGTCGTCCAGCACCTGGCTCTCGGCGCGCAGGTCGTCCAGGAGTCCGGTGATCACAGCGAGTCCTCCAGCATCCGCGCCCAGTGCCGGATGATCCGACCCCGTCGCTTGCGGTCGTCGGTGAGCTGGTTGGCCAGCGCGAGGCCGCGCACCAGGTCCAGGGTGAGCTGCACGGTCTCGCGGACGCCCGGCTTCGCCTCGTCGGCGCCCAACAGCTCGACGGCGAGGCGGTGCGTCTCGCGGCCGAGGCGGACCTCCAGCGGCACCACCACGGTCTTGAGGTCGGGATCGGTGCGTGCGGCGACCCACAGCTCGAGGGCGGCGGTGAACAGGTCGCTGGCGTAGAAGTCGGCGATCAGCTCGACCACGGCAGCGATCTGATCTTCTGGCGAGCTTTCGTCGACCTGCCGCGCACGCGCCTTCAGGTCGAGGACGCTCTCCGCGCCCAAGTGCTCGACCGCGGCGGCGACCAGCTCGCCGCGGGTGCGGAAGTGGTGCAGCTGGGCGCCGCGGGACACGCCGGCGCGCTCGGCCACCACGGTCGTCGTGGTGCCCGCCCAGCCGCGCTCGACCAGGCACTCGACCGTGGCCTGCATGAGCTTGCGCCGGGTCTCGCGGCTGCGGTCGGCCTGGCGCCTCGTCTCCCGCTGCCCGGTGTCGGTGGCCATGGCAGCGAGTGTTCCGCGCCGACTAACAAACAGTCAAGACTGATTGTTAGTCGGCGCGGAGGGACCACCCGGCTACCACCCGCCCTGGGCCATGGTCTGGAACAGCCACTTGCCGTCGGTCTTCACCAACAGGTCGCCGTACCTCACCACCTGCGAGAAGCCATCGGCGGTGATGGTCGCGTCGGTGATCACGAACACCAGGTCGGCGCTGATGAACACCGGCGTCCGGACGGACTCCATCCGCACGTCGCCGTCACCCAGGGCCGCCCTCATGTCGGTGAGGAACCGCGCCCGGTCCCACGACTGCGCCGACCCGCCGGTCACCGCGTTGACCGGGAACAGCGCCATGTCGGCCATCGCCTCGACGTCCTTGGCCACGGCCAGGGCGTCCCACTGCTCGAACCACGCGAGCACGCTCGCCACGTCTTCGTCGGTCGGCACGAACCCAGCTCCACTACCCGGCACAGCACTCATGCCGTACATTGTACCGTACGCCGTACGACAAGGGTCGCGCCAGGCCCCTAGAGGAGTTCGACCAGCAGTTTTCGGGTTCGAGCAGAGTCAGGTCGGCCAGGCGGCCAGGGCGATGTCGACCATCCGGTGCAGCTGCTCGCGGTCCACGCCGTCCGCCGCCTGCACCGAGATCCCCTGCGCGACCAGCACGACGAACTTGGCCAGGTCCGCCGCGTCCACGTGGGCGGGCAGGTCGCCCTCGGCCTTGGCCCGCTCGAAGCGGTCACGCAGCCCGGCCTCACCCGTCCGACGCCAGTCGGCCAACCGCTCACGGGTCGCCACGGCGTCCTCGCCCATGGCCAGGCCGCCCTGCAGGCTCAGGCAGCCGGTCGGGCAGCCGGGCCGGGTCGACACGTCGGCGGCGCCGCACAACATGCGCTCGGCGGCGGCACGGGCGGTCGGCTGGTCGAGCGCGTCCCGCACGTGGACGGCCTGCCGCTCGGTGTAGCGGTCGAGCGCCTTGCGGAACAGGGACTCCTTGTTGCCGAAGGCCGCGTACAGGCTGGGGCGGTTGATGCCCATCGCCTCGGTCAGGTCGGACAGGGCCGCGCCCTCGTAGCCGCGTTCCCAGAACACGCGGAGCGCCTGGTCCAACGCCTCGTCGGCGTCGAACGCGCGTGGACGTCCACCGGCCATCGATCCGCCACCTCGATTCTGGACCTGTCAGTACGGTACTCGATCCCGCCGGTGAGAGCGGTCACAGGTTGTTGACCGATCGGTACAGAACCCGAATTGTGTACCTCATGGTAAATAACTCGGGCAGGTTGGCGGGACGGCGTGCGGTGGTCACCGGCGGCACGCGGGGCATCGGTGCGGGGATCGTGCGCAAACTGGCCGCCGAGGGGGCGCTCGTGCTGACCACGGCCCGTTCGGCGGGCGGCGCGGAGCTGCCGCCGGGCGTGCTGTTCACCACCGCGGACGTGGCCGACCCGGACTCGGCGTCCCGGTTGGCGGACGAGGCGGTCGAGCAGCTCGGCGGGGTCGACATCCTGATCGACAACGCGGGCGGCGGCCAGGCGAAGCCGGGCGGGTACCGCGACATCGACGACAAGGCGTGGCAGGAGATCCTGGAGACGAACCTGCTCGGCGCGGTCCGGCTGGACCGGGCGCTGCTGCCCGGGATGGTCGAGCGGGGCTCGGGCGTGATCGTCCACATCTCGTCGTCCGCGGCGCACGTCCCCGTCGGCCCGCTGATGCACTACTCGGCCGCCAAGGCGGCGCTGTCCAACTACAGCAAGGGGCTGGCCGAGGAGGTGGCGTCCAAGGGCGTGCGCGTCAACCGGGTCTCCCCCGGCATGACCGAGACCTCGGCGGTGGACGCGGTGCTCGGCGACCTCGCCGCGAGCACCGGCGGCGGTCTCGACGACGCCCGGGCGGCGCTGGTCGGGATGATCGGCGGCATCCCGCTGGGCCGCACCGGCACGCCGGAGGACATCGCCAACCTGGTGGCCTTCCTGGTGTCCGACGAGGCGTCCTGGATCACCGGCGTCGACTACGTCATCGACGGCGGCACACTCAAGGCCGCGTAGCCCGGGGAGGTCGACCGGCTCCTCCTCAGCCGTCCGAACAGCGGTTCCGCCGTGATCGGCCGCCTTGTTCGATGAGGGCTGGCTGAGGAGGAGGCCGGAGTGGCGGTTTCACGGCGGAACGTGTTGCGCTGGGCGGGCGCGGCGGCGGCTGCGGGTGGCGTGGTGGCGGCCGGCGGCCCGGTGGCGGCGAGCGGCGCGCCGGCGGCTCGGCCCGGGAGGTGGGCACGGCTGCGCGCCCACCTGTCCGGCGAGCTGCTGGTGCCGGGCGACGACGGCTACGACACCGCGCGGCTGCCGTTCAACTCGTTGTTCGACCACCACCGGCCGGCCGCGATCGCCCGCTGCGTGCGCGCGGAGGACGTGCAGCGGTGCCTGGAGGAGGCCCGGCGCGGCCGGATCCGGGTGGCCGCGCGCGGCGGCGGGCACAGCTACGCCGCCTACTCCACCCCGCACGACGGCCTGGTGGTCGACCTAGGGCCGATGGCGGGCGTCGACGTGCGGCCCGACGGCACCGCCGTGATCGGCGCGGGCGCACGGCTCGGTGACGTCTACGCGGCCCTCGCCGCCGCCGGCCGGTGCCTGCCGCTGGGCAACTGCCCGTCGGTCGGCATCGCCGGTCTCACGCTGGGCGGCGGCCTCGGCTGGGTCGACCGCGCGTTCGGCCTCACGTGCGACCGGCTGCGCGCCGCCCGCGTGGTCACCGTCGACAGCCGCCTGGTCACCGCCTCCGAGGACCGCGAGCCGGACCTGTTCTGGGCGTTGCGCGGCGGCGGGGGCGGCAACTTCGGCGTGGTCACCTCGTTCGAGTTCGCCACCGCTCCCGCGCCGGAGGTGCTGACCGTGTTCCGGCTGAGGTTCCCGGCCGGGTCGGCGGCGGACGTGCTCGGCGCCTGGCAGCCGTGGAGCGCCGGGGTCCCCGACCGCCTGTCCAGCACCTGCGTGGTCCTGCCCGACGGCTCGGTGGACCTGACCGGCTGCTCGATCGGCCCCGCGGTCCTGCTGCACGGGGACCTCGCCGGCCTGTGCGTCGACGGTCCGCTGGAGCACGCCGAGGTCGACTACCCGACCGCGATCGCGATCATGACCCAGGGGCACCCGCCCCGCAACGCCTTCCGCGCGTCCTCACGCATCGCCGACGGCATGTGGGACGACCCGGCGGCGGTGGCGGAGACGGTGCGGGGCAAGGAGAGCGCGCTGCTCATCGTGGGCGCGCTCGGCGGTGCGATCGACCGGCTCGGCCCCACCGACACGGCCTACCCCCACCGCGGCGCGCCGACGTCCGTCGAGGTCTTCGGCACCGTCGGCGACCTGCCGCCGGAGCTGGTCACCCGCGAGGTCGACGACGTCCAGTCGGCGTTGGCCGGTCTGGTCGGCGGCGGCACCTACATCAACTACCTGGACCCGCGGCAGGAGGACTGGGCGGAGACGGGCTACCGGCACAACCTGCCCCGGCTGCGCGCCGTCGCCCGCCGCTACGACCCGGACGGCGTGCTGCGGTTCCCGCAGGCGGTGCGCTAGAGGAGGGTCAGCTGCTCCTGCACGACCGGGCCGGTCGGCGTCGAGGCGGGCAGGCTGCCCGCCGGCCACACGCCCTCGTCGTCGCCGGGCACGCCGACCGCGTCACGGCCGCCGCGCGGGTCCAGGCCGTGCCGCCGCAGCAACGGCTCGATGCGCGCCGCCAGCCACCGCCGGTACCGGACGTCCACATAGGATCCGCGCGCGTACAGCCGCCGGTAGTCGTCGGCCAGGTCCGGCCGCTCGCGCACCAGCCACCGGGCGAACCACTCGCGCGCGCCCGGCCGCAGGTGCAGCGGCAGGACCGTGACGCCCGTGGCGCCGGCCTCGGCGATCGAGGCCAGCAACGCGTCCAGGTGCTCCTCCGAGTCCGTGAGCCGCGGCAGCACGGGCGCGACGAACACCCCGCACGGCAACCCCGCGTCACGGACCCGGCGCACCAGCTCGAGCCTCGCCCGCGGGCTGGGCGTGCCCGGTTCCAGCCCGGACTGCAGCTCGCGGTCCAGCAACGCCAGCGACACCCCGATGCCCACCGACACCGAGGACGCGGCGCGTTCCAGCAGCGGGATGTCCCGCGCGAGCACCGTCCCCTTGGTGAGGATCGAGAACGGCGTGCCGGAGTCGGCCAGCGCCCGGATGATGCCCGGCATCAACGCGTACCGGCCCTCGGCCCGCTGGTACGGGTCGGTGTTCGTGCCCATCGCCACGTGCTCGCGCCGCCACCGCTTGGACCGCAGCTGGCCTTCGAGCACCTCCACCGCGTTGACCTTCACCACCACCTGGGTGTCGAAGTCGCGCCCGGCGTCGAGGTCGAGGTAGGTGTGCGTGTTGCGGGCGAAGCAGTTGTGGCTGACCAGGCCGTTGGCCACGAAGTCGCCGGTGCCGGTGGTGATGTCGTACAACGTCCGCGTCACGCCGAGCGACTCCACCGACACCACCGCCAGCCGGGACGTGGAGGGCACCGCCATGCCCTCCACGGCGTTGCCGCGCCCGATCGCCGGTCCGACGAGGTGCAGGAACCGCAGCCGCTCGGCCAGCCCGCCGACGATCCGCACACCGCGCACCTCGACCACGTGCGACACGCGCAGCCGCGTCAGCGCCAGCACCGCCGCCTCGAACACCGCGCTGTCCGAACTGGACATCACCAGCTCGCCGCCCGTCGAGCTGCCCCGCGCGTCGAACAGACCGGCCAGGAACCCCTTCGACCACTCCTCACCCGGCGTGGTCGGCCACCGCACCAGGTCCTGCTCGCGCGGCGCCCGGCCGCCGGCGAACTCGCGCACCCGACCCAGCACGTCCGGGTGGCTGGGCAGGCCGCCGCGCACCGCGCCCCACAGGTAGCCCTCGCGGTACTCGTCGCCGTGCGCGGGCGGCGAGGCGAACCGGCCCGTCCCGACCAGCCGCGCGCCCTTGACCAGGAACGGCCGCTCCTCGAAGTCATCGCACCGGCCGGGCGTGACGTGCTTCCACCCCTCGTCGGTGAGGAACCGGTGGTCGCCGCCCGCCACCACCTGCGTGCCGTCGCTCAACGTGACCCGGTAGGCGGGCTTGGAGGTCTTCCAGTGCGCCCGCACGCGGGTGACCACGAACCGGCCGTTCGCCGTGCCGAACACCTCTTCGCCGACGGCCAGCTCGGCGATGGGCTTGGTGCGGCCGTCCGCCAGCAGCACCGGCGTGTCACCGGTCAGGCAGTACGTGCAGCCGTGCGTGCAGCCGCGGTACGGGTTGACCGTCCACCCGAACGGCAGGCCGCCGCCGGGCACCTTGTTCAGCACGGACTTGGCGTTCACCTCGTGGAACACGACGTCGGCGAAGTCGGGAGTTCGTACGCTTCGGACCAGCCCCGGCAATCCCGGCAGGGCCTGCTGCCGGTCCGCCCCGTCCTTCTGCCCGTCCCATCGCATGTCCACATTCGAACACGTGTTCGAAAAAGGGTCAAACGGAGTGCCTGTGTCTGTGCTGGACGTCATCTTGTGGCCCTTCACCACCACCGCGTTCACGTTCGCCGGCGTCGCCACGAGCTGGGGCGAGGTCGCCGGTTTCGTGACCGGCGCGCTCTGCGTGTGGCTGGTGGCCCGGCAGAACCCGCTCAACTGGCCGATCGGCATCCTCAACAACCTCGCCTTCCTCGTGCTGTTCGCGACCAGCGGCCTGTACGCGGACTCGGGCCTCCAGGTCGTCTACGTGGCGCTCGCGCTGTACGGCTGGTGGGCCTGGCTGCGCGGCGGCGTCGAGCACACCCCGCTGCCGGTCGGTCGCACCACGCGCGAGCAGTGGTGGTGGCTCCTCGCCGCCGGCGTGGCGGGCACCCTCCTGCTGGTGTGGGTGCTCACCACGTTCAGCAACTCGACCGTGCCGTGGGCGGATTCCGCGACCACCGTGCTCTCGTTGCTGGCCACGTGGGGCCAGACCCGCAAGAAGGTCGAGTGCTGGTGGCTGTGGATCGCCGCGGACGTGATCTACGTTCCGTTGTACGCCTACAAGGGCCTGTGGCTGACCGCGGTCCTCTACGTGGGCTTCATGGCGCTGTGCGTGCTCGGCCTGCGCAACTGGACGAAGGCGTTGCGCCAGGACGAGGCGGTGGCCGCGTGACCGACTTCGACCACGCGCTGGTGCTCGGCAAGTTCTACCCCCCGCACGCCGGTCACCACCACCTCATCCGCACGGCCGCCGCGCGGAGCCGGCGCACGACCGTGACCGTGCTCGCGTCGGGCGCCGAGTCCATCCCGGTCGCCGACCGGGTGTCGTGGCTGCGCGCCGAGCACGCGGGCACGCCCGGTCTCGTCGTGCTCGGCGACGTGGACGACCACCCGATGGACTTCCACAGCGACGTGGTGTGGGAACTGCACATGGGCGTGGCACGGGCGGTGCTCGCGCGGCGGGCCATCCTGGACGGCGACCCGGCGTCGGCGGCGGTCGACGTCGTGTTCTCCAGCGAGCGGTACGGCGACGAGATGGCCAAGCGGCTCGGCGCGCGGCACGTGCTGGTGGACCTTGACCGCGGCGCCGTTCCCGTGTCGGGCACGGCGGTGCGGGCCGATCCGCGCGGGCAGTGGGGGTGGCTCGCGCGGGCGACCAGGGTCGGGTTGTGCGCGCGGGTCGTGGTGGTGGGAGCCGAGAGCACGGGCACGACGACGTTGTCGCGGGAGTTGGCGCAGGCGTTGACCGCGCCGTGGGTGCCCGAGTACGGGCGGGAGCACACCGAGCTGAAGCTGGCGGCTGCGCGGGCGTTCGACCCCGAGGCGGGGGTCGACGATCTCGTGTGGACGGTCGGCGACTTCCAGGACGTGGCGCGCAGGCAGCAGGAGTCGGCCGACGCGGCGGTGGACGGGCCGGTACTGGTGTGCGACAACGACGCGTGGGCGGCGACGGTGTGGGGTCACCGGTACCTCGGCGCGCCGCACCCGGACATCGCGCCGGACGCCCGCCGCCCCGCCCTGTACCTGCTGACCGATCACGTCGGCGTGCCGTTCGAGCAGGACGGGTGGCGGGACGGCGAGCACCTGCGGGAGTGGATGACGGACTTGTTCCGGGTCGGGTTGGCACGGCGGGGTGTGCCGTGGCGGTTGGTCACGGGGTCGCCGGAGGAGCGGCTGCGGCAGGCCGTGGCGGCGTGTGAGGAGGCGGTGGCGGCGCACTTCCGGTTCGCCGATCCGTTGCCCCAGGCCGATCCGTCGGAGCCCGGTCGGTGACGCGGCCGGGTCGGCATCAACCCCGGAGGGCGGTCGGCTGGTGACCCGGAGGACGGTCAGACGGTGACGAGGACTTGGTCCAGTGACTTGCGGACCAGGGCGGGCACCACGCAGTCGTCGGCCGGGTAGCCGATCGGGATCACCGCGAACGCCTTCTCGTTGCGCGGGCGGCCCAGCACCTCGCCGAGGAACTTCATCGGCGACGGCGTGTGGGTCAGCGCGGCGAGCCCGGACAGGTGCAGCGCGGTCAGCAGCATGCCGACCGCGATGCCGACCGACTCGTCCACGTAGTAGTGCTTGCGGCGGGTGCCGTCGGGCTCCAGGTAGTACCGCTGCTCGAACACGACGACGAGTTCCGGCGCGTCCGTCAGGTGCGGCTTGACGTCGTCGGTGCCGAGGGGGCGCAGCGCGTCCAGCCACTCGTCGCCGAGCCTGCCCGCGTAGGAGACGCGTTCCTCGTGCTCGGCGGCCTCACGGATGCGCCGGCGCACCGCGGGGTCCTTGACCAGCACGAACGTCCAGGGTTGCTGGTGGGCGCCGCTGGGCGCGGTGGAGGCGACCGCGATGGCGTCGAGCACCACCCGGTCGGGCACGGGATCGGCGGAGAACATGCGCACCGTGCGGCGGTCCCCCATGCGGGCGCGCAGGTCGGCGGCCGTGCGCAGGGACTCGTCGACCGGCATCCTGGCCGGTCGGTACGGGACCGGCTCGAAGGACCGGCCGTGGGTGGGTGTCCAGTTCGTGGTCACGCGGCGAGCGTGGCACCGACCGGGGCGCGGTTGAAGGGCTCACCCCGAAATTCGCACCGAACTGTCCGACATGCGGACGACCGGGGTGGGCGGGCAGTATGTGCGCGTGCGCACCAAGGACCTCATCGCCGCCCATGGACACGGCCATGGGCACGGCCCCGTCGGGCCTGCTTCCCGACGTGTGCGGAAGCTGCTGCTGGTCCTGCTCTTGCCGCTGGTGCTCGCGACCGTGGTCGGCGCGCTGCTGCTGTACCCGTTCGGGCACGAGCAGCGCACGGGCGCGGAGGCGGGGCTCGCGCAGGTGCCGGTGCGCGGCGACGTGACGGCCGTGGCGCAGGGCGGGTGCGGTCCGGACACGGGCGAGCCGGGCGCCACCGGGTGCGTGCTGGTGACCGTGAAGATGAGCGACGGCGCGGCGGCCGGTCGGGAGATCCGGATCCCGGTGCCGGACCAGCCGGGCACGCCGACGTTCACCGTGGGCGACGCGGTGGTGCTGTCCTACGGCGGCGGCGACCCGAACGACAGCACGTCCTACCAGCTGGCCGACTTCCAGCGCGGTGTGCCGTTGCTGCTGCTGGCGGTGCTGTTCGCGGCGGCCGTGCTGCTGCTGGGGCGGTGGCAGGGGCTGGCGGCGCTGGGCGCGCTGGCGTTGAGCTTCGTGGTGCTGGTGCTGTTCGTGCTGCCCGCGATCCTGGCCGGCGAGAACCCGCTGACCGTGGCGGTGGTCGGCGCGGGGCTGATCATGTTCGTGGTGCTGTACCTGACGCACGGGTTGTCCGCGCGGACGTCCACGGCGGTGCTGGGCACGTTGGTGAGCCTGGCCCTGATCTGCGTGCTGGGCGCGTTGTTCTCGGCGTTCGGCAAGCTGACCGGGCTGGACCAGGAGACGGCCAACCTGGTGTCGCTGCTCGGGCACGGCATCGACACGCGCGGGCTGCTGCTGGCGGGCACGATCATCGGCGCGCTCGGCGTGCTGGACGACGTGACCGTGACGCAGACCAGCGCGGTGTGGGAGCTGCGGCGGGCGAACCCGTCGCTGGGGTTCCGCGACCTGTACGCGGCGGGGTCGCGCATCGGCCGCGACCACCTGTCGTCGGTGGTGAACACGCTGGTCATGGCGTACGCGGGCGCGGCGCTGCCGCTGCTGCTGGCGTTCACGCTGTCGGGCCGGAGCCTGGGCGAGATTTTGACCGCGCAGGAGGTGGCGCAGGAGGTCGTGCGGACGCTGGTGGG
The DNA here is from genome assembly GCF_055603705.1 of Actinosynnema sp. NPDC037264. Taxonomy (NCBI): domain Bacteria; kingdom Bacillati; phylum Actinomycetota; class Actinomycetes; order Pseudonocardiales; family Pseudonocardiaceae; genus Actinosynnema; species Actinosynnema sp. NPDC037264. The sequence goes on along the minus strand of NZ_JBVJVK010000002.1, from coordinate 237,241 downwards.
CAGCATCGGGCTCGTGGCGGCGGTGCCGATCACGACCGCCTTGGCGGCGTTCGTGGCGGGCCGTGAGCCGGTGTCCGGGCCCGCGTCGGGTGAGCCGGACGGGTCGGGTCGGCCGGACGGGTCGGGTCAGCCGGACGGGTCGGGTCAGCCGGACCGGTCGGGTGAGCCGCGCCGGTCGGGTGAGGCCGGTGACGCGGGTGGTCGGACCGCGGCCGATCCGCTGTGGCGCAAGCACGTGAGGGGTGACCTGCGCACCGGCTACGACCCGGCGAAGGGTCCGTGGCGCCGCCCGGCTACCTCGCCAGCACCACCAGCAGCAACGCGATCGCGGCGGGCACGGACTGCACGACCAGGATCCGACGACTGACCGTCGCCGCGCCGTACAGGCCCGCGATGATCACGCAGACCAGGAAGAACACGGCGAAGGCGAACCCGGTGTCGCCCCGGGCGATCAGCGCGAAGATCAGCCCGGCGGCCAGGAAGCCGTTGTAGAGGCCCTGGTTGGCGGCCAGCACCTTCGACTCGGCGGCGAACTCGGGCGTGGTGCCGAACGTCGCACGGCCGCGCGGCGTGTTCCAGAGGAACATCTCCAGCACGACGATGTAGAGGTGGATGGCCGCGACCAGCGCGGTGAGGACATCTGCGGCGAGCTGCACGGATCGGTACCGTACCGCCATGCTGCGGACCGTGTTGGGTCTCACCGCCCGTGTCGCCACCGGGCTGGTGTCGGGCGTGCTCGCGTTGCCGCGGATCGCCGACGCGCTGGAGAAGCTGACGCCGCTGGCGCAGGCGTTGCCGCAGGTCGCGGAGCTGCGGGGCACGCTGGAACGGCTGGAGCAGCTCGCCACGTTCCTGGCCAACGAGATGCCCGAGGCGTTGCACCAGCTGGAGGCGGTGCAGCGGCAGCTGACGGAGCTGGAGCCCCGGATCGCCACGTTGGCCGGCAACACCGGGCAGCTGGACGAGTCGATCCGCGTGCTGGCCGCCGCGCTCGGGCCGTTGCAGGGCACGACCGAGCGCCTGGGCAGGCTGGTCGACCGCCTGCCGGACCGCAAGCGCCGCACGCAGTCGCTATTGGGATAATCGTCGGGTGGGACGGATCCGGAAAGCCGACGAGACCATCAGCCGTGAGGTCGACTCGGGCATCGCGGAACTGATCCCGGACCCGGACGTGCCGAGGGCGTGGATGCTGCGCCTGAACGGCACGCCGCAGTCCCACGTGGACCTGGACGACCCCGGGCACCTGGAGTTCGAGTACCTGCGGCGGCTCGGCCACGTCGCCGACCTGGTCGCGCCGGGCAGCGAGCCGATCCGGGCGCTGCACCTGGGCGGCGGCGCGCTCACGTTGCCCCGGTACATCGCGGTGACCCGACCGCGGTCCAGCCAGCAGGTGGTGGAGATCGACGCGGCGTTGGTCGACCTGGTGCGGGGCGTGCTGCCGTTGGACCGGAACTGGCGGCTGCGGATCCGCAACGGCGACGCGCGGGCGGTGCTGGAGAAGGCGCCCGAGGCGGCGTTCGACCTGGTGGTGACGGACGTGTTCGCCGGGTCGCGGACGCCCGCGCACCTGACGTCGGTGGAGTTCGTGGCGTTGGCGTCGCGGGCGCTGCGGGCCGGTGGCGTCTACGCGGCCAACATCGGTGACGGCGGGAAGCTGGCGTTCGCCAGGGCCCAGGCCGCGACGGTCCGCGCGGTGTTCCCGCACGTGTGCGTGCTGGCGGAGCCGGCGGTGCTCAAGGGCAGGCGGTTCGGCAACTTCGTGCTGGTCGGGTCGCACGTCGAGCTGCCGGTGGCGGCGTTGACCCGGCTGACGGCCGGTGACCCGTTCCCGGGGCGGGTCGAGCACGACGACTCGCTGATCCGGTTCATCGGCGGCGCGCCGGCGACGACCGACGCGACGGCCACCCAGTCCCCCGCGCCGCCCAAGGGCACGTGGGGATTGCCCGACGATTAAGGCGGATGGGCAGGGTGGTGGGCGGGCAGGGTGGATGGGCAGGGTGGATGGGCGGGCAGGGTGGATGGGCAGGGTGGAGTAGGTGCTTTAAAGAGTCCTCGCCGGACGGGCAGATCAGCAGGATGACGGGCCGGTGGGTGGTTCGGCGGCGGGTCCGTTGTTGGTCGGGTTTCGTGTCATCCCACCGACCTCCCTACGGGCTACCACACGTATCAAGGGGGGCGACATCAGTGGACGGTGCGGGCATCGGTGAACAGCGCCCCCCTTGACACGCGCGGTAGGGCGGAGCCAGGTCGGCGGGATGACACGAAGCCCTTCCTTTGGGGAAGGGCGTGGGCAAGGGCGTGTCAGTGAACAGTGTGGTGGTGGTGTCAGGGTTGGTCGAGGGTGGAGACGAAGCGGGAGATGGCTTCCGGGTTCAGCTTCTGGGCGAGGCGGCCGGTCGGGGCTTTGGAGCCCAGTTGGTAGAGCGGGCGGTCGGCGGCGGCCAGGCCCCGGGCCTCGGCGCGCAGTTGGGCGACCAGGAGTTCGGAGAAGACGAGGCCAGGGGGGTCGCCTCGGCCGGCCAGCACGTCGGCCAGCTTGCGCAGTGGGAGGACGCCCTGTTCGCGGCCGCCCGTCCCGGCGTAGATGGCCAGCGCGAGGTTGATCGCCTTGCCGCCGCCGCGGACGAAGAGGCCGACGGTGCGGGCGCCTCGGACGTCGGTCACCAGCAGGTCCAGCTGGTCGGCGGTGTGCAGGTCGACCGAACGCGTGCCGAAGGCGCGGACGGAGAGGACGTGGCCCTCCAGCCACACCCGTCTCCTGGCTTCCGACCAGGCCAGCAGCAGGAGGGGGACGGCGAAGACGGCCGCCGCGACGAGCCCGGCGGTCCGGCCGGCGAGCAGCCCGAGCAACCCGCCGAACGCGGCGGCGACGATCAGCGCGCCGATGGCCACCGTCCGCGCGCGTTTGCGCACCGCCTTCGGGTCAAGCAGGTCAAGGGCAATCCGCTCGCTCACCGGCCCAACGCCTCCAGCACTGAGATCACCACGTCCGCCAGCGGCACCTCGCGCTGGTCGCCCGACGACAACTCCTTCACCTGCACGACACCGGCCTCGATGTCGCGCTCGCCCAGGACGAGGGCGAAGCGCGCGCCCGAGCGGTCGGCGCCCTTCATCGCGCCCTTGAGGCCCTTGCCACCATAGGACAGGTCGAACCGCACACCGGCGGCGCGCAAAGGAGCGGAGAGGGCGACCAGGCGGGACTTCGCGGCCTCGCCCAGCGGCACGCCGTAGACGTCGCAGCGGGTCTGGTCGCCCGGCGTGACGCCCTCCACCTGGCAGGCGAGCAGCGCGCGGTCGACGCCGAGGCCGAAGCCGACGCCGGACAGCGGTTGGCCGCCGAGTTGTTCCATGAGGCCGTCGTAGCGACCGCCGCCGCCGATGCCGGATTGGGCGCCCAGGCCGTCGTGCACGAACTCGAAGGTCGTCTTCGTGTAGTAGTCGAGGCCGCGGACCATCCGCGGGTTCTCCACGAACTTCACGCCCAGCTCGTTGAGGTAGCCCTTGACCTGCTCGTAGTGGGCGAGGGACTCGGCGGAGAGGTTGTCCACCATGAGGGGCGCGTCGGCGACGAGTTCGCGGACCTCGGGGCGCTTGTCGTCCAGCACGCGCAGCGGGTTCAGCTCGGCGCGTCGGCGGGTCTCGTCGTCCAGGGGCAGCTCGGCGAGGAAGGCCTGGAGCTTCTCCCGGTACTGCGGGCGGCACGTGGAGTCGCCGAGTGACGTCAGTTCGAGGCGGAAACCGGTCAGGCCCAGCGCCCGGAAGCCGGCGTCGGCGATGGCGATGACCTCGGCGTCCAGGGCCGGGTCGTCGACGCCGACCGCCTCCACGCCGACCTGGTGGAACTGGCGGTAACGACCTGCCTGCGGCTGTTCGGCGCGGAAGAACTGGCCCGCGTACGCGAGCTTCACGGGCAACTGGCCCCGGTCGAGGCCGTGCTCGATGACGGCCCGCATGACGCCCGCCGTGCCCTCGGGCCGCAGCGTGATGGACCGCCCGCCGCGGTCGGTGAACGTGTACATCTCCTTGCTGACCACGTCGGTCGACTCGCCGACGCCCCGCGCGAACAACGCGGTGTCCTCGAAGACGGGCAGCTCGATGTAGCCGTAGCCGGCGCGGCGCGCCGACTCCACCAACGTGTCGCGCACCGCCAGGAACGACGCCGAGGTGGGCGGGAAGTAGTCGGGAACGCCCTTGGGCGCGGCGAAGGGGGTCGTCACGGGTCTCTACAGTCCTCGGTGCGGTGCGGCCGGCGCGCCCGGTGAGGCCAGTTCCAGCAGGAACGGGTTGCTCACGCGCTCGCGACCGATGGTCGTCGTCGGTCCGTGGCCGGGCAGGACCACCGTGTCGTCGGCCAACGTCAGCACCTTCGTGCGCAGCGACGTCAGGATCTCGCGGTGGTTGCCGCCCGGCAGGTCGGTGCGTCCGATGGAGCCCGCGAAGAGGGTGTCGCCGGACAGCACGAGCCGTCCGCCCTCCTCGGTGCCGGTCCGGAACATCACCGACCCGCCGGTATGGCCGGGTGTGTGGTCGACGGTCAGCCGGAGGCCGGCCAGGTCCAGCTCGGCGCCGTCGGTCAGCTCGCGCACCTCGCCCGGCTCCCGCATCTCCAGGTTGCCGCCGAAGGAGGCCCGCGACTGCGCGCTGATGCCCTTGAGCGGGTCGGCCAGCATCTCGCGGTCGTCGGGGTGGATCCACGCGGGGATGTCGTTGCCGTCGCAGACGGGCGCGACGGAGAACGTGTGGTCGAAGTGCCCGTGCGTGAGCAGCACGGCGACCGGGGAGAGCCGGTGCTCGCGCAACGCCTCGGCGACCCGCTCGGCCGCGCCCTGGCCCGGATCGACCACCACGCACGGCCCGCCCGCGCCCGTGGCCAGCACGAAGCAGTTGGCCATCAGAGCGCCGGTCGGGAACCCGATCACCAGCACGGGATCACCTCTCGACGGCAACGGATCGACAACGGATCGCTGTGGACCACGCCGAGCAGCCTATCCGGCATACACCAGTCACATACCCGCCCCCTAGACTGCTGACCGATCGTCGCCGTCGACGCAGAGATCAGGGAGGTTGCAGGTGCCGACCAACGTGCAGCGCCGCGAGCAGGCCAAGCGGAAGCTGGAACGCCAGCTCGTCCGCAGGGCGGAGCGCGCGAAGCGGCGCCGGGTGATCGCGGTCGTCGCGACGGCGGTCACCGTCGTCGTCATCGCGGGCGGTGTGTACTTCCTCGCCACGACCGACTTCAGCAGCACCGGCGACGACGCCGCCGCCAGCTCGACCACCCCGGCCCCGATCGAGATCCCGACCGAGGTGAAGGCGCTGCCCACGCGCCCGACGCCCATCGCGGACCCGGCCACGTGCGAGTACCGGCCGTCGACGGAGCCCGCGTCCAAGGAGGGCACCAAGGCCCCCGAGGCGAGCGCCCCCGCGACCGGCACCGCCACCGCCACCATCAAGGCCAACATCGGCGAGCTGAAGCTGACCCTGGACCGCGCCCTGGCGCCGTGCGCCGTGAACAGCTTCGTCAGCCTGGTCAAGCAGGGCTACTACGACGGCAGCACGTGCCACCGCATCGGCACCGAGGGCCTGCAGATGCTGCAGTGCGGCGACCCGACGGGCACCGGCACCGGCGGCCCCGGCTACACGTTCGACAACGAGACGTGGCCGGAGCTGACCTACGGCCGCGGCTACCTGGCCATGGCGAACGCCGGCCTCGACCAGGCGACGCAGAAGGGCACCAACGGCAGCCAGTTCTTCATCGTCTACGGCGATGCCCAGCTGTCGCCCGACTACACCGTCTTCGGCAGCCTCGACGAGGCCGGTCTCAAGTTGATCGACGAGGTGGCCCGCGCGGGCCACGACGGCGCGTTCGACCCGAGCCCCGGCGGCGGCAAGCCGAACAAGGAAGTCAAGTTCGAGTCGGTCGCGGTCGCTTAACCCCTGCGACGGCAGCCACCCGGACACGAAGGGGCCCGCTACTCGGGAGAGGAGTAGCGGGCCCCTTCGTCTTCCCCGTCGGCCCCGGTGAGGCCGACATCCTCGGATGGTCCCACCGGCCCCTTACGTTTCGCTGACGCGCCCGCGGCCCGGTCCTTGAAGGAGGATCGGGCCGCGGGCGCTTCGTGCGTCCGGGCAGGACATTTTCTCCATACCAGGCGACGTGAAATGACGGTGATCGCGCGGGAATTGATCAGCGCGTTTCGCGTATTCCAAGCGGACCGGGCAGAAACGAATCCCGCAGTGGCGTTTGTGCCGTTCGGGAGCGGGGAAACACTGTCTCGTCATGAAGCCAAGGACGAGGTCTGGGGACCGAAGATCACCTCTGCGTCCAATTCGGACAGCCCGCCCGGCGTGAATGCCGACCAAGTGATCGGCGCGCCGGCGCACCTTGGCAGAAATTCCGACCTCCGGGACTGACCATGAGAAATCTTGACGAACTCCCGGTCGCCCTCGGCGGACCCCCGGTCCGCGATCCGGGATCGGCCACGCGCACGCCGATAATCACCGGTGCGGACCGGTCGCGCGTCGTCTCCTACTTGCGGGCGGCGGATTTCCAACCCGCGTCCCAGGCGCTCAGCGCGCCGTGCGAAGCCGAGCCGCTCCTGCTGCCCGTCGGGTCGCTGGGCGCGGAGCAGGAGGCCCTCTCCCGGGAATTCACCCAGGTCCACGGCAATGGCGCGAACGACTTCCACAGCATCCCCGTGAGCAACGGGACCAGGGCGATCGCGCTGGCGCTGACCGCGATCTCCGCTCACGCGCGACGGCTCGGGCTGAGGAAGCCGGTAGTCGGGGACAACGTGATCGTCCCCGCCCTGACGTGGAGCGCCACGGCGACCGCCGCGCTCGAGAAGGGCTTCGTGCCGCGCTTGGCCGACGTCGACGAGCAGACCCTCTGCCTGGACCCGTCCTCGGTCGAGGCGCTCGTCGACGACAGGACGTTCGCGATCATCGCGGTGCACCTGTACAACCGGGTCGCCGACCTCGGGGAGCTGAAGCGCATCGCCGACGAGCGCGGGATCGCGTTGATCGAGGACTGCGCGCACGCGCACGGTGCGCGCTACCGGGGTGAGCCCGTCGGCGCCATCGGCACGGCCGGCACCTTCAGCCTCCAGGCCAGCAAGACGCTCACCTGCGGCGAAGGCGGCATGATCACCACGCGGGACGGCCTGCTCGCGGAGCAGCTCTGCTCGCTGGCGAACTGCGGCCGGCCCTGCGGTGACGCCATCGGGATCCCCGCCGGCAACGACCGGCTGCCCGGCCTGTCCGCGGCTCTCGCGCGAGCGCAGCTCGACGAGTTCGAGACGCGCCAGGCGGCGCGGACCGAGGTCTGGCGCCGACTCGACGACCTCGCGACGAGCCTGCCCGGGGTCGACCCGTTCCCGGCTCAGCCGGACGTCGTCGCCCCGACCTACAAGTGGGCCGCCCGCTACCCCCGCGAACAGTGGGGCGGCCTGTCCCCGGACCTGCTGGCGCAGGCCCTCACGGCCGAGCTGGACGTCGAGGTGTCACGGGTCTACGAACCGTTGAACCGCTCGCGCCTGTACCAACCGGCGGAAGACCCGCTGATCGGGACCGTGCACGGGACCGACGAACTCGACCCGAGCCGGTACGACTGCCCCGTGGCGGCACGCCTGTACGAGTCGGTCCTGGTCATCGAACACGCCGCCGCGTTGAGCGACGACTTCGTCGAGTCGTACGCCGTCGCGGTGCGGAAGGTCCACGAACACGCGAAACGAATAGCACACTCGCCGACTCGATAGGATCGGGACGCCAGCCGTGAAGAAACTCAAAGCCGGAATCATTGGATGCGGGCAGATGGCGCACAACCACGCGTCCGCGTACCAGGAAATACCGGGAGTGGAACTGGTCGCGGCACACGATCGGGACGCCCCGCGCGCCGAGCGGATGTGCGCGACCTTCGGCATCAGGCAACTCGGACTTCGCGAACTGCTCGACGCGGTGGACGTCGTCAGCATCTGCACCTGGCCGGCGTCGCACTGCGCGCTCACCCTGGAAGCCCTTCAGGCGGGCAAGCACGTCATGTGCGAAAAACCACCCGCGACCAACGTGGCAGAAGCCGCCCGGATGGCGGAGGCGGCCGACGAGCGAGGACTGGTCCTCACCTACGGACTGCTGTACCGGCACGTCTTCCGGGACTGCGTGGAAATCGTCCGGGCGGTCGGTCAGCCACTCAGGATCACCGGCAGGTGGCTGCGCCGCCGAGGCTTCCCGCAGTGGAGCCCGGCCGGATTCCGGGAGAGCGCGGGAGGCGCCCTGACCGACCTGGGTGTGCACGTGCTCGACCTCTCCTGGTACCTGATGAACTGCCCGGACCCCGTCGCGGTCGAGGCCACGACCTGGAACCACGTGCCGCCGGAACCGGACCGGGACGCGACCGACAACGCCTCGCTGACCGTTCGGATGGGCAACGGGTCCACCGCGACCGTCGCGGTGGCGTACGCGTCCCACACCCTCGTCGGAGAGGAAACCCACCTGGAGGTGGAAGGGCCGCTCGGACGACTGCGGCTGCCCATGCCGACGCACCAGACCGCCATGGCGCCGGACCTGCTCCCCCGGTTCCACGGCTCCGCCGCGCCGCTCGCCCGCGCACGGCCGAGACTGGTCCGCGAGGCGATCCGCGACCAGCTGGCCAACTTCAGGGACTCCGCGCTGGGGCTCAGCACCGCGGTCGTCACCGCGGACGAAGCCGTCACGCTCCAGCGCATGGTGGACCTGGCCCTGGTGTCGGCGCGGTCCGGCGAGTCGATCGCGATCGGCGGCCCGGTCGAGGAGCGGCTGCCCATCGCGGGCTCTTGAAGTCCGTCCCCAACGCGAAGTCCGCCCACAACGCACAGACAGGAGTGGAGTCATGAGCACGATGCCGGCAGCCCTCGGCGGCGACCCGGTCGTCACAGCGGAGGACGCCCCGATCTGGCCCCTGTCCGGACTGATCGAGACGGCGGCGCTCACCGAGGTCACCGACAGCGGCCAGTGGGTGGGGTTCAGCCACGTCCCGGCGAAGTGGCGGGCAATCCTCGAGCAGGTGGTGGCCGACACCACGGGGTATCGCTACGGCGTCGGCCAGCCCAACGGCACGCTGGCGATCGCCAGTGGCCTCCGCGCACAACTGCGCCGACGTGGCCTGGAGTGGGCCGACGGGCGTGACGAGGTGCTCGTCGCCGACCTGACCCACGCCTCGGCCCACCACGGCGTCCGGTTGGGCGTGGCGGCCGAACTGGGTCGCACGCCGACGCTGGTGCCGATCGACGCACGGCCGGACGCCACGATGGACAGCGAGGTCGTCGCCGACTACCTGGACCGCCACGCCGACCGCGTGCTGGCCGTGGTCCCCGCGACCATGTACGGCAACTTCGGCCCGATCGAGGAGATCGTCGAACTCGGCGAGCGGCACGACGTCGCCGTGCACCACGACAACGCGTTGGGCGGCGCGGCCCGCTACGACGGCCGACCGGCCCCGACCGCCTCCATCTCGGCTCACGGCGAGGGGAAGGCGACCCCGTCGTGCGAGGGCGGGATGGTCGTGGCCTCGGACCCGTACCTGGCGGCGCTCGTCCGGGCGGACACCGATTGCGGCAACGGGCCCGAGCGCGGCGACCCGATCCCGGCCGCCGACCTCGGACCGGTCCCGGCCGGCAACCAGCGGATGGGCGAGCAGCCGGCGGTGCTGATGCTCGTCCAGTGGTTGCGAGCGCTGCACTACCGGTTGCAGGTGCGGGAGAACCGGCGCGTCATCACCGACCTGGTGCGGGATCGCGGGCGGTTCCCCACACCGGTCCTGTGGGTGCCTCCGGTCGACGCCGAGTACCCGCCCTTCTTCTGCCTCTACATGCTGTGCACCGAGGCGCTGGAGGACGAGTGGGGCCTGACGCCGGACGACCTCCGGCTGGCGCTCACCGCGGAGGGCATCTGGGCGGAAGCGGGTTTCACCCCCACTCACCAGGACCCGGCGTGGAGCACCTGCGTCGGTGGCGCGGAGCTCTCCTACCCCGGTTCGACGCTCGTGCACGACCGGGCGATCTTCATCCACAACAAGTTCCTCCGGCACCCCGACTTCCCGGTATGGCTGGACCGGGTCTTCGAGAAGATCCGGGAGCACAAGGGGGATCTGGCCGGCATCGCCGAGAGGTCTCCCGGCTTCACGGCCGACCGGGTGACGAATCCGATCGTGAGGAGCGCCGGCCACCGGAGGGGGCTGTGAAGCAGCGATCCGCACTGTGGCCGATGATCGCGCTGGGCGGGCTGTACTTCGTCAACACGGCGCTGTCGGCGGCGCTCGCGCCCCGCTACGCGGAGATCGTGACGTCCCTCGGCCTGTCCGCCGAGAGCCTGGCGCTGGCCCTCCTCGGCCAGGCGGTCGGCCTGACGGCGGTCGTCCTCACGCTGGCGCCCCGCCTCGCCGACCGCTACGGCGCACGGGCCGCCGCCCGGCTGGGAGCCCTGTCGTTCTGCGTGCTGACGCCGCTGATCGGCCTGGCCGGCTCGTGGACGATGCTGTTCGCGGCCTTCCTGGCCAGCGGGGCGGTCAACGCCTTGCTGGACCTCGGCATGGCCCGCTCCGCCACCGACGCCGAGAAGCAGACCGGCCGCACGCTGATCACCTTCCTCGACATCCCCGCCGCGCTGGGCTCGCTGCTCGGCGCGAGCGCGGGTGCGGCGACCGCCGGGCGGACCGGCGTCGGCCCGTACGCCATCGCGGTGGGGCTCGCGGGGTGCTTCATCGTCCTCGCGGTGTGGCGGTACCTGCCCGCGCCCCGGCGAACCCCGGTGCGCAACGCCGCTCCGAGCCGGAAGGTGCCCGTCACGGCGTTGTGCGTGCTGGCCGCCGCCGGCTTGGGCATGCAGCTCGCGGTGATGGACTGGGCGAGCCTGGTGTTCCGCGAACTGGGCGCCCCGCCGACGATGTACGGGATCGGGAACGTCACCTTCATCGCCGGCGCCACCGTCATCCTCTTCGTCTGCGGTCCGCTGGCCGACCGCTACGGCGCGACGGTCGTCCTGCGGGTCACGGCGGCCGTCGGGATCGTCGGCATGGTGGCCGCGACGTGGTCGGACTCGGTGACGGTCGTCGCGATCGGCCTGGCCATGGCCGGGCTGGGCCTGCAACCCGCCCACCCGTTGGCGCTGAGCGCGGCCGGGCGGGGTTCGGTCAAGGACCAGGCGAAGGTGATCGGGGCGAGCTACGTCGGGATGGCGCTCATGCGGCCCGCGGTCGGAGGGCTGTCGGCCATCACCGGGGTCCAGGTCGCGCTCGGGGTGACGACCGTCGTGCTGGGCCTGCTGGTGCTGCTCCTGGCGGCCAAGGCCGAGAAGGAGCCCTTGGCCGTGGACGAGCCCCGCGCGTCGGACGCGTCGGACGCGTAGGCGCGGTCGGCCGGTCAGAACGCCGACGTCACCCGGTCACGACGCCGACGTCACCCGGTACACGTCGTACACGCCCTCCACGCTGCGAACCGCCTTCAGCACGTGACCGAGGTGCTTCGGGTCGCCCATCTCGAACGAGAACCGCGACACCGCGACCCGGTCCCGCGACGTCGTCACCGACGCCGACAGGATGTTGACCTTCTCGTCGGCGAGCACCTTCGTCACGTCCGACAGCAGCCGGTGCCGGTCCAGCGCCTCCACCTGGATCGCCACCAGGAACACCGAGGACGACGACGGCGCCCACTCGACGTCCAGCAGCCGCTCGGGCGTCTTGAGCAGCTCGTCCGCGTTGGTGCAGTCCGTCCGGTGCACCGACACGCCGCCACCGCGGGTCACGAAGCCGAGGATGTCGTCACCCGGCACGGGCGTGCAGCAGCGCGCCAGCTTGACCCAGACGTCGGCCGCGTCCTTGACGACGACACCCGCGTCGCCGGTGACCCGCCGCCGCGCTACCGTGGACGGCGTCGACCGCTCCGCCAGCTCTTCCTCGGCGTGCTCCACCCCGCCGAGCTGCGCCACCAGCCGCTGCACGACGTGCCGCGCGGACGTGTGCCCCTCCCCCACGGCCGCGTACAGCGCCGACACGTCGGGGTAGTGCAGCTCCTTCGACAGCGCGCCCATCGAGTCGGCCGACACCAGCCTCTGCAACGGGAGCCCGACGCGTCGGACCTCCTTCGCGATGGCGTCCTTGCCGACCTCGATGGCCTCTTCCTTGCGCTCCTTCGCGAACCACTGCTTGATCTTCGCCTTGGCCCTGGGCGAGGCCGCGAACGACAGCCAGTCGCGGGACGGGCCCGCGCCCTCCGCCTTCGAGGTGAAGATCTCGATGACCTCGCCGTTCTCGAGCTTGCGCTCCAGCGCGACGAGCCGACCGTTCACCCGCGCGCCGATGCACCGGTGACCCACCTCGGTGTGCACGGCGTACGCGAAGTCGACCGGCGTGGACCCGGTCGGCAACGTCACCACGTCGCCCTTCGGCGTGAAGACGAAGATCTCCCGCGCGGCCAGGTCGAACCGCAGCGACTCCAGGAACTCGCCGGGGTCGGCGGCCTCGCGCTGCCAGTCGAGCAGCTGGCGCATCCAGGCCATCTCGTCGACCTCGACGCCCTTGCCGCTGTGCGTGCCGCGCGTCTCCTTGTACCGCCAGTGCGCCGCGATGCCGTACTCGGCGGTCCGGTGCATGTCGTAGGTGCGGATCTGCACTTCCAGCGGCTTGCCGTCCGGTCCGATGACCGTCGTGTGCAACGACTGGTACACCCCGAACCGGGGCTGCGCGATGTAGTCCTTGAACCGGCCCGGCATCGGCTGCCACAGCGCGTGCACGACACCCATCGCCGCGTAGCAGTCGCGGACCTCGTCCACCTGGATGCGCACGCCCACCAGGTCGTGGATGTCGTCGAAGTCCCGACCGCGCACGATCATCTTCTGGTGGATCGAGTAGTAGTGCTTGGGCCTGCCCTCGACCTTGGCCGTGATCTGGGCCGCCGCCATCTGCTGGGACAGCTCGGTGATCACCCCGCCCAGGTACGTGTCGCGCGACGGCGCGCGGTTGGCCACCAGGCGCACGATCTCGTCGTACTTCTTCGGCTGGAGGATCGCGAACGCCAGGTCCTCGAGCTCCCACTTCACCGTCGCCATGCCGAGGCGGTGCGCCAGCGGCGCCAGCACCTCCAGCGTCTCGCGCGCCTTGCGGGCCTGCTTCTCCGGCGGGAGGAACCGCATGGTGCGCATGTTGTGCAGCCGGTCGGCGAGCTTGATGACCAGCACCCGGGGGTCCTTGGCCATGGCGATGACCATCTTGCGGATGGTCTCCGCCTCGGCCGCCGCGCCGAGCTTGACCTTGTCGAGCTTGGTGACGCCGTCCACGAGGAGCGAGACCTCGGTGCCGAAGTCGACCCGCAGCTGGTCCAGCGAGTAGTCGGTGTCCTCCACCGTGTCGTGCAGGAGGGCGGCGACCAGCGTGGTGGTGTCCATGCCCAGCTCGGCCAGGATCGTCGCCACGGCGAGCGGGTGCGTGATGTAGGGGTCGCCGGACTTGCGCCGCTGCGGGCGGTGCTTCTCCTCCGCCACGTCGTAGGCGTGCTGGAGCAGCGCCAGGTCGGCCTTCGGGTGCAGGTCGCGGTGGACGGCGGCCAGCGGTTCGAGCACCTGCTTGACCGGCGCGGCGCGCTGGGCGGTGATCCGACGTGCCAGCCGCGCGCGCACGCGCCTCGTCGCCGACGGCGGCCGTGCGGGCACGGGCTGCGACGTCTGGGCGGGTTCGGTGTCCTGGCTCAACCACGCTCCTCGGGTCTAGGAACCGAGGATAACTCCGTTGAGGGCCCGACCCCGGCGACGAGCCGATGAGCGGTGCAGTTCACACGACGAGCAGCACCTGTCAATCAGCGCGACCGGTCGGGTTTCACCAGCCTGAACCCGCCGTCTGGTCGCTCTTGAGACCCGCCAGGAACGCCGCGAAGCTCGTCCGGGGGAACCTCAACTGCCCCGCTTCCGGCTGCTTGCTGTCCCGAACGGCGGTCGACTCGACGGTCACGGACAGCTCGACGCAGTCCGGCTGGGTGGAGCTGTAGGTCGACTTCCGCCACCGATCCTGCTGGTCAGGCATACCTGGCGTCCCTCACTTCTCGGATGCACTTCGCGGATTGCTTCGGATCGAGCGCCAGCCGGGCCACGTCGTCCCAAGCCTCGACCAGCCTGCTCACCATCCGCTCATTCTCCACGACCTTGATCCCGCTGTGGCCCTCCACGTAGACCGAGAGCGGTTCCTCGGGCTCGGGGTAGTCGAGCAGGGTCAACGCGCCGAACTGCGGGCCATAGGCACCGGTGTCGAAGGAGACGATCTGAAGGGTGACGTTGTCCTGCTGGGCGACCGTCAACAGGTGCGTCAACTGCTCATACATCAGCTCACGGCCTCCGACCACGCGGTACAGCGCCGCTTCGTCGATCAGCGCGTGCAGCTGGAGCGGGTTGACCGCACGGGAGAGCAAGCCTTGGCGATCACCACGCTCGGCAGCCGCTTGGGCGGTCCACCCCTTGCCCGCGGTCAACGCGGGAGCGCCTCGACCCATCTCTTCGGCGTAGCTGCCGAGCTGGAGGATTCCCGGAATCATGGTCGGGTCGAGTGAGCGTTCCGCGGTCGCCTCTCCTTCGTCCATCCGGAACCGCAGGTAACCCGGCGAGAGAGCGGAGGCGTGCTCGACCACCACCGCGTCCACGTTCGCGCGTTCCCAGAGCGCGGTGCCCTCACCCAGCTCCTCATCGGTCGCCTTGAGGACCATCATGATCGCCAGGAACGTCGGGTAACGCGGCAGGTGGTCGCCGGACAGCAGTCGGTTGACCGTGTCCTTCGACGTCTTGACCAGGTCCGCGACCTCGGCGGGCTTGAGCCCTGCCCGTTCCACGATCGGTTTGACGTGTCGGCCGAGCCTTCGCTTGGCACGCGTGGTTCCTACCGCCATGACGATCACCTTAGCCACTGTGCGTAGTCGACTTGCACGCAGAGTTCACCGTATTGCTTGCCAGAGGTTTGCGCGCCGCAAACTATAGGGTGGCACGCACGACGGAGAACGTAGACCAAGTGGCGGAGCGCCTCCGCTGCCAGTGGCTGGAGGTGCCGCACAGCTACGGCTTGGCGGCCACGCTGGAGGTGCACCGCGCGACCCTCGCCCTCGCCGAGCGCCACCCCCTCTCGGAGTCCGCCGCCGTCCCGCTGGAGGTCGCCGCGCAGGTCTACGCCCGCATGCGCCTCTTCCAAGCCGCCACCACCATGGCCACGCGCGCGGTCGAGATCCGCCGGGACCTCTGCCTCGAACTGGCCACCGAGGACCGGCTCGCCCACCACGCCTTCGCCCTCGACCTGCTGGCGAGCATCTACCGCGCCCGCGGCATGGCCGACGCCATCACCGGGTGCCTCGTCCAACTGGTCGAGATGCACTTCACGTGCGAGAACAACGCCGGCGTCGCGTGGGCCGTCCGCGAACTCGGCGCGCACGCGCTCCTGACGGGCGACCTGGACAACGCGGTCGCGAAGTTCACCCGGGCCGACGAGCTCTACGCCGAGTACGACGCCGACACCGGGATCGCCGAGGAGCGCGGCGAGTGCCGCGTGCTGCTCGGACGGGCCCGGCTGGCCCAGGGCGACCGCGAATCGGCGCTGCTCTGGTTCAAGCGGGCGGCCGACGACTTCACCATCGCGGGGGCCGACGCGCTCGTGCTCGAAGCGGAAGCCCTCCAGACCGCCGTGCACTCCTCGACCGAGCCGCCCGAGCCGGACCTGCTCGTGATCGGCGACTTCGGCGTCGCCCACTGGTAGGCGAAAGTCTTTATGCTGCAACGGTTTCACTTGATCGAGCGATGCCGGCCGAATGCTCGTTCGAATATCATTTGGTCATGGACACATCGCCCGCGCTGCTCACCGAGGACGGCCTCTTCGCCGCCGTCACCTCGGTCGAGGCATCCCTGCGGGCGTTGCACCGGCGGCGATTGGAACTGCTGGCCGAGGTGCTCCGGTGCGGCTACGACGTGGACTCGTTCCGACACCTGGCACGGGCGAACCCCGCCGAGATGAAGCAGTGGATCGCGCAGGTCGCGTTGTTCCTGCCCTCGATCACCCCCACCGGCCAACCGCTGCCGCCCTCGCACCCGGAGGTCGGTGCGGCGTTGGCCGAGCACGAGTTGTCCGATGCTCATCTGCGGGAGTTGACCCGGGCGATCACCACGCTCAAGCTGCCCGACTCCTCCGAGGCGATCCTGGTCGAGGCCGCCCGCTCCGTCGAACCCCAAGCGGTGCGGCGGCTGGCCGACCGGATCCGGGACCGGATCGACCAGGAGGCGGCCGACGAGTGGGACGAACCCGCCGCCGAACCCGCCGACACCTTGCACGTGCGAGACCTGCCCGGCGGGCGACTGGAGTTCTGGGGCGAACTGTCCGCCGAGACCGGCGCCCGCTTCACCGCGATGCTCGAACCACTCGCCACACCCCGACCCGACGGCCCGAAGGACCGGGCGCACCGGTGGGGCGAGGCGTTCGGCGACCTCGTATCGCTGGCCTCGCGGTCGGGTGACCTGCCCTCCGAAGCCGGGGAACGCCCCCACATCAGCGTCACCCTCGACTTCGAGACGTTGCGGCGCGGCGCGGGGCACGCGGTGCTCGACGGCGACCACTTCTTGAGCGCATCCCAGGCCCGGCGGATCGCCTGCGACGCCAAGGTCATCCCGGTCGTGCTCGGAGCCGGCTCCGAGGTGCTGGACCTGGGGAGGACGAAGCGCACGGTCAGCGTGGCGCAGCGCAAGGCACTGCACGCCAGGGACCGGGGGTGCGCGTACCCGGGCTGCGGCCGACCGCCGAAGTGGTGCGACGCGCACCACGTCCGGCACTGGGCCGACGGCGGCGACACCGACCTCGCCAACATGGTCCTGCTCTGCCGCACCCACCACAGCCTGGTCCACCACTCACGCTGGAGGATCACCATGACCGGCGGAGTGCCCGCGTTCATCCCACCCCGCCACGTCGACCCCGCCCGACTACCCCGCCAGAACCTCCTCCACCGACCACCCACCGCCCTCGCGGCGTGAACCCGGAGCAGGTCGGACGGTGAGCAGGTCAGACGGTCAGCAGGGCGTTGACGTCACGGCCGGCCAGGCGCTCGCGGCCGCCCAAGCCCGGGATCTCCAGGACGACCGAGATACCGGTGACCACGCCACCGGCGCGTTCGACCAGCTCGCACGCCGCCGCGGCGGTGCCGCCGGTCGCCAGCACGTCGTCCACCACGACGACGTGCTGCCCCGGCACGATGGCCTCCGCCGGCAGTTCCAGCGTGGCCGTCCCGTACTCCAGGTCGTAGGACACGCGGTGCGCGACCGAAGGCAGCTTGCCCGGCTTGCGCAGCGGCACGACGCCGTAGTGCCAGCCGTAACCCAGAGCAGCGCCCAGCAGGAAGCCGCGCGACTCGATCGCGGCCACTACCTGGGTGTCCGGGTGGATCTTGTCCTGGAGGGCGTCGACCACGGCGCGCAGCGCGTCCGGGTCGGCAAGGACCGGCGTGAGGTCCCGGAAGACGACCCCCGGCAGGGGGAAGTCCGGGACCTCACGCAGCAGCCCTAGGGCGCGGTCGAGCTTCAACGGTGCTTCTTGCCCGTCGGGCGGCGTCGCGCGTCGCTCGCCTTGCCGGTCCGCGCGGGCACGCCCGCCGCGGCCGCCATGGCCTTCTCCTTGCGCAACTCGGCCTGCAGCGACTCGTCGTCGGTCGACTCCACGATGTCGCCACCGCTGACGACCTCGCCGGTCGCTTCGCCGGTCGCGGCGGCACGGCGGGCCAGGTTGTCCCGACGCGCCTGCACCCGGGCGGCCTGCGCCTTGTACCGGGCGTCGCGCATCTTCAGGTCCACCGCGATCGGGGTCGCGATGTAGATGGACGACAGCGCGCCGATCACGATGCCGGTGAGCTGCACCAGCGCCAGGTCCTTCAGCGTGCCGACGCCGAGCAGGCCGACGCCGATCGCCAGCAGGCCCAGCACCGGCAGCACCGCGATCAACGAGGTGTTGATCGAGCGCATCAGGGTCTGGTTGACCGCCAGGTTCGCGGCCTCGGCGAACGTGCGGCGGGTGAGGCCGAGCAGGCCGCGGGTGTTCTCCCGGACCTTGTCGAACACCACCACCGTGTCGTACAGCGAGAAACCGAGGATGGTGAGCAGACCGATGACCGTGGCCGGCGAGACCTCGAAGCCGACGATCGAGTACACGCCCGCCGTGATCACCACGTCGTGCAGCACCGCGACGAGCGCGGCGAGCGCCATCGACAGCTCGAAGTACAGCGCCAGGAAGATCATCACCGCGACGAAGAACACGAGCAGCGCGATCAGCGCCTGGCTGGTGATCTCACCGCCCCACGAGGCGGACACGGCGCTGTCGCTGATGGCGTCCACGCCGCCGTTGGGCTTCAGGTCCTCGTTGAGCGTGGTCTTGAGCTTCAGGACCTGGTCGGCGTCGAGCGTCTCCGACCGGATCTGGATGGTCGCCGAGTCGCCGGTGCCCACGGTCTGCGTGGCGGCCGGCTCCTTGCCGAGGGCCTTCTCGAACGACTCCTTGGCCTGCTCGACGCCGATCGTGCCGGAGGAGCTGATCGCGGGCATCTGGATCCGCGTGCCACCGGTGAAGTCGATGCCGCGGTTGAAGCCCTTGAACACGATCGACAGGACGCAGATCAGCAGGATGATGCCGAAGATCACGTACCAGCGCTTGCGCTTGCCGACGATGTCGAACGCGCCGTTGCCGACGTAGAGCCGATGGAAAACGTTGCTCTTCTTCGCCTCGGTCACGTCAGACCTCCTTCACAGCGGTGCTCTTCGCACCCGACGGCGCGCGGTCGTCGACAGCGGCCTGGACGGCGCCGCCCAGACCCGAGAGCTTCGGGTTGGACAGGCGCTTCGACTTGGAGATCATGCTGACCAGCGGGTGCGTGACCAGGAAGACCACGACCAGGTCGAGCACGGTCGACATACCCAGGGTGAACGCGAAGCCCTTCACCTGGCCGACGGCGAGCACGTACAGGATGGCCGCGGCGAGGAAGCTGACCATGTCCGCGGACAGGATCGTGCGACGGGAGCGGACCCAGGCGCGCGGCACCGCCGACCGGAACGTCCGGCCCTCTCGCATCTCGTCCTTCAGTCGTTCGAAGAACACCACGAACGAGTCCGCGGTGATACCGATCGACACGATGAAACCGGCGATGCCCGCGAGGTCGAGGGTGAACCCGATCCAGCGGCCGAGCAGCACCAGCACCGCGTAGACGATCACACCGGACAGGACGAGCGACAGGATCGTCAGCACGCCGAGCAGGCGGTAGTAGAACAAGCAGTAGACGAACACCAGCGCGAGGCCGATGCCACCGGCGATCAGGCCGGCCTTCAGCGAGGCGAGGCCCAGCGTCGCGGACACCGTCTCGGCCTCGGAGGCCTCGAACGACAGCGGCAGCGAGCCGTACTTGAGCACGTTGGCGAGGCTGTTCGCCTCGGCCTGGCTGAACTTGCCGCTGATCTGCGTCGAGCCGCCGAGGATGGGCTCGTTGATGTTCGGCGCGGACACGACCTGCGTGTCCAGCACGACGGCGACCTGCTGAGAGACGTTCGCCGAGGTGAACTTGCCCCACTTGTCACCGCCCTCGCCCTTGAAGGTGAGGTCGACGACGAAGCCCGCGCCCTGCGGGTCGGTGCCGGACACCGCGTTGTCGATGTCCTCGCCGCTCAGCCGCGAGTACAGGCTGAAGTCGTCGTCCTTCACGCTGCCGTCGGTCGGCGGGGTGACCGGCGCCAGCACGTACTTCTCGGTGCGGTCCTGGTCGCAGGTCAGCAGCGGCAGCGCCGGGTCGTCGTTGCCGATCAGCGGGTCGACCGCGGGGCAGGTGAACGCGGCGAGCGCCTGGGACACGGTCTGCGCGTCCAGCGTGGTCAGCTGCGGGTCCTGCCGGCAGGTGCGGGACTCCTCGATGGCCCTGGTCGGGTCGTCGGAGTACTGGCCCTGGAAGACCGCGCGGCAGTCGACCTGCGGCTCGGTGGGCGGCTGCTCGCCGGCGGGCGCGTTCGGGTCCGCGGGCGGCGTCGTGGTGTCGGCCGGCGGCGTCGTGGTCGGCTGGCCCTCGAACGCCGGGGCCGGGCGGCCCTGCGCGGTCGTGGTCGGCGCGACGGAGTTCGCGGTCTCGGTCGGCTCCTTGCCCTCGCTCGCGGGGGGCGCGGCCGAGCCCGACGTGGTCGGCGGCGCGCTGCTGGTCGGCTCGGGCTCCGGCGCGTTGGGCACCGGCGAGCCGATGACCTTGCGGAAGTTGAGCTTCGCCGTCTGGCCGAGGCGCTTCGCGCCCTCGCTGTCGGAGCCGGGGACCGTGATCACCAGGTTGGTGCCGTCGCGGATGACCTCGGGACCGGCCACGCCCAGACCGTTGACGCGCGTCTCGATGAGCGTGCGCGCCTGGTTGAGCGACTCCTCCGACGGCGTCTTCCCATCAGGAGCCCGGGCGGTCAACGTGACACGGGTGCCACCCTGGAGGTCGATGCCGAGCTTGGGGGTCGCCTTGCCGTTCCCGGTGAAGAACACCAGGGAGTACAGCGCGACCACGATGAGGACAAATGCGCCCAGGTACTTCGCGGGGCGGATTTGCCCGGCCGGAGGTGCCACGGTCCGTCCGTCTCCTGATAGTTGACAAGGTCAGCGAGGCCGCAGCGTACCCCTGATGGTGTGAGCTGCGCGTCACTGCCTGGAGTCGGCACGTTGACAGTTGCCGGCTCCAGGCGAGGCCTCCGCTGGTTACTTCTGGTTACTTCTTGCTCTCCTGCTGTGCGCGGTCGACGTCCGCGGTCTCGTCCACGACGTCGTCGACATCCTCGACGTCGTCCACGACCGCGTCGGTCTCGGTGTCCACGACAACCTTCTCGCGAATGGCCTGGCGCAGCCAAGTGGTGACGACGCCGTCGGCGATCTCGAGTTCGATCGTGTTGTCTTCGTCGTTCACGCCGGCCACCGTCGCGTACAGCCCGGAGGTGGTCATGACCCGGTCACCCGGCTCCAGGGAGTTCAGCAGCGCCTGCTGTTCGGCGACGGCCCGCTTCTGCTTGCGGGCGCTGAGGAACAGCGGCACCGCGAGCAGCACGAGCAGCAGCGGGAACATCAAGGAGGACAGGTCCATCATTCTCCGATCAACCGGACGGGGCGGGCGCGATCAGCGCCCGGTACGTCCGAATTTCTGGGGTGCCGCTGCCGATTGTGCCAGGTGAGTAATACCGATCACTCGGTGGCGTCGTCGAACAGGGATCGGGTGGCCTCCCCAGGCGCCCGGGGCGGCGGCTGCAGGCCCAGGTGCAGCCACGCCGTGGCGGTGGCGACCCGACCACGGGGCGTGCGCGCCAGCATCCCGGCCCGGACCAGGTACGGCTCGCAGACCTCCTCGACCGTGGTGGGCTCCTCACCCACCGCGACGGCCAGCGTGGAGACGCCGACCGGGCCGCCGCCGAACGAACGGACCAACGCGCCCAGGACCGCCCGGTCCAACCGGTCCAGGCCCAGTTCGTCCACGTCGTAGACCTTCAGGGCGTCCCGGGCGACCTCCAGGGTCACCGCGCCGTCCGCGCGCACCTCTGCGTAGTCCCGAACCCGCCGGAGCAGCCGGTTCGCGATGCGGGGCGTGCCGCGGGACCGGCCCGCGATCTCCCGGCCGCCGTCCTCGCGCAGGTCGACGCCGAGGATCCCGGCGGACCGGCGCAGGATCAGCTCCAGCTCCTCGGGGCTGTAGAACTCCATGTGCCCGGTGAAGCCGAACCGGTCGCGCAGCGGCCCGGTCAGCGCGCCGGAGCGGGTGGTGGCGCCGACCAGCGTGAACGGGGCGATGTCGAGCGGGATGCTGGTCGCGCCGGGGCCCTTGCCGACGACCACGTCGACCCGGAAGTCCTCCATCGCCAGGTAGAGCATCTCCTCGGCGGGCCTGGCCATCCGGTGGATCTCGTCGATGAACAGCACGTCGCCCTCGACCAGGTTCGACAGCATCGCGGCCAGGTCGCCCGCGCGTTCGAGGGCGGGGCCGGAGGTGATGCGCAGGGACGCGCCCAGCTCGGCCGCGATGATCATGGCGAGGCTGGTCTTGCCCAGGCCGGGCGGGCCGGACAGCAGCACGTGGTCGGGCGGCGAGCCGCGTTGCATCGCGCCCTGGAGGACCAGTTCGAGCTGCTCGCGGACCTTCGGCTGGCCGACGAACTCGTGCAGGTCCTTCGGCCGCAGGGTGGTTTCGAGGTCCCGCTCGGCGGGATCCGGCAGCGGGTTGAGGGTGTCGTCCTCGTCGTGGTTCATCGCTTGCGGCCCAGGGCGGCCAGGGAGCGGCGGAGGACCTCGGACGTGCCCAGCGCGCCGTCGGCGGCCAGCACGGCGTCGACGGCCTGCTCGGCCTGCTTGGCCGGGAAGCCGAGGCCGAGCAGCGCCTCGGTGACCTGCGCGCGGACCTGGCCCGCGTCGCCGGTGGCGCTCGGCGCGGGCTCGAGCCGGCCGACCTTGTCGCGCAGCTCGATGATCAGGCGCTCGGCGCCCTTGCGGCCGATGCCGGGCACCTGGGTGAGCACGGTGATGTTGCCCTCGGCCAGGGCGGCGCGCAGCTTGTCCGGCTCCAGCACGGCCAGTGTCGCCAACGCCAGCCGCGGCCCTATCCCGGACACGGTCTGCAGGAGGCCGAACAGCTCGCGGGCGTCGGCGTCGGCGAAGCCGAAGAGGGTCAGCGAGTCCTCGCGCACGACCAGCGCCGTGGCCAGCTGGGTCTCTTCGCCGCGGCGCAGCGTGGCCAGCGTGGCGGGGGTGGCCTGCACGGCGTAGCCGACGCCGCCGACCTCGACGACGACGTGGTCGAGCCCGATGGACAGCACCTGCCCGCGCAGTGACGAGATCACTGACCCTTACCTGCTTCCCGCTTGTCGATCGGTGTGGCCTTGCCCGGTGCGGCCGCTGCCCTCGCACCGGCCTGTGCCAGTTTGGCGCGGTGCGTCCGGGCGATCTCAGCCGCCCTCGCCTGCGCCTCCTCCAGGCGCGACCGCATGGGCGCGCGCCACAGGTGGCAGATGGCCAGCGCGAGCGCGTCGGCGGCGTCGGCGGGCTTCGGCGCGGTCTTGAGGCCGAGCAGCTTGGTGACCATGGCGGTGACCTGGGCCTTGTCCGCCCGCCCGGAACCGGTGACGGCGGCCTTGACCTCGCTCGGCGTGTGGAACACGACCGGCAGGCCGCGGCGGGCCGCCGACAACGCCACCACGCCGCCCGCCTGCGCGGTGCCCATCGCGGTGCGCACGTTGTGCTGGCTGAACACCCGCTCGACGGCCACCACCTGGGGCTGGTAGCGGTCCAGCCACTGCTCGACCGCGTCGGAGAGCTGGAGCAGCCGCCGCGCCAGGTCCTCGTCCGCGGGCGTGCGCACGACGTCCACGGCGACCAGCCGCACGGTCCGGCCGGGACCGCCGTCGACCACCCCGAACCCGCACCGGGTCAGGCCGGGGTCGACTCCGAACACGCGCACGCTGGTCCCCTCAACCGCCGACGAACACCAGTTCGAACCTTAGAGGGTGATCACGGCGGACGGCCCGGTGACACGCGCACGGTGACGAACAGGCACCCCCCGATCGACACAGCGTCACGAGGTCACTACAGTGGCTCGGTCAACTGATCGACTCCAGTGGCGGCATGAGCGGGGTGCCATGACCCTGAGGCGGTTCGGCGTCGTCTCCGTCGCCGTCTGCGCCCTGGTCGTCTGCGTCGTCAGCCTCGTGGTCTCCGGGGTGCTCGACCGGCCGACGTCCGTCGCGATCGACAAGTTCACCCAGTTGCTCGCCTCGGTCGCCGCGATGGTGTCGTACTGGCGGGCCGCGCGGGCGCGGCAGGGGGTGGCGCGCCGCTGGCGGCTGTGGATGGTCGCGGCGATGGCGAGCCTGGCCGTCGGGCTGGCCGTGTGGATCTGGGGCCAGGTGTTCCTCGGGGTGGCGCTGCCCTCGTCCACGCTGGCGCCGATCGGGTTCATGCTCGTGCCCGGGCTGACGCTGTGCGCGGTCCTGGTGCTGGCGCACGGCGGGTCGGGCAAGCTGCCCGGCCACCGCAGCAAGCTGGTCGTCGCGCTGGACGGGCTGATCGTGGTCGGCTCGCTGTTCGTGCTCACGTGGGTGTCGCTGCTGGAGTCGATGGTCCGCGCGTGGGCCACCTCCGGCCCGGGTTTCGCGACCGTCGTGGCGCACCCGGCCGCCTACCTGGTGATGCTGGTCGTGCTGCTGGTGTCGTCGTGGACGCACCGCTCGGTGCGGCAGCTGCCGGTGCTGTTCATCGCGTTGGCGGGCCTGGCGCAGTCGGCGTCGGGCTGGGTGTTCGCGTACCTGGTGAGCAAGGGCGCCACGGCCATCCCGACGGCAGCCGACATCGGGTTCATGGTGTGCCCGGCGTTGTTCTTCCTCAGCTCCATCGCGCCGAGCAACGCCGCGCGGGAGCGGGTCGGCGCGGCCAGGCTGCGCGCGGGCGAGCTGCTGCACCTGCTGGTGCCGTACCTGCCGATGCTGGTCACGGGCCTGTTCATCGTGGTCGGCACGGCGACCGGCGTGCGGCTCAACCCGCTGGAGATCTACGTCGGGCTCGGCGTGGTGCTGCTGGTGATCGCGCGGCAGCTGCTGACGCTGATCGACAACGTGAAGCTGCTGGAGCAGCTGCGGGAGAGCCGGGAACGGCTGCGGCACCAGGCCTACCACGACCCGCTGACGGGGGTGCCGAACCGCGCGCTGTTCCGGGAGCGGCTGGACGCGGCGCTGGCCGGGACGTCGCCGGTGGTGGTGCTGTTCATCGACGTGGACGGGTTCAAGGACGTCAACGACAACTTCGGCCACGCCGAGGGCGACGCGGTGCTGCGGATCGTGGCGTCGCGGTTGCAGGCCTGCGTGCGGTCGCAGGACGTGGTGGCGCGGTTGGGCGGCGACGAGTTCGGCGTGCTGGTCGACGGCTACCCGCAGCCGCCGGAGGAGATCGGGCGGCGGGTGCTCGGCGCGCTGGACGAGCCGCACCGCACGGCGAACGGCTCGCACGTGATCCGGGCGTCGATCGGGATCTCGCACCGCGAGGCGTTCGACCCGTCGTTGACCGCCGACGACCTGCTCGGCACGGCGGACGCGGCGATGTACACGGCGAAGCGGCTCGGCAAGGGGATGGTCGTGGTGCACGGATCGGTGGAGGCGGAGCTGACATGAGCATCGAGGACGTCATCAAGACGCTGGGGATGGTCGAGTTACAGGTCGAGGGAGGGTGGTGGGCGCAGTCGTGGCGCTCGCCCGAGGCGTCCGCGATCTACTACCTGCTGCGGGAGGGCGAGTTCTCCGGCATGCACCGGCTGGACCACCTGGAGATCTACTCCTACCACCGCGGCGCAGCGTTGCGGATGCTGCTGCTGCACCCGGACGGCACGGTGACGACGCCGGTGCTGGGCCCGGACCTCGCCGCGGGCGAACGGCCGCAGGTGGTCGTGCCCGCCGGGGTGTGGCAGGCCTCCGAGCCGGATGGCGACTGGTCGATCGTCGGCACGGTCGTCGTGCCGCCCTACGACGACGACGTGGTCAGCTTCGGCGAGGCCGACACCCTCGCCCCGCTCTACCCCTCGCACGCCGACCTGATCCGCCGCTACTGCCGTTTCTGACCGCCGTCCCTAGTGGTGGTGCCGCTCCCGGCCGAGGGTGTCGACCGGGAGCGCGCCGGGACGGGTCCACTGCGGCACGGGGCGGCTGGTCGGGCCCCAGGTGGCGGTCCCGTCCGCGTCCGCGCGCCAGGACCAGCACGCGTCCCGGCCCGCCGGCCACCCGTCGGGGTTGTCCTCCCAGGCCTCACCGCGGCCGTAGGGCGTCAGGTCGAGCAGGCCCAGGGACCCGTTGACCCGCTCGTTGCCGCGGCCGGTCGTGGAGTAGGTGAGGAACGTGCGGTCGCCGTCGCGCAGGAAGCAGGTGAGGTGCCCCATGCTGTCGCCGACCGGCGCGGCCAGGTCGCGCACCGAGTACCAGGGCTGGGTGTAGCCCATGAACTCGACGTAGGCGGCCACCTCGTCCCACCGGCCCGTGGTCAGGACGGCGAACGAGACGCCGCGGGCGTTGAGGTACACGGCGTCCTTCAGGTGCCAGGCCGTGGTGGTGCAGCCCTCGCACTGCCCCTGGTGCGGCGCGCCGTCGTACCACATGTGCTTGTAGACGACGAGCTCGTCGCGGCCCTGGAACAGGTCCAGGAACGGGACCGGGCCGTCGGGTCCGACGACCTCGACCGCGCCGTCGAACTCCACCATCGGCAGTCGGCGGCGGGCGGCGGCGAGGGCGTCGCCCTCGCGGGTGTGCGCCTTCTCGCGGACCAGCAGCTCGTCGCGGGCGGCCTGCCAGGTGGCCGGGTCGACGACGGGCGGGCGGCCGGGCCGCGCGGTGGTCGGGTCGGGTGTCATGGTGTCCTCCTGGTCAGCCCATCGTCTTCTGACCGTCGAGGGTCTCGCGGATGATGTCCGCGTGCCCGGCGTGCTGGGACGTCTCGGCGATCAGGTGCAGCACCACGCGGCGGACGGTCCACGAGACGCCCGGCTCGAACCACGGCGCGACGGGCAGCGGGTGGGCGGTGTCCAGGTCCAGGTCCGCGAGCAGCCGCTCGGTCTTCGCCGCCGTCTCCTCGTAGTCCGCGAGCAGCCCGGCCAGCGTCTCGTGCTCCAGCATGCGGAAGCCGTTCTCCCAGTCCGCCGGCACGCTCTCCATCAGCTCCGCGCCGCCGACCGCGAAGCGCATCCAGCCCTCTTCCACGGCGCGGACGTGCTTGATGAGGCCGCCGAGGGAGAGCGCGCTCGCCGTGGGCGTCTGCCGCGCCTGCTCGTCGCTCAGCCCGCGCACCGTGACGCGGAGGAACCCGCGGTGCCTGTCCAGGCTCGTCAGCAGGTCGGTGAGCTCGGTCGAGAGGGTGGTGTTCATGGTCTGGTTCTGCCTTCCGCCTCAGTGGTGACACCACCCTAAGACGCATTGCGGACAACTTCGGCCCTCGATTCCGCACCACGGTGAATTCCTCCACTTCGAATTACGCTCGGGCCCGTGGACCTCCCCGTGATGCCGCCCGTGCGGCCGATGCTCGCCAAGGCCGTGCACGCGGTGCCGCGCGAGCCCGGGCTCGTCTTCGAGCCGAAGTGGGACGGGTTCCGGTGCGTCGTGTTCCGCGACGGCGAGGAGCTGGAGCTCGGCTCCCGCAACGACCGGCCGTTGACGAGGTACTTCCCCGAGGTGGTGGAGGTGCTGCTGGCGGGGCTGCCGCCGCGGTGCGTGGTGGACGGCGAGATCGTCATCGTCACGCCCGACGGGTTGAGCTTCGACCTGCTGCAACTGCGGCTGCACCCGGCCGCGTCGCGGGTGCGCAAGCTGGCCGTCGACACGCCGGCCGCGTTCGTCGCGTTCGACCTGCTCGCGCTGGAGGACCGGGACCTGACCGCGGTGCCGTTCGCCGAACGCCGACGGCTGCTGGAGGGCGTGCTGCGGGACGTGCCGGGGCTGTACCTGACGCCCGCGACGGACGACCCCGACCAGGCCGAGGACTGGTTCACCCGGTTCGAGGGCGCGGGGTTCGACGGCGTGGTGGCCAAGCGGACCGACCTGCCGTACGAGCAGGACAAGCGGGTGATGTGGAAGGTCAAGCACGAGCGGACGGCCGACTGCGTGGTGGCCGGGTTCCGGCCGCACAAGGACGGGGTCGGCGTCGGCTCGCTGCTGCTCGGGCTGTTCGACGACGCGGGTTCGCTGCACCACGTCGGCGTGGCCAGCAGCTTCACCGCCGCGCGCCGCCGTGAGCTGCTGGCGGAGCTGGCGCCGTACCGGGAGGACGCGCTGGCCGACCACCCGTGGGCGGAGTGGGCCGCGATCGACGCCGCCACGCCCGGCGCGCAGAGCCGGTGGAACCCGACCAAGACGCTGACCTGGGAGCCGCTGCGGCCGGAACTGGTCGCCGAGGTGCGCTACGAGCACCTGCAGGCACGGCGGTTCCGGCACACGAGCAGGCTGGTCCGCTTCCGCCCGGACCGCACGCCCGAGTCGTGCACGTACGCCCAGCTCGAGGAAGTCGCGCCGGCGGAGCTGATGGACGTCTTCGGCGTGCGAAGCTAGGTCGGGTGACCGACACCGCGGGCCGGCTGCTCTCCCTGTTGTCCCTGCTCCAGATGCCCCGCGAGTGGCCGGGCAGCGAGCTGGCGCGGCGGCTGGAGGTCAGCCCGCGCACGATCCGCCGCGACGTCGACCGGCTGCGCGAGCTCGGTTACCCGGTCGAGGCGTCGATGGGCGCCGAGGGCGGCTACCGGCTGGTCGCGGGCACGGCGATGCCGCCGCTGCTGCTGGACGACGAGGAGGCCGTGGCGATCGCGGTCGGGTTGCGCACGGCGGCGCGGCAGACCGTGTCGGGCATCGAGGAGGCGTCCCTGCGGGCCATGGCGAAGCTGGAGCAGGTGCTGCCGTCGCGGTTGCGGCGGCGGGTGGCCGCGTTGGGCGCGGCGACCTTGCCGGTGGTGCTCGGCGCCGACGGGGTGACGGTGGACCCCGAGCACCTGACCGTGCTGGCGTCCGCCATCGCGAACCGGGAACGGCTGCGGTTCCGGTACTCGGCGGCGGACGGCGCGGAGAGCAGGCGGCACGTCGAGCCGCTGCACCTGGTGCCGTCCGGGCGGCGCTGGTACCTGGTGGCGTTCGACCCGGAGCGCGACGACTGGCGGTTCTTCCGGGTCGACCGGATGACCGCGCTGTCCCCCACCGGGGCCCGGTTCGCGCCGCGCACCCTGCCCTCCGACGACCCGGCCGCCTACCTGGCGGAGCACATGCTCAGCCGGGCGCCGACCTACACCGCCGTGGCGACGGTCCACCTGCCCGCCCGTGACGTGCGGGCCAGGTTCCCCGGCGCGGACGTCGAGGTCGTCGACGAGCGGACGTGCGTGCTCCGGAACTTCTTGGACACGGTGGAGTACCTCGCGTTCCACCTGGTGCAGCTGGGTTGCGAGTTCGAGGTGCACGAGCCGCCCGAGCTGGTCCGGCACCTGCGCGAGCTGCACGACCGGGTCGGGCGGGCGGTCGGGCGCGGCTGAGCGCTCAGTCGGCCGCCTTGGCCGCCTGCCGACAGGCCTCGACGAGCTGCGGCCACCGGCCCGCCCGGTCGCGGTTGATGGACAGCGGCGACGGGTGGGGCGCGTTGAACACCTTCAGCTTGTGGCCGCGGCCGGACAGCGTCCAGCCCGTGCCCGCGGGCCTGCCCAGCACCACGACCGACTTGAGCGAGGTCAGCATCCGCAGCAGCTCCACCAGGTACGGCACCGCCGCGCGCAGGTCGGCGGGCGACGGCTCGCGGCCGGACAGGTACCAGGGCACCACGTTCCAGCTCAGGCTCACCCGCCGGGACAGGCCCGCCTCGGCCATCGCGGCGAACACGTTGGCCGCGGTCGGGTCGTCGTTGTCCGGCGAGTTGAGGCCCGAGCCCGACGACGCGGGCCCGGGCGACTCCAGCAGCAGCAGGACCTTGGCGTTCACGCCGCCGCTCGCCGGGTCGAACAGCGGCACGTCGGCCTTGCGCTCGGTGGCGATGCGCTGCGCGAACTCCGTCAACTTCGCCAGGTGGGGCGCTTTGAGCAGAGCCATCTTCCGAGCGACGACCACGGGGTTCCGGTGTGCCCTCGGGGTGGAGGGGAAGACGTCCATGGGCGCTAGCGTTCCCGTCTTGATCAGGCACTACCATCCGCCGTCCGGGCGGCGCCCCGGAATCGTGGGAGGCGTTCAGGCGAAGTGGGTGCGCGGCCGCTCCTCCAGGACGCCGTCGACGTAAGTGTCGACCTTCTCGTTGTAGAACGCGACCAGACCCGCGAGCGGCCTGCTCTCCGGCAGCGGGTTGCGGTAGCCCCAGACGACGTTCTCGTGCGTCTGGTCGCCGACGACCACGGACCAGTACTCGGCGGTGCCCTTGTACGGGCAGCTCGTGCTCAGGTCGGTCGACCGCAGGAGGTCCAGCCGGACGTCGGTCATCGGCAGGTAGTAGCGGGCGGGCAGCCCGGTCTCGAACAGGATCACCGGGCGGTGGGAGTTCGCGACCTCGACGCCGCCGACCTCCACCCGGATGTGCCTGCTGCTCTGCAGCGCGTCGACCCTGGTGTAGGGGTCGCGCGGGTGGGCGTAGACCGGCTCGTCCTCCTCGAACCACTCGTCCATCGCGTCCCAGTCCAGCCGGACGAGGCCGCGCAGCGCCTCCAGCGGCGAGTCCGGGTACCGCAGCCCCGCGCCCGACGCCGACGCCGAGCCGGTCTTCACGTCGAACAACTGGCCGTTGCCCCGGCTGGGCGACCGCTTCACCTCGCCGGTCGCCACCAGGTCAGCCCGGACGTCCTCCGCCGGGAAGTAGTACGTGGGGTAGTAGGGCATCTCCCACACCAGCACCGGCCGCGTGGTGTCCACGACCAGTTCGCCCGCCAGGAAGGCCCGGACCCGCTTGGTCCCGGTCTCCACCCGCACCCGTCCGCGTTCCGCAGCACTCATGATTCCGAAACTACGCGCGAGTCCGCCCGGTCGGGAGGCGTCGGGTTTCTCCGGTGTTGCCCAACGTGGCCCGGTGTCGCGGCGGCCAGGCGCTCGGTCTGCGCCGCCCGTGCCGCGCCGATCGACGCCGCCAGGTCGCGGGTCTCCCGGTCCGCGCCGCTGTCCTGCTCGCCGCGCGCGAGCAGCGCCGACTGCTCCAGGTGCTCGCGCAGCTTCGCGGGCAGGCCGGCCGGGTCCAGGCGCAGGCCGGCCAGGTCCGCCTCCGACACCAGGCCGGGCATCTGGTGGCCGGCGTGCGGGTTGTCGCCCGACAGCCCGGCGCGCTCGCGCAACCGCTTGAGCTGGGCCAGCTCCCGCCCGTGCGACTCGGCCAGCTCCGCCGCGAACGGCGCGAGCTCGGGCGGCGCGAGGGCGAGCGCGGGCAGCAGCTGCTCGTTCATCGGGATCATCAGCTGGATCCACGCGGTGTCGGTGGCGTTGAACGGCGACGCCGGGGCCGGCGGCGCGGGGGTCGGCGCCGGCGCGCACGCGGCCAGCACCAGCAGGGCGGCACCCCAGAGCGCTCGGAAGCGCCCCGGGGTGGACGGGATCGTCGTCACCGCGGCAGCCGGTAGTCCGGCCCGAGGGCGGCGCCCCGGTGCGGCTTGTACTGGTCGTACCCGCGCGGGTCGCACTGCAGGCCGCCGTTGACGCAGTGGCTGACCAGCGCCTGCAACGTGGGGCCGTCCCACGCGTTCATGAAGTCGTAGTGCCAGGTGTAGCCGCGTCCGCTGGCCAGCCGCACGCGTGACATGTCGCCCGACACCGGGAAGGCGATCTTGAACTCCAGCATCGGCACGGGCACCGGGTGCGTGGCCGGGCACACGAGCGTCGCCCGGTCCGGGTACGCCATGTGCGACTTGTGGTCCGCCGAGTCGAGGTCGCGCCCGTTCCAGCAACTCGGGGCCTGGTAGCGGACGTTGAGCTGGCTGCCCGGCGGGCAGTAGGACGGGAAGTCCCAGTTGTGGGCGCTGTTGCCGCACTCCCAGCCCTCGACCGCGCCGGGCGCGGTGCGGAACTGCTCCTGCGTCGCCGTGGGGCTGCCCACCACGAACCGGATCCCGGCCGGGAACGACCGGACCTCCTGGTACTTCAGGATCCCCGACTTGTAGTAGATGACCTGGGGGAAGTCGGGCACGACCAGCTGGTCGCCGTTGTAGAGCGAGGGGAACCAGTACGCCGACTTGTCGTCCGGGGTCTTGCAGTTGGTCTGCCCGGCCTTCAGCGACGCGGTGGTGCTGCTCGCGTTGGTGGAGCTGTTGCCCAAGAACGTGTGCATGTGCGACGCGCCGGGCAGCCCGGGGAAGACGATCGGGTCGTCCGGCCGGTGCGCGGTGACCGAGCAGTTGGCCTGGAACTCGTGGTGCGTGACCAGCTCATCGGCCTGGGCCGGTTGGGTGACGACCGTCAGGGCGGTCGCGAGTAGGCCGGCCGCGGCGGTCGCGGCCAGGGTGCGGAGTGTTCGGGACACCTTTGTCCTCCTGCCGACGTGGGAACGTGGCTGGGAGAGCGCTCTCCCGATTGAGGTTGCCCGCCCGCCATCGAGGTGTCAAGGGGCGGCGCATTGACAGATCCGTAGTCAGTTCGTAACACTTCAAGCCGGGTTGAGAGAGCGCTCTCCCGCACCTCGATCCGACAATCCGGCAGGAGACGCCATGCACCGCCTCCGATCCGTCAGCACGGCACTCGCGCTGCTCATAGGACTCGCCGTGGTCCCGGGCACCGCGAACGCCGCACCCGTGCTGCTCTCCCAGGGCAAGCCGGCCACGGCGTCCTCGACCGAGGGCGCGGGCACACCCGCGTCGGCGGCCGTGGACGGCAACGCCGGCACCAGGTGGGCCAGCGCGTGGAGCGACCCGCAGTGGCTGCGGGTGGACCTCGGCGCCGCCTCGACCCTCAGCCGCGTCGAGCTCGACTGGGAAGCCGCGTACGCCACCTCGTTCCAGGTCCAGGTCTCCGCCGACGGCAACGCCTGGACCACCGTGCACACCACGACCGCCGGCACGGGCGGCAAGCAGGGCTTCGCCGTCACCGGGTCGGGCCGGTACGTCCGCGTCTACGGCACCCAGCGCGCCAACGGCTACGGCTACTCCCTGTGGGAGTTCCGCGTCTTCGGCACGCAGGGCGACACTCCCCCGCCGGGCACGGGCGTGCACGTCACCGGCTCCCAGGGCAACTGGCAGCTCGTGGTGGACGGTCGGCCGTGGACGGTGAAGGGCCTCACCTGGGGCCCGCCGGCGGCGGACGCGGCCCGGTACATGCCGGAGCTGAAGTCCATGGGCGTCAACACGTTGCGCACCTGGGGCACCGACGGTTCCACCAGGCCCCTGCTGGACGCGGCGGCGGCCAACGGCATCAGGGTGATGAACGGCTTCTGGTTGCAGCCCGGCGGCGGCCCCGGTTCCGGCGGCTGCGTCGACTACGTCACCGACGCCACCTACAAGTCCGACATGCTCAACACCATCCGGCAGTGGGTGACCACCTACAAGGACCACCCCGGCGTGCTCATGTGGAACGTCGGCAACGAGTCCATCCTGGGCCTGCAGAACTGCTACTCCGGCGCGGAGCTGGAGAACCAGCGCGTCGCGTACGCCAAGTACGTCAACGAGGCCGCGCGCGCCATCCACGCCGTCGACGCCAACCACCCCGTCACCAACACCGACGCGTGGACCGGCGCGTGGACCTACCTCAAGGCGCACGCGCCCGACCTCGACCTGTACTCGGTGAACTCCTACGGCAACGTGTGCCAGGTCCGGCAGGACTGGATCAACGGCGGCCACACCAAGCCGTACATCCTGACCGAGGCCGGCCCGGCCGGCGAGTGGGAGGTGCCCGACGACGTCAACGGCGTGCCCAGCGAGCCGACGGACGTGCAGAAGCGGGACGGCTACACCAGGGCGTGGGACTGCATCACCGGGCACGCCGGGGTGTCGTTCGGCGGCACGTTGTTCCACTACGGCACGGAGTACGACTTCGGCGCGGTGTGGTTCAACCTGACCCCGGCGGGCAAGAAGCGGCTGTCGTTCTACGCGGTGCAGCGGGCGTTCGGCGGCGCGAGCCCGGCCAACACCCCGCCGGTGATCACCGCGATGAACCTGCCGACCAGCGTCCCGGCCGGCGCGCGGCTGACCGTCGACGTGGCCGTGAGCGACCCGAACGGCGACCCGATCACCTGGTCGGCGGCGTTCAACAGCAAGTACGTCGACAACAGCGGCGGCCTGGGCTTCACGCCCGTGCAGGTCGACGGCAACCGGCTGACCGTCACCGCGCCCGATCGGCTCGGGGTGTGGAAGGTGTACGTGATGGCCGAGGACGGCCGCGGCAACATCGGCATCGAGACGAAGTCGGTGCGGGTGGTCGCGCCGCAGCCGGCGGGCGTGAACGTGGCGCGGGGCAAGCCGACCGCGGCGTCGTCCTACCAGCAGGTGGGCGACGGCGCGCCGTTCCCGCCGGCCAACGCCGTGGACGGCAACGCGGGCACCCGCTGGGCCACCGACTGGTCCGACCCGCAGTGGTTGCGGGTCGACCTCGGCGCGGTGACCACGTTCCAGCACGTGCAGCTGGTGTGGGAGGGCGCGTACGGCCGGGCGTACGAGATCCAGGTGTCCGACGACGGCGCCACCTGGCGTCCGGTGTACGGCACCACGACCGGCAACGGCGGCGTCGACTCGATCGACGTCACGGCGACCGGCCGGTACGTGCGGCTGCACGCCACGCAGCGCGGCACCGGGTGGGGCTACTCGCTCTACGAGCTCGGCGTCTACCGGCGCTGACGGAAAAAGCCGAAGGGCCGGAGGGAGAACTCCCCTCCGGCCCTTCGGCCGTTCCATCAGCTGCCCCGGACGCGGCGAATCGTGTCCCGGTACCACAGCGCGCTGCTCTTCAGGGTGCGGACCTGGGTGTCGTAGTCCACGTGCACCAGGCCGAACCGCTTGTCGTAGCCGTAGGACCACTCGAAGTTGTCCATCAGCGACCATGCGAAGTACCCGCGCACGTCCGCGCCCGCCGTGCGGGCCTTGGCCACGGCCGCGATGTGCGACTCCAGGTAGGCGGTGCGGTCGTCGTCCTGCACGAAACCGCTGTCGTCTGCCTTGTCGTCGAACGCGGCGCCGTTCTCCGTGATGACCATCGGCACGCCCGGGTACTCCTCACCGATCTGCACGAGCAGGTTGGTGAAGCCCTCGGGCACGATCTCCCAGTCCATCGCGGTGACCGGGCGGCCGTAGCGGACCTCCCGGCAGACCGGCACGCCGTCGGCGTCGGCGGTGTTGCCGTCCTCGTCCACGCCGGAGAACTTCGAGCTGGAGTAGTAGTTCACGCCCAGCACGTCGATGGGCTGCTTGATGACCTCCAGGTCGCCCGGCTCCTCGGGGATCTTCACCCCGCGCGCGGCCAGGTCGTCCACCACGTCGGCCGGGTAGTGCCCGCGCACGAGCGGGTCGAGGTAGATCCGGCGGGACAGGCCGTCCGCGCGGCGGGCCGCGTCGTGGTCGGCCGCGCTGTCGGTGGCGGGGCTCGCGTGGCTCATGTTGAGCGTGATGCCGAACTCCATCGGCTCGGTGGCCGCCTCGCGCATCCGCCGGGTGGCCAGGCCGTGGCCCAGCAGCAGGTGGTGCACGGCGTGGATGGCGGCCTCGAAGTCCTGCCTGCCGGGCGCCTGGCGGCCCTCGTAGTAGCCGAGCATCGCCGAGCACCACGGCTCGTTGAGCGTGGTCCAGTGGCGCACCCGGTCCGACAGCGCGTCGAAGACGAGCATCGAGTAGTCGGCGAACCGGTAGGCGGTGTCGCGCACCGGCCAGCCGCCCGCGTCCTCCAGCTCCTGCGGCAGGTCCCAGTGGTAGAGCGTGACCCACGGGGTGATGCCCTTGCCGAGCAGCTCGTCGACCAGCCGGTCGTAGAACGCCATGCCGGGCGCGTTGACCGGGCCCTTGCCGCCCGGCTGCACGCGCGGCCAGGCGACGGAGAACCGGTAGGTGTCCACGCCGAGGGAGCCGATCAGCGCGACGTCCTCGGGCATGCGGTGGTAGTGGTCGCACGCGATGTCGCCGTTGTCGGCGTTGTGCACCATGCCGGGTGTGCGGCAGTAGGTGTCCCAGATGGATGGTCCCCGACCGTCTTCCTCGTGGGCCCCCTCGATCTGGTACGCGGAAGTCGCCACGCCCCAGCGGAACGAGGCGGGCAGGGTGTCGATCGCGGGGTCGAGCCCGACGGTCGGCGCCGTGGTGTCCATTGATCTCCTCTGGAGTCGGAACCCGTTGTCGTGAACGGGTTCAGAGCCCGTTGTCGTGAACGGGGTGCAGCCAGCAGGCCACGGTGCGGTCGGCGGGCCCCTCGTGTGCCGCGTGGTTCTTCTCGGGGGGAACGCCGAGCACCGGGACCTCCACACCGCAACGCTCCATTGCGTGCGGACAGCGTGGGTGGAACGCGCAGCCCGCGGGCATGGCGCGCAGGTCGGGCGGTGAGCCGGGGATGCCGGTCAGCTCGCGCTTCGGTCCGCGCAGCGCGGGGAACGAGTTGAGCAGGCCGTGGCTGTAGGGGTGCAGCGGGTCGCGGTAGAGGTCGGCCGAGGCCGCCTCCTCCACGATCCGACCGCCGTACATGATCGCGATCCGGTCGGAGAACTCGACCAGCAGCGACAGGTCGTGGGTGATGAACACGACCGAGAACCCGAGCCGTTCCCGCAGCTCGACGAGCTGGCGCAGGATCTGCCGCTGCACCACCACGTCCAGCGCGGTGGTCGGCTCGTCCATGATGACGACCTTCGGCTCCAGGGCCAGCGCCATGCCGATCATCACGCGCTGCCGCATGCCGCCCGAGAGCTGGTGCGGGTAGCTGTCCAGCCGGTCGGCGGAGATGCCGACCAGGTGCAGCAGCTCGCGGGCGCGGGCCAGCCGGGACGCGCCGCTGCCGCGCGGGTCGTGCGCCTTGATCACGTCGGTGAGCTGGGTGGAGATCCGGTGCACCGGGTTGAGCGAGTTCATCGCGCCCTGGAACACGATCGCGGTCTCGGCCCACCGGAACCTCCGCAGCGCGGCGTGGTCCATCCGGAGCACGTCGACCGGGTCGCCGCCGTCGGGGTGGTAGAGCACCTCGCCGCCGGTGATCACGCCCGGAGGTGGCAGGAGCCTGGTCAGGCCGTAGGCCAGGGTCGACTTGCCGCTGCCGCTCTCGCCGGCGAGGCCGAGGACCTCGCCCCGGTGCAGCGTGAGGTCCACGTCGCGGATCGCGTGCACGGCCTCCTCGCCGAGGCCGTAGTCCACGTTCAGGCCGCGGATCTCCAGCACCGCGTCGGTCACGGCGTCTCCCTTCCCTCGGACCGGGCCTTCGTCGCGAGGACCGGCGTGAAGCCGACCCGCATCCGGACCGTGTGGCCGTCGGCGGTCTTGACGTTGGTCTTGCCGCCGCCGCGCAGGCGCGGGCTGACGAACTCGTCGATGCCGAAGTTCACCAGCGACAGGGCGGTGCCCAGCAGCGCGATGGCCAGGCCCGCGGGGACGAACCACCACCACGCGCCCTGAGCGAGGGCCTGCTGGCTCTGCGCCCAGTACAGGACGGTGCCCCAGTTCCAGTCGCCGCCCGCGCCGATGCCGATGAACGCCAGCGTGATCTCCAGGGTCACCGCGAAGATGACCGTGCCGACGAAGCCGGAGGCGATGACCGCGGTGAGGTTGGGCAGGATCTCGAACAGGATGATCCGCCACGTCTTCTCGCCGGTCGCCCGCGCGGCCTCCACGTAGTCGCGGCCGCGCAGCGACAGCGTCTGCGCGCGGAGCACGCGTGCGCCCCAGGCCCACGAGGTGAGGCCGATGACCAGGGCGATGGTGAGCGTGCCCGTCTCCGGCAGCGTCGACGTGATGATGATCATCAGCGGCAGCGCCGGGAGCACCAGGAACACGTTGGACAGCGCGGAGAGCGCCTCGCTGCCCGCGCCCGCCAGGTAACCGGACGTGACGCCGACCAGGATCGACAGGATCGTGGCCACGACGCCCGCGACGAAGCCGACGACCATGACGCTGCGCGTGCCGACCACGACCTGGCTGAAGATGTCCTGGCCGAGGTGGGTGGTGCCGAACCAGTGCGCGGCCGACGGCGCCTGGAGCAGGTCGTTGCCGCGCCCGGACGGGTCGTAGGGCGCGATCCACGGCCCGATGATCGCGACCAGGGCGAAGAAGCCCAGGATGACCAGGCCGACGGTGGCCTTGGGGTTGGCCACGAACCGCAGCCTGCGGCGCTTCACGGGCGCGGCGACCGGGGTGGCGGTCCCGGTGGTGGGAACCACGGTCACGGCTCAGCCCTCCCGTCGGGTGCGCGGGTCGAGCGCGAGGTAGGCCACGTCGGCGAGGAAGTTCGCCAGCAGCACGGACAGCGTGATGATCAGGAAGATCCCTTGCATGAGCGGGTAGTCCTTGGCGCCGACGGCCTGGAACAGCTGCAGGCCCAGGCCCGGGTAGGAGAACACGATCTCCACCAGCAGCGTGCCGCCGACGATGAAGCCGAGCGACAGCGCGAAGCCGGAGACGTTCGGCAGCAGCGCGTTGCGCGCCGCGTAGGACAGCATCACGCGCCGGTCGGACAGGCCCTTGGCGTGCGCGACGGTCACGTAGTCCTCGGAGGCCACCGTGACCATCATGTTGCGCATGGACAGGATCCAGCCCGCCATGGACGAGATCAGGATGGTGAACGCGGGCAGGATGCCGTGCCGCAGCACGCTGCCGACGAACTCCAGGTCCGGGTTGGGCACCAGGCCGTTGTCGTAGGCGCCGGAGGCGGGGAAGAAGCTGTCCGGGCCGGTCAGCAGCGCGATCGCGATGAGGCCGAGCCAGAAGTACGGGATGGACGACACGAACGTGGTCACCGGGATCAGCGCGTCGGCCCACGAGCCGCGCCGCCAGCCGATGCCGGTGCCCAGCGCGGTGCCGATGAGGAAGCCGAGCACGGTGGTGATGCCGACCAGCCCGAGCGTCCACGGCAGGCCGTCGCCGAGCACCTGCGACACCGGCGACGGGAAGTACGTGAACGACAGGCCGAGGTCGCCGCCGAGCAGCTGGCCCAGGTAGGTGAAGTACTGCTCGACCAGGCTCGCGTCCTTGTCCAGCCCGAACAGCACGTACAGCGACTGCACGGCCTCGGTGGTCATCTGGCCGCGCGACCGCGTGATCAGCGCCTGCACCGGGTCGCCGGGGATGACGCGCGGGATGAAGAAGTTGATGGTGATCGCGGCCCACGCGGTGAACAGGTAGAACGCGATCCGCTTGAGGAGGTAGCTCACGGCGCCTCCAGGACGCGGAGCGCGACCTTGTCACCGTCGGACAGGCCGTCGCCGTAGAGCCAGCAGGCCGCGAAGTGCCCGTCCCCGTCGCCGATGGCGAACCGCGGCGGGACCTTCTCCGCGCAGACCTTCATGGCGGACGGGCACCGCGGGTTGAACCGGCAGCCGTCGGGCGGGTTGATCAGCGACGGGGGCTCGCCCGTGCCGCCGTCCTTCTCCTGCGCGGCGGGCCGGTCGGGGTCCGGCGCGGAGTCGATCAGCAGCTGCGTGTACGGGTGCGCGGGCCGTTGGGTCACGGTCTCGCTGTCGCCGCCCTCGACCACGCGGCCGGCGTACATCACGAACGTCTCGTCGGCGAAGTAGCGGGCCGACGCGATGTCGTGGGTGATGTAGAGGATCGCGAGGTGCAGGCGTTCCTTGAGGTCGCGCAGCAGGTTCAGCACGCCGAGCCGGATCGAGACGTCCAACATGGACACCGGTTCGTCGGCCAGCAGCACCTCGGGGTCGGCGCCGAGGGCGCGCGCGATGGCCACGCGCTGGCGCTGGCCGCCGGACAGCTCGTGCGGGAACTTGTCCACGTACCGCTCGGGCGGGGTGAGCTGCACGCGGGTCAGCAGGTGGGCCAGCGCCTCCTCCAGCTCCCGCGGCGTCTTGCCCGCGTTGCCGTGGATCTTCAGCGCGCGGGTCAGGTGGTAGCGCACGGTGTGCACGGGGTTCAGCGAGGCGAACGGGTCCTGGAAGATCATCTGGACGCGCTTGCTGTACGCCCGGAAGCGCTTGCCGCCCTTGGTCTTGACCGGCTCGCCGCGCAGCCGGATCGAGCCGGAGGTCTGGGGGTAGAGCTGCGCCAGCAGGCGGGCCACCGTCGACTTGCCCGAGCCGGACTCGCCGACCAGCGCGGTGACCCGGCCGCGGTGCAGCCTGAGCGTCACGTCCTCGACCGCGCGCACCGAGCGCACGGTCCGGGACAGCAGCTCTCGCCCGCGTTTGCGGACCGGGAAGTGCTTGGTCAGGCCATCGGCCTCCAGGACCACCTCAGTGGTCCCGGAGGCCGACGGTGCGGTGCTCGTCGTCATGCGGCCGGCTTCAGGTGCAGGACGACGTCGAGCGCGTTCTCCAGCGTGGGCTGCAGCGGCGCGTACTGGTTGGACTGGTCGGGCCAGCCCACCCAGTTCTTGGTGCTGTACTGGCCGCCCGCGTTCGCCGCGGAGGTGATGGCGACCGGCATGTCCCGCACGTGGATCTGCTGGATCTTGTGCAGGGCCGCGGTGCGCGCCGCGTCGTCGGCGGCGTTGGCGTACTCGTTGAGCAGCGCGGTCGCCTCGGGGTTCTCGTAACGGCCGTAGTTGCCGTTGATGCCGCCCTCGCCGATCGGCTTGTACAGCGCGCCGTTCATGATGTTCTCGTAGATGTCGTACGGCGTCGGACCGTTGTTGGTCCAGTGCAGCGCGGCCTG
This sequence comes from Actinosynnema sp. NPDC037264, assembly GCF_055603705.1. Lineage (NCBI taxonomy): Bacteria > Bacillati > Actinomycetota > Actinomycetes > Pseudonocardiales > Pseudonocardiaceae > Actinosynnema > Actinosynnema sp. NPDC037264. The sequence goes on along the minus strand of NZ_JBVJVK010000002.1, from coordinate 196,994 downwards.
GAAGTCACCGGTGTCGAGCGCCTTGCTCCACGCGTCGGCGTTCGGCAGGTCGACCGTGGCCTCGATGCCGATCTCGGACACGTTGTCCTTGATGATCTCCAGGTTCGTCACGTAGTCCGACCAGCCGGACGGCACGGTCATCTTCAGCGTGACGGGCTGGCCCGACGGGTCCTTGAGCTTGTCGCCGTCGAAGGTGAAGCCGGCGGCGGTCAGCTCCTTCTTGGCGGCCTCCACGTCGACCGTGACGATCTTGTCCTTGAACTCCGGCGCGATGTAGGAGTCGCCGGCGGGCGTCGGGATGCCGGTGATGTTGTCGACCTTCGGGTAGAAGTACCCCGCCTCACCCTGCATGAAGATGTCGTCCCGGTTGATCACCATGTTGACCGCGCGGCGCAGGGCCGGGTTGTCCCACGGCGCGACCTTGGTGTTGAACCACAGGCCGTGGATGCCGAGCACCGGCGGGAAGTAGAGCTTGTAGTGCTCGGGGTCCTTCGAGGTGTAGACGGCCTCGTAGTTCGGGATGAACACGAAGCTCCACTCGGCCGCGCCGGTGGCGAGGGCCGTGGTCTGCGCGTTGTTGTCGCTGTAGGAGGTGTAGCGGACCTCCTTGACCTTCGGCAGCTCCTGCCAGTACGAGTCGCGCACGGTCAGGGTGACGGTCTGCGGCGTGAACGACTTGAGCGTGTACGGGCCGCTGCCGACCGGGCTCTTGACCGTGTCCGTGCTCGGGTTCGCGATCGTCGACCAGATGTGCTTGGGCACGATCAGCTGCTCGAGGATCTTCTTCTGGTTGACGAACTGCGACCTCGGGAACTCGACCTCGACCTTGCTCCCGGAGGCGGTGACCTTGTCGTAGGGGACGGAGTCGACGTTCAGGCCGGGGTTCTTCTTCAGCAGCTCGAAGGTGAACGCCACGTCCTCGGCGGTCAGCGGCTTGCCGTCCGACCACGTCGCGCCGTCGCGGATGGTCAGGCTCAACTTGTGGAAGTTCTCGGTCCACTCCCAGTCCGTGGCCAGCCACGGCTTGGGCTTCTCCGCGGGCTTGGTCTCGTTGACCATGGCCAGCGGCTCGAAGAGCAGCCGGCGGTAGCCGAGCGAGCTGGCCGCGGACGTGTTGAGGAACGGGTTGTTGTTCTCGGTCTGCGGACCGTTCGGCATGCCGACGTTCAGCACGCCTTCGTTCGTGCTGTTCGCGCCGGGGTTCGAGGTCGAACAGGCTGCCGAGAACAGCAGTGCTGCCGCGACGGCGAGGGCGGACGTTCGCCTGAGTCGCATGGGTTCTCCTTGTCGGGCGGGGGAAGGGCGAGCGCTCGGGAGTGCGGGCCGCGCGTGCCATCGCGGCTGGGACGCTGGGCGCGTCCTCGTGTCGATGCAGACTCAACCCCGGTGAGCCAAGTCACGTCAATCACGAACAGGTTACAAACTTAGACTAATTTTAAGTCGCAAACTAAGGTCCGTGGCGTGGCACCGAAGCGCACCACCGTCCGCGACCTGCGTCGGCAGAACCGTTCGACCCTGCTGTCGACGCTGTTCTTCGACGGGCCGTTGAGCAGGTACGAGCTGTCCCGGCTGTCCGGGCTGTCGGCGGCGACGGTGTCCAACGTGACCGGCGAGCTGGTCGACGACGGGCTCGTGGTCGAGGCCGGTTCGGTGGACTCCGACGGCGGCCGGCCGCGCGTGCTGCTGCGCGTGAACCCCGCGTTCGCGCACGTGGTCGGGGTCGACGTCGGCGAGACCGGGATCAAGGTCGAGCTGTTCGACCTGGCGCTGACCCAGCTGGCCGCCCTCGACCACGCCCTGTCGCCCTCGTCGCCCGCCGCGGTGGCGTCGTTGATCGCGTCGTCGGTCCGGGACGTGGTCGCCGCGGCGGGCGTGCCGGCGTCGACCGTGCTCGGGGTCGGGATCGGCGTACCCGGGACGGTGGAGCAGGGCGCGACCGCGGTCGTGCACGCGCCCACCATCGGGTGGGACGGCGTGCGACTGGAGGAGCTGGTCGCGTCGGCGTCCTCCTCCGCCTGGCCGCTGTACGTGGAGAACGGGGCGAAGACGCAGGGCCAGGCGGAGATGTGGTTCGGCGCGGGACGGGGCGCCAAGCACGTCGTCATAGCCCTCATCGGCTCCGGTGTCGGCGCGGCGGTCGTCACCGACGGCGGGGTCTACCGGGGCGCCACCAGCTCGGCCGGCGAGTGGGGCCACACGACCATCGTCTACGGCGGCCGGCCGTGCCGGTGCGGCGCGTTGGGCTGCTTGGAGGCCTACGTGGGCGCCGAGGGCATCCTCGACCGGTACCGCAAGGCACGGGGACGTGAGCTGCCGGCGGGTGACGAGCAGTCGACCGTGGCGGCCCTGATCGACGCCGCGCCCCGCTCCAAGACCGCCGCCCGCGTGCTCGAGGAGACCGCCGGCTACCTGGGCGCGGGCATCGCCAACCTGGTGAACCTGTTCAACCCGGAGCGGATCGTCCTGGGCGGCTGGGCCGGGCTGGCGCTGGGCGCGCACCAGCTGGACCGGATCGTGGCGGCCACCCGCGCGCACGCCCTGCGGCACCCGTACGAGCAGATCTCGATCGAGCTGGGCCGCCTGGGCCCGGACGCCGTCGCCGTCGGCGCGGCCACCCTCCCCGTCGCCGCCCTCCTGGACCGCGCCGCCGACCCGCGCAAGCCGTCCGCGCCCGAGCTGAGCGTCGAACTCGGCGTGCCCGACCGCCGGACGCGCGCGTTCTGACCGCAGGTGGTTGACAGAGCGGGCCGGGTGGCCTGACGCTGGGCGGGAGAGCGCTCTCCGAGGCAAGGGGTTGGGTGTGGACGAGCCGGATCTGGGTCTGCTGGTCGGCAAGTTGGACGTGACGCGCAAGGTCCGGCTGCTGACCGGCGCCACGGGGTGGCGGACGCACGAGGAGCCGGACATCGGCCTGCGGTCCATCGTGGTGTCGGACGGGCCGATCGGCGTGCGCGGCCAGGGTTGGGACGAGCGCAGCACCTCGCTCGCGCTGCCCTCCCCCACCGCGCTGGCCGCCACCTGGGACGTCGACCTGGTGCGGAGGCTGGGCGTGCTGCTGGCGGCCGAGGCGCGGCGCAAGGGCGTCGACGTGCTGCTCGCGCCCACGCTCAACCTGCACCGCTCGCCGTTCGCCGGCCGGCACTTCGAGTGCTACTCCGAAGACCCGCTGCTCACCGGCCGCATCGGCGCGGCCTACATCACCGGCGTGCAGAGCGGCGGGGTGGCGGCCACCGCCAAGCACTACGTGGCCAACGACTCCGAGACCGAGCGCATGACGCTCGACGCCGAGGTCGACGATCGCACCCTGCACGAGGTCTACCTGGTCCCGTTCGAGGCCGCCGTCGAAGCGGGCGTGTGGGTGGTGATGTCGGCCTACAACGGCGTCAACGGCGTCACCATGTCGGAGAACCCGCTGCTGGACGAGCCGCTCAAGGGCTCCTGGGGCTTCGACGGCCTGGTCGTCTCCGACTGGGGCGCGATCCGGTCCACCGCGCCGTCCGCGCGGGCGGCCCAGGACCTCGCCATGCCCGGCCCGGAGAGCCCGTGGAACGACCTGGCCGCCGCCGTCGAGAACGGCGAGGTGCCGGAGAGCGCGCTGGACCTGAAGGTCGAACGGCTGCTCCGCCTGGCCTCAAGAGTCGGCGCCCTCAACGGCGCCACCGCCCGGAGACCCCACGTCGACGCCCCGCTGGACCTGCTGCGCGAAGCCGTCGCCGCGAGCACCGTGCTGCTGCGAAACGACGGCGTCCTCCCGCTCACGCCCGGCACCAAGGTCGCCGTCCTCGGCCCCAACGCCGCCACCGCCCGCATCCAGGGCGGCGGCAGCGCGGGCGTCTACCCCGAGTCGGTCGTGTCGTTCCTGGACGGCCTCCACGAGGTCGCCGAGGTCGTGCACACCGCCGGCGTCCGCCTCCAGGACCGCCCCGCGCCCCTGACCACCGCCAACACCCGGCACCCGCACCACGGCGAGCCGGGCGTGCTGGTCCGCCTCCTCGACGCCGACGACGCCGAGCTGTCCGCCGAACACCGGTTCCTGGGCCGCATCCTCGAAGTGCCCCTCGTCGACGGCGCCCGCACCGTCGAGATCCACGGCAGGCTCGACGTGGACGTGACCGGCGACTGGACGATCTCCGCCGCCGGTTTCGGCCGCCTCACCGTCGACCTGGACGGCGCCCGCCTGATCGACGACGACGTCCCGCTCGACACGGACGACCCGGCCGTCATCCACCTCACCCCGCCGTACCGACAAGCCACCGCGCACCTCCGAGCAGGTACGACGGTCGACCTCGTCGCACGCCGCGAGCTGCGTGACCACACCGGCACCGCCACCGTCCTCGCCGCCGACCCACCACGCCTGAGCGCCGACGACGAACTGGCCCGTGCGGTCGGATTGGCCCGCACCAGCGACGTCGCGGTGGTCGTCGTCGGCACCACGGACGAGATCGAGAGCGAAGGCTTCGACCGCACGTCACTCGCCCTGCCCGGCCGTCAGGACGAGCTGGTGCGCGCCGTGCTCGCGGTGAACGACCGCACGGTGGTCGTCGTCAACTCCGGCGGCCCGGTCGAGTTGCCGTGGCGCGACGAGGTCGCCGCCGTCCTGCTGACCTGGTTCCCGGGCCAGGAAGCCGGCCACGGCCTCGCCGACGTGCTCTTCGGCCTCCGCGAGCCGGGCGGCCGACTACCGACCACCTGGCCCGCCACCCAGCAGGACCTGCCCGTCTCGAACGTCCGACCGGACCACGGCATCCTGCGCTACGACGAGGGCCTCCACCTCGGCTACCGCGCCTGGCACCGCGCCAAGGCCGACCCCGCCTACTGGTTCGGCCACGGCCTCGGCTACACCACCTGGGCCTACGAAGCCGCCACCACCACCGAATCGGGCCTCCGCGTCCGCCTCCGCAACACCGGCACCCGCCCCGGCCGCGAGGTCGTGCAGGTCTACGTGACCCGACCGGACAGCGCCATCGACCGCCCCAACCGCCAACTGGCCGCCTGGACCACCGCCACCGCGACCCCAGGTGAAACCGTCGAGGTGGACATCCCCATCCCCCAACGCGCCTACCAACACTGGACCACCACCGGCTGGACCACCGAACCAGGCCGCTTCACCCTGCTGATCGGCCCCTCCTCCGGCAACACCCCCCTCACCCTCCACCACCACCCCTAACCCCAACCACCCCCCAATCCCCTCTCCCAACCACCCACAACGGCACCACAACGGACCCGGAACCGCCGCACCCAGGCCCGATTTGACATGGGTTCGGGTGCCATAGGCTGGTCGAAGCCGGGCAGGCTTGGCGGACGCTTTTCCCGCCAGGCCTGCCCGGCTTTGGCCTGCCTGGGGTGCCCGTAAGGGCCCCATGTCAAATCGAGCCGAACAGAGCCAGACTACGGAGAGCGCTCTCCACCCCCGTGGCAGAATGACCCCATGAGCAGATCGCCGACGACCCCGCCGACGTTGGAAGACGTGGCGCGGGTCGCCGGTGTGTCCCGCGCCACCGTCTCCCGCGTCATCAACGGCACCCGCAACGTCGACCGCAAGATCCAGGAAGTCGTGCGCGCCGCCATCGACAAGACCGGCTACGCGCCCAACCGCGCCGCGCGCTCCCTGGTCACCAAGAGGGCCGGGACGATCGCGCTGGTGGTGTCCGGCGCGGGCGACCCGGGCGACGAGGACGCGTTCGCCGCACGCGTGTTCTCCGACCCGTTCTTCGGCCGGGTGGCCAGCGGCGTGCTCGGCTTCCTGCGCACGCGCGGCGTGCACCCGGTGCTGATGGTCGCCGACACCGAACCGGCCCGCGAGGACGTGCTGTCGTTCCTCCGCCAGGGCAGCGCGGACGGCGCGCTGCTGGTCTCGACCCACGCCGAGGACCCGCTGCCCACCCGCCTGGTCGACGCCGAGCTGCCCGCCGTGCTGTTCGCGCGCCCGGCCCGGCCCGTGCCGATCAGCTACGTCGACCTCGACCACCAGGCCGGCGCGAAGCTCGCCGCCGACCACCTGGTGCGTCGCGGCTGCACGCAGGTCGCGACGATCACCGGCCCGCTGGACGTGCCCGCGTCCCAGGACCGGCTGACCGGGTTCCGCGACGCCATGGCGCGGCACGGTTTCCCGTACGTCCCGATCGCCGAGGGCGGGTTCACCTCGATCAGCGGCGAGGCCGCGATGGAACGGCTGCTGGCCGAGCACCCCGACATCGACGGCGTGTTCGCGGCCAACGACCTGATGGCGCAAGGCGCGCTGCTGGTGCTGCACAAGCACCGCAGGCCCGTCCCGGAGGACGTGGCGCTGGTGGGCTTCGACGACAGCAGCCCCGCGCTGTCGTGCCGACCGAGGTTGACCACCGTGCGGCAACCGGTGGAGGACATGGCGGCCGGGATGTCCCGGTTGCTGCTGGACCACGTCGAAGAACCGGGACTGCGCCCCAAATCCGTCATCTTCGAACCCTCGCTCGTCGTGCGCGATTCCGCCTGAACCGTCGTTGACGTCTTCGCGACATCGGCGTTACGCTCCGAGAGAGCGCTCTCTCAGCGCCTCCGGTGCCACGGAGGCACGGCTCCGGGCCTTCTCGCGCCCCTTACCTCGTCAGGTAGGACAATGAGCTCTCCCCGTTCCCTGTCACGGGTCCTGACCGCCGCGCTGGCACTCGGCCTCGCCGCGGTGCTCAGCCCCGTGATCACCCAGTCCGCGCAGGCCGCCGAGTGCGGCACGACCAACGCCGCGCTGAACCGCCCGGCGACCGCGTCCTCCGTCGAGAACGGCGGCACCCCTGCCGCCGCCGCGGTCGACGGCAACACCGGCACCCGCTGGTCCAGCGCGTTCGCCGACCCGCAGTGGGTCCAGGTGGACCTCGGCTCGACGCAGCAGGTCTGCCGCGTGACCCTGACCTGGGAGGCCGCGTACGGCCGGGCGTTCCAGGTGCAGCTGTCGGACAACGCGTCCACTTGGAACACCGTCTACTCCACCACCACCGGCACCGGTGGCGTGCAGAACCTGACCGTCGCGGGCTCCGGGCGCTACCTGCGGGTCCACGGCACGGCGCGCGCCACCGGCTACGGCTACTCACTGTGGGAGCTGGCAGTCAACACCGAGACGGCCGGCGCACCCGTCATCCCGCCCACCGACCCGCGCAACCCCGACTTCGGTCCCAACGTGCTCGTCTACGGCCCCGGCTACGACCGGGCCGCGATGCAGTCGCGGTTGGACCAGATCGCCACCCAGATGAAGACCAACCAGTTCGGCTCCGAGCGGTACGCCGTGCTGTACAAGCCGGGCGTGTACGACGCGGACGTCAACCTCCGCTTCTACACCCAGGTCGCGGGCCTCGGCCTGCGCCCGGACGACGTGCGGCTCAACGGCCACGTGCGCGTCGAGGCGGACTGGCTCCAGCAGGGCGACAACCCGAACAACCTCGGCAACGCCACCCAGAACTTCTGGCGCCAGGCCGAGAACCTGCACGTCAACCTGCCGGCCGGGCAGATCGAGCGGTGGGCCGTCTCGCAGGCCGCGTCCTACCGGCGGATGCACCTCAGCGGCCAGATCCACCTGTGGAACGGCGGCGACGGCTGGGCGTCCGGCGGTCTGATCGTGGACAGCAAGATCGACGGTGTCGCGGTCTCCGGCTCGCAGCAGCAGTTCCTGACCCGCAACAGCAACCTCGCGGGCGGCTGGAGCGGCTCGGTGTGGAACATGGTGTTCGTCGGCACGCAGGGCGCGCCCGCGCAGCACTTCCCGAACCCCTCGCACACCACCGTCGACACCAGCCCGGTCGTGCGCGAGAAGCCGTTCCTGTACTTCGAGAACGGCGAGTACAAGGTGTTCGTCCCGGCGCTGCGGCAGAACGCCCGCGGCACGAGCTGGGAAGCGGGCGCGCCCGCCGGCCAGTCGATCTCGCTGGCCGACTTCTTCATCGTCAAGCCCGGCACGCCGGTGGCGACGACGAACGCGGCGCTGGCGCAGGGCAAGCACCTGCTGCTGACGCCAGGTGTGCACCGCCTCACCGACACGATCAACGTGACCCGGCCGAACACCGTGGTGCTCGGCCTTGGCCTGGCGACGCTGTCCCCCGACACCGGCAAGGCCGCGCTGGCCGTGTCCGATGTGGACGGTGTGAAGCTGGCCGGGTTCCTGGTCGACGCCGGTGTGCAGAACTCCCCCGTGCTGCTCCAGCTCGGCCCGACGACCTCGTCGGCGTCGCACGCCGCCAACCCGACCTCGATGCACGACGTGTACCTGCGCGTCGGCGGTCCGCAGGCGGGCAAGGCGACGACCTCGCTGGAGATCAACAGCGACCACGTGATCGTCGACCACACGTGGGTGTGGCGCGCCGACCACGGCACGGGCCCGACCGGCTGGACCGCGAACACCGGTCGCAACGGCGTCGTCGTCAACGGTGACAACGTGACGGCGTACGGGTTGTTCGTCGAGCACTACCAGGAGTACAACACGGTGTGGAACGGCAACGGCGGCCGCACGTACTTCTACCAGAACGAGCTGCCGTACGACCCGCCGAACCAGGCCGCGTGGATGAACGGCTCGAAGCTGGGCTGGGCCGGGTACAAGGTGGGCGACCACGTCACGACCCACGAGGGCTGGGGCATGGGCGTGTACGCCTTCAACCAGGCCGACCCGAGCATCCGGACGGCGAACGGCTTCGAGGTGCCCAACCGGTCGGGCGTGCGGCTGCACGACCTGGTGACGGTGTCGCTCGGCGGTGTCGGCACGATCGACAACGTCGTGAACGGCGTCGGCGGCGCGGCGAACATGGCCACGCAGCAGCGCTACGTCGTCAACTACCCGTGATCGCGTGAGCAACCGCCCCGCCGAGGCTTCCGTCCTCGGCGGGGCGGTTCGCTGGGGTCCGGGCACGTGGTCGTGCTCGTGCGGCGCGGCCGGTTCCGGCGGCGCGCGCGGTGGTCGCGGCGGCACGGGAGGCGGTGCTGGCGGACGCGCCCGAGTCGGCCGGGCTGGTGCCCCTGGCGGAGGCGCTCGGCGTGTCGCCCTACCGCCTGAGCCGCGCGTTCAACCGCGAGGTGGGCGTGTCCCTGACCAGGTTCCGCAACCGGGTGCGGGTGGGGCGCGCGGTGGAGCGGTTGGAGGGCGGTGAGCGCGACCTGGCGGGCCTGGCGGCGGACCTGGGCTTCGCCGATGACGGGTCACCCGGGAAGCCGCTAGCCCGCCGACAGGGGCAGGGAGTTCGTCGGCAGCCGCACCTTGCGCAGGAACGCGGGCAGCAGCCACGGGCGTCGTCCGGCGACCCGCAGCTTGCCCGTCACGGCGGCGCGGGCGCGGCTGACGCGGCCGAACAGCACCAGGTTCAGCACCGCCGGGTCGAAGGTCAGGCGCACGTCGACCGGCTCGCCCGGTTCCCCGATCGACACCCGGCCCTGGTGCAGCACGATCGTCACCGGGGTCGTGTGGGGTGAGCGGAACGCCACCGCGACGCGGCGGTCGCTGGGCGGCTCGCCGTCGAGCACGCCGCCGACGTCGTTGCGGATCATGCCGACGATGAACAGGTCGAAGAACAACGCGGCTTCACGCGGCGGGATCGACCACGGCGTGCCGACGCCCCGGGCGATGTCCCACCCGTGGACCAGCAGTTCGTTGACGAGGTGGGCCAGCACGCCCGCGATCGGCACCTGGGACGCGCCCAGCCACGGCACCGTCCGCTCGGGGTCGGCCTCCGTCGTCACCTCCAGGATCGTGGCCACCATCGACCGCAGCATGGCGCTCAGGGTGGCGGGGTCGCGCTCGGTGAACCGCCGCAGGGCCAGGTCGTTCAGGTTGGCGACGGTGTCCACGGTGACCGCGGGGATGTGCTCGGCGAGGCTCCGGTCGGCCACCTCCCCGCCGCCGGGCGCCAGCAACGTGGTGTAGATCGAGGCGATGGCGACGACGTGCGCCGCCGTGTCGGCCACCGTCCAGTCGGCGGTGGCGAGCGCGCTCGGGTCCGACGATGCGACGAGGTCGGCGAACCGCCCCGTCACGTCCGACAGCACGTCCCGCACTGCCGGCCACTGCTGCTCGACCACGGCACCCCCCAAGTCGCCCGGGCACGTACCATAACAGTGTTTCAGCGACGAGGGCTAGCGGAGCCGCACCGTGGTCTCCACGAACGCGCGCACCACCGGCCGGGCCGTCTCCGGCGCCCACCCGATCGCGACCCGCAGCGGCTCGATGTCGGTCACCGGCCGCCACGCCAGGTCGGGGTGCGCGTAGTACTCCGCCATCGACTCCGGGCCGAAGCACACCGCCGCACCGGCCGCGACGTGCTCCAGCATCTCGTCCGCGTTGTCGTTCTCCGGTCCCCACACGGGTTCGCGGCCGTCCGGCCGCGGGTTGACGGCCCACCAGTCCACCCACGCCTTCGGCGCCTTGCGCGTCCACATCAGCGGCTCGTCGCCCAGGTCCGCGATGCCCACCGACTCGCGCGCGGCCAACGGGTGGTCGCGGGACAGGGCGACGTACCGCGCCTCGGTCGCCACCACGTGGGTGCGCAGGCCGTCGGTGTCGGCGGGCAGCCACACGAACGCCACGTCGACCAGCCCCTGCCGCAACGCGTCCGGCTCGCCGCCCCAGTCGCACCGCTTCGGCTCGATCGTCACGTCGGGCCGCTGCTCGGCGAACGCCGCCCGGGCCCGTCGCGCCACGCTGCCACCGCCCGACGCGACGAACCCGACCCGCAGCACGTTCGCCTCGGCCGCCGCCGCGGAACGCGCCGACCGCACCGCGTCCCGCCACTCGGCCAGCGCCCGGCGCGCCAACGGCAGCAGGTCACCGCCCGCCGCGGTCAGCCGGACCTCCCGGCCGGTCCGCACGAACAACTCGACGCCCAGGTCCGTCTCCAGCTGCCTGATCTGCCTGCTCAACGCGGGTTGCGAGACGTACAGGGCCCGCGCCGCCCCGGTGAAGCTCAAGCGCTCGGCCACGGCCACGAAGTACCGCAGCACCCTGGTGTCCACGTCGAGGGGACTCATACCGCCAGCGTATTGGCCGACCGACGGCGTGGCGCCCGGTAGGCCCAGTCCCACACCGCCTCCACGGGTCCGCGCTCGAACCGCCGCATCCACCACGACGCGCCCACGACCAGCAGCACGGCGACCACCAGCCACACCGCCCCGGTGAACCACGGGCCGAGGTGACCCCAGCGCCGCGCCAGGCCGAGGCCCCACTCGTAGCAGAGCGCGGACGCGATCACGTTCTGCGCGACGTAGCAGCTCAACGCCGCCCGACCGACCGCCGTCACGCCGCGGCGCACCGGACCGGCCTCGGCCCGCATCCGGTGGACCAGCGCGGTGATCGCGCCGAGCAGCCCGAACGCGACCAGCGGCGCGCACACGTAGCGGTCGACGGCGAACCAGTCGGCGCCGGCGAGCGTGGTGGTGACGTTCAGCGGCACGCCGACCCCGAGGCCCCACACCACCAGCCGCCGTCGGATGCGGGCGCCACGCGCGGAGTCCTCCAACGCGCCCGCCTGGAACAGCCGAGCGCCGGCCAGGAACAGCAGCGCGCTCAGCGGCAGCACCAGGAACCCCTCGGCCCGGAAGACCGCGAAGTGCTCGATCCGCGCCTGGACCCCGTCCCACCAGCTGTCCGTGGCGAGCACGAACCCCGGATCCCCGACCGTCGTGGCGCCGGTCAGCAGCGCCAGCGTGATCAGGCCGACGACTCCCAGGTTCACCGCGCCCATCCCGACCATCCAGCCGACCTGGACCCGTCGGCCGCGCCCCACCAGGTAGGCGACCAGCACGGACACCACCGCGTAGAACATCAGCACGTCGAACTCGAAGACCAGCACGTAGTGCAGCAGGCCCTCGAACAGCAGCAGCGCCGAGCGCCACAGGTACCACCCGGGCCACCGCTGCCCCCGCCTACCGGCGGAGCGGTGCTGGATCGCCAGGCCGATGCCGAACATGATCGACAGCAGGCCCAGGAACTTCCCGTTGGTGATCATCTGCAGCAGCGCGGTCGCGGTGTCGCCCGCGCCCGAGCCGAAACCGGCCAGGAAGCCCGTCACCCCCTGCGGGTGCGTGAAAGCCCACACGTTGGTCCCGAACGTGCCCAGGATCGCCACCCCGCGCAGCACGTCGAGCGCCACGATTCGTCCGCCCATGACCCGCCTCCCCGAACTAGGTACCGGGCGAACGTAGGACGAGAGGCCCTCGGCGCTCGTCGGTCGAAGGTGTCCGGCGGTGTCGCACCTTCGGACGATGGGTGACGGCCGAACGGATGACACGACGACCGCGCAAGGTGAGCGCGGATGGTCACAAGTCCATACCGTGCGGATTTGGCCACACGAACGTAACCTCCCGCGCCCGGCACGCAACACGCGGTTCATAGCTTCTCGGTTCCACCTGCCCGAAAGGAGCCGCCGGTGCGTTCCAGAACCCTCAGCCGCGGACTGATCGCCCTCCTGCTACCCGCCCTGCTCGCGACGGCCTGCGTCGACGAGCCCGGCGGTGGCGCGGGGGCCTCCGGTGACGAGATCAAGGTCGGCGTCCTGCACTCGCTGAGCGGCACCATGGCCATCAGCGAGGTGACCGTGCGCGACGCGGAGCTGCTGGCCGTCGAGGAGATCAACGCCAAGGGCGGCGTGCTGGCCAAGAAGATCGTCCCGGTCGTCGAGGACGGCGCGTCGGACTGGCCCACGTTCGCCGAGAAGGCGCAGAAGCTGATCTCGCAGGACAAGGTGGCGACGGTCTTCGGCGGCTGGACCTCCGCCAGCCGCAAGGCGATGCTGCCGGTGTTCGAGCGCAACAAGGCGCTGCTGTGGTACCCGGTGCAGTACGAGGGCCTGGAGAGCTCGCCGTACATCTTCTACACCGGCGCGACGACGAACCAGCAGATCGTGCCCGCGCTGGACTACCTGGCGGCGCAGGGCAAGAAGAAGATGTTCCTGGTCGGCAGCGACTACGTGTTCCCGCGCACCGCCAACAAGATCATCAAGGCGTACGCCGCCGCCAAGGGCATCGAGGTCCTGGGCGAGGAGTACACGCCGCTCGGCCACACGGAGTACAGCACGCTGGTCAACAAGATCGCCGACGCGAAGCCGGACGCCGTGTTCAACACCCTCAACGGCGACAGCAACGTGGCGTTCTTCAAGCAGCTGCGCGGTTCCGGCATCACGCCGCAGACCACGCCGGTGGTGTCGGTGAGCGTCGCCGAGGAGGAGGTCAAGGGCATCGGGCCGGAGAACGTGGCCGGGCACCTGGTGGCGTGGAACTACTACCAGACCACCACCACGCCCGCGAACGACGCGTTCGTCAAGGCTTTCAAGGCGAAGTACGGCGCGGACAAGGTGACGTCCGACCCGATGGAGGCCGGCTACAACGCCGTGCACCTGTGGGCGGAGGCGGTGAAGAAAGCGGGCACGACGGAGGTCGAGGCGGTGCGGAAGGCCGCGGGCGGCATCACGATCGAGGCGCCCGAGGGCCCCACCACCATCGACGGCGACAACCAGCACGTCGCCAAGACCGCGCGGATCGGCCTGGTGCAGGCGGACGGCCAGATCAAGGAGGTGTGGTCCTCGCCCGGTCCGATCAAGCCGGACCCGTACCTGAAGAGCTACGACTGGGCGGGCGGGTTGAGCTGACATGGGCGCTTTGGTCAACCAGCTGCCCATCGGGCTGAGCATCGCCGCGGTGCTGCTGCTCATCGCGCTCGGCCTGACGTTCACGTTCGGCCAGATGGGCGTGATCAACATGGCGCACGGCGAGTTCATCATGGCGGGCGCCTACACCGCGTACCTGTTGCAGAGTTCATCTCTTCTGGGTGACACGAGCCAGTCGTTCCTCATCGCGCTGCCGGTCGCGTTCGCCGTGGCCGGGGTGATGGGGCTGCTGCTGGAGTGGTCGCTGGTCCGGCGGTTCTACGGGCGGCCGTTGGACACGCTGTTGTTGACCTGGGGCGTGAGCCTGGTGCTGCAACAGCTGGCGCGTGACGTCTTCGGCGCGCCGAACGTGCAGGTGACCGCGCCGGGTTGGCTGGTGGGCGGCGTCGACGTGCTCGGCGTGCGCCTGCCGTACAACCGGGTGTTCATCGTCGTGCTGGCCGTGCTGTGCGTGGTCGGGGTGTGGCTGTACCTGACCAGGCTGCCGGCCGGGCGTCGGATGCGGGCGGTCGTGCAGGACCGGGAACTGGCCGCGTACAGCGGGATCGCCACCGGGCGGGTGGACCGGTTCACGTTCCTGCTCGGCTCGGGGCTGGCCGGGGTGGCGGGTGTCGCGCTGACGCTCGTCGGCCCGGTCGGCCCGAGCCTGGGCACCTTCTACATCGTGGACGCGTTCCTGGTCGTGGTCGCGGGCGGGCTCGGCCAGCTGCGCGGCGCGGTGCTGGCGGCGGTCGCGCTCGGGTTCCTCAACGGCTACCTGGAGTTCTGGACGGACGCGAGCCTGGCCAAGGTGCTGGTGTTCGTGGCGGTCATCGCGTTCCTCCAGGTCCGGCCGCAGGGCATGTTCGTGCTGAAGGGGAGGGCGTTGGTATGACGTGGGGTCGCATCTCCCTCGTGGTGTGCGTCGTGCTGCTGGCGTTGGCGCCGTTCGCGCTCTCGCCGTTCCGGCTCGGGTTGCTGGCGAAGTACCTGTGCTTCGCGATCGTCGCGGTCGGCATCGCGCTGGCCTGGGGTCAGGGCGGGATGCTGACGCTCGGGCAGGGCGTGTTCTTCGGCCTGGGCGGCTACGCGATGGCCATGTACCTGAAGCTGAAGGAGGCCGGGTCGGCCGGGTTGCCGGACTTCATGGTGTGGAGCGGCGTCGAGGAGCTGCCCGCGCTGTGGAAGCCGTTCGGCAACCCGGTGTTCGCGCTGGCGGCGGTGGTGCTGGTGCCGGGGCTGGTGGCGTTCCTGTTGGGGCTGCTGGTGTTCCGGCAACGGGTGCGCGGCGCGTACTTCGCGATCCTGTCCCAGGCGTTGGCGGCGGCGTTCGTGATCCTGCTGGTCGGGCAGCAGGGCCTGACCGGCGGCACGAACGGGATGACGAACTTCAGCCAGTTCTTCGGGCTGGACCTCACCGACCCGAACGGGCAGCGCGCCGTGTACGCCGTCACCGCGCTCGTCCTGGGCGTGACGTTCCTGGTCGCCAAGCTGCTGGTGCGCAGCCGGTTCGGGCGGCTGCTGGTGGCGGTGCGCGACGGCGAGGACCGGGTGCGGTTCCTCGGCTACGACCCGGCCCTGGTCAAGGCGATCACGTTCACCGTCTCGGCGGTGATGGCCGGTCTGGCGGGCGCGTTGTTCGTGCCCGTCGTCGGCATCATCTCCCCCGCGCTGCTCGGCATCGTGCCGTCGCTGGAACTGCTGGTCGGGGTGGCGGTCGGCGGGCGGTTCGTGCTGGCCGGCGCGATCGCGGGGGCCATCGCGGTGAACTACGCCAAGACGCTGTTCAGCGAGGACTTCGCCGAGGGCTGGCTGTACCTGCAGGGCGGGCTGTTCGTGCTCGTGCTGGTGTTCGCGCCGAAGGGCCTGGCGGGCCTGGTCGAGTCGGCGCGGGACCGGGTGGCGGCACGGCGGCGTCCGGTGGAGGTGCTGGCGTGAGCGCGTTGCTGGAGGTGCGCGGGCTGCGCGTGGTGTTCGACGGGTTCGCGGCGATCGACGGGCTGGACCTCACCGTCGAGGAGGGCGAGCTGCGGTTCCTGATCGGGCCGAACGGCGCGGGCAAGACGACGCTGATCGACGTGGTCACCGGGCTGACCGCGCCGGCGGCGGGCAGCGTGCGGTTCGGCGGCCAGGAGCTGGTCGGGCGCCGCGAGCACCGGATCGTGCGGATGGGCGTCGGCCGCACGTTCCAGACCGCCACCGTGTTCGAGGAGCTGACCGTGGTGGAGAACCTGGACCTCGCGGCGAACTTCCGGTTGCCGCTGCGGTCGTTGCTGCGGCGGCGGCGCGGCGTGTCCGACGCGGTGGCCTCCGCGTTGGAGGCGGCGGACCTGACGGCGTCCGCCGACAAGCCCGCCGGTGTGCTCTCGCACGGGCAGCGGCAGTGGCTGGAGATCGGGATGCTGCTGGTGCAGCAGCCGAAGCTGCTGCTGCTGGACGAGCCGGTGGCGGGCATGAGCCGGTCGGAGCGGGAGCGGACCGGCGAGCTGCTGCACCGGATCGCCTCGACGCATACGGTGGTCGTGGTGGAGCACGACATGGAGTTCCTGCGCAGGTACGCGCGCAAGGTCACCGTGCTGCACCAGGGTCGCCTGCTGCGCGAGGGTTCCGTCGCCGAGGTGCAGGAGGACCCGCGGGTGCGCGAGGTGTACCTGGGTCGGGCCAAGGGGAAGGCGGTCACGTGATGCTGTCGGTGTCCGGGGTCGACGCCGCCTACGGGCGGGCGCGGGTGCTGTTCGGCGTGGGGCTGGAGGTGCCCGCCGGGTCGTTGGTGTGCGTGATGGGCCGCAACGGGGTCGGCAAGACGACGTTGCTCAAGACGGTGATGGGCACGCTCACGCCCACGGCCGGCCGGATCACGTTCGACGGGCAGGACATCACGCGGCTGCCGACGCACCTGCGGGTGCGCGCGGGCATGGCGTACGTGCCGCAGGGTCACGTCTCGTTCCCGCAGCTGACCGTGTGGGAGAACCTGCGGGTGACGCTGGAGGCCACCGGGCACCGCGACCCGGCGGCGGTGGACGAGGCGCTGGACGTGTTCCCGGCGTTGCGGCAGTTCTTCAAGCGGCCGGCGGGTCTCCTGTCCGGCGGTCAGCGGCAGCAGCTGGCGATCGCGCGGGCGTTGATCACCCGGCCCCGGCTGCTGGTGCTCGACGAGCCCACGGAGGGCGTCCAGCCGTCGGTGATCGACGAGATCGAGGCGGCGATCGACCGGCTGCACCGGGAGGTCGGGTTGACCGTGCTGCTCGTGGAGCAGTACCTGGACTTCGCGTTGCGGCTGGCCGACGGTTTCGTGGTGCTGGACGCGGGCGAGGTCGTGCGCGCGGGCGCGGCGGAGGAGCTGCACGACGAGGAGGTGCGCCGGATGCTGGCCGTCTGACCTACCGGCGCCTGCTCGCGGCCTGGCGGGCGAGCGCGCCCGCGGCCAGGATCAGCACCATCGCGGCCAGGCCCCACCGCCGTTGGTCGCGGACGGTGTTGTCGGTCGGCGCCAACGTCTCCACCCGCCGGTCCGGCGCCTCGAGGTCGGCCGGCGGTGGAGGCGGTGGCGGTTCCACGGGCGGTTCCGCGGGCGGGGGCAGTGGCGGAGGCGGGGGGTTCTGCGGCGGGGTGGTCCGCAGCGGCGGGACGTTCGGCCGCGGCGGCACCGCGGGTGCGGGGCGAACCGTGGTGGTCGTGGTAGTGGTCGTCGTCGTTGTCGTGGTGGTGGTCGTCCGGGCGATGGTGGTCGTCGTCGGTGGCGGGGTTGTCGTGGTGGTCCTGGTCGTCGTGGGTGGCGTGGTCGTCCTCGTCGTGGGCGGTGTGGTGGTGGGTTGTGTGGTGGTGGTCGTCGTCGGCGTAGTGGTCGTCGTGGTGGGTTGTGTGGTGGTGGTGGACGTCGTTGTCGTGGGTGGCGTGGTCGTCGTGGTGGTGGGCGGTGTCGTGGTCGTGGTGGGGATCGGGATGGTGGTCAGGCAGCCCGACGAGTCGATGGTGTGCAGGGCCTTCCTGGACGAGATCTCCGTGACCACGCCCGAGCCGTCCAGCGCCACCCGCCACAACGTGCTGCGACCGCCCTGGTTGTTGTTCGTGGCGTACAGCGCGCCGTCCGGCGCGAGGGTCACCGCGCCGTAGCTGCTGCCGCCGGGCAACCGGCCGGCGCCGGGCACGGCTCTCGTCCGGCCGGTGTCCGGGTCGATGCTGACCACCACGCCGTAGCCGTGGGCGTGCGTGGCGACGCCGTAGAGCAGGCCGTCGTCCGGGTTGAGGTCGAAGTCGTCGACCGTCGTCCCCTCCGCCGGCCACAGCCACGCCTGGTGCAGCACGTGCCCGAACGTGGGGCTGTCCCGGTCGATGTCGACCGAGTGCAGCCACGGACCGACCCGCACGACCAGTTGCCCGTCCACCACCGCGCCCGCCGTCGCGTTGCGCAGCAGGGGTGTCGGGCGGGGCGCCTTCACGACCACCCGGCCCGTCCGGTCGAGGGCGACGAGCCGGCCGTGGTGGTCGACGCCGTAGACGAGGTTCTGCTCCGCGGCGAAGCCGATGGCGTTCAGCCGCAGGTCCAGCGTGGTGAGGGAGGACGTCTCGCCGGACGGCAGCCGCACCTGGAATACGGTCGAGGGGCCGTGCGCCTCCGCCTCGACCTGGATGGCGGTGCACACGACCTGGGCGAGCGCCTCGATCATCCGAATCGCTCCACGGCGGCCTCGAACGCCGCGGGACTCACCCCGGCGCCGCCGCCGAACGGGTTCTGCAGCTGGTAGGTCGCGTACAGCAGCAGCGTGATGGTGGCGGCGAAGGTCGCCACGATCAGCACGTGCGTGCGGATGCGCGGACCGCCGAACAGCAGCGGCAGGCACACCGCCAGCACGCTGCCCGCGATCAGCACGAACCACACCACCGAGCTGATGCCGCCGCCGGCCGCGTCCAGCCGCTCCTGCCTGGCCTGGTACACCTGCCACAGCTGGTTCGCGGCCTCGGTCTTGCGGTCGACCTGCCACTCGTCGGTCGTCGGCGACTCGGCCACGATCCGGCGCAGCTGGTCGAGCTGCGACCAGCCGCTCGACTCGAACGCGGTGCCCGCCACCATGCCGGGCCACTCGTCGTCGATCACGGTGACGGCGTACTCGCGGGACAGTTGGCGCACCTGCGCGCCGGTCGCCTCGGGCAGCGAGTCGCTCGCCCACGTGGCCGCCACCAGCCCGTCCGCCTCGCGGTACGCGGCGTCACTCGCCTGGGTGACGGAGTCGAACAGGGCGATGAGCACGAACGCCACCAGGACCGCGTGCAGGCCGGCCACGATCGTGAACACCTGCCCCGCGGCCTCGTTGTTGGCCGAGCGGCCTTCCAGCTCGCCGTACTTGCGGATCACGTAGGCCATCACGGCGGCCACGACCGCCGCGCCGGCGACCCACAGCAGACCTGTGAGGTAAATGCTCATCGACACCCTTTCGTCACTCGGGATGAATTCCACAGATCCGCCGATTTCACTCACCCGAAAGCTAGTGATCGACCCGATCCGGTGAGAAGTACGTTCATCCGAGTGCCAGGAAACCCCAATCTCTCAGGTGACACGGTCACCTCGCACGGGCAGGACTGCCAGCGGGAAGCCGCCAGAATGCGGTGGAATCCAGCCCATCGAGTTAACCGGCTAGCCCGATCGAGCTATTTGCGTCACGACAGACCGTCGTGGACCTTCAGAATACCGCTCAGCCCGCGAACAGCAGCGCCAAACCGCCCGAGGTGTAGCCGACCATCAGGACCAACAACGGCACCTGACCGGTCAAGTGCCGGTTCGCCGGCAGCAGCCGCAGCGCGCGGTCGTGCGCGGACACCACGGCCAGCAGGTGCCCGGCGAGCACCGCGCCGAGCTGCACCGAGGCCACCAGGACGGGTGCGGCGAGCGTGTCGTCGGGGGTGAAGCCGGTGTGGCCGAGCAGCAGCGCGACGCCCCGCTGGCCCTCCACGGCGAGCAGCGAGAAGTAGTGCGCCACGACGTACCCGGCGACGATCGGCACCATCGAGTGGGCGAGCTGCCCGCCGAACGACCGGCACGCCAGCAGGTAGCTGCCCGCGACCAGCGCCACGGCCGCCACCAGCCCCACCGTGTCCGGCACGGACAGGCGTTCCCAGGCGGGGGTGGAGCCGATGCTGTCGAACGCCGTCGAGCCGAGCAGCACCGCCACCACCGCGACCAGACCGGGCCGCACGGGCGTGGCGACGAGCGCGCGGAACGGGTTGCCGCGCAGCGGCGACAGCCGGCCCAGCAGCGTCGAGAACACCTCGAACCCGTCGGCGCGCTCGAACCACGTGCGGCCGAACACCACGCCGCCGGCGACGTTCACCACCGCGTGCGCCACCAGGAACCACGGCAGCGCGTCCGGCGAGACCAGCTCCACCCAGGTGAACGCGAGCAGGCCGAGCGCGGCGGGCCAGTGGCCGAGCCGCTCGGGGTACGCGCGGCCGAGCGTGACGCGGGCGGCCAGGCGCAGCGGGTTGAGCACCCGCCACACCGGGCCGAACAGCATCGACAGCACCGGCACGCCGACCCACACCAGCACGAACACCAGGTGCGGCCACGCCGCGGCGGGCACGAGCACCAGCCCGACCGCGACCAGCAGCCGCACCGGCCACCAGTCGCGGTCGGGCGCGGGCTCGGCGGCGTCGAACCGGGGCTTCGTCCACAGCAGGCCCAGCGCCAGGAACGACGCCAGCAGCGCGACCGCCGCGCCCTGCAGCACCAGGTCCAGCGGGAGCGGCAGGTCGTGCCGCGCGCCGACGCCGTGGGCGAGGACGGTCACCGCACCACCAGTTGCACGAGCAGCGTGTCCGGGTGGGCCTCCACGTCGTAGGTGCCCGTCCGGTCCACGGTGAACTTGAGCACGGCGGGTTTCCCGCTCTCCGCCTTGGCCAGCACGTCGACGCCGTGCACGTGCACGTCCACCGGCTGCTCGCTGGTGACGGTCAGCTCGACGGCCTGCCCGCGCACCGCCTCCACCCGCTGCGGTGACGCGTGGTCCACCGAGAGGTCGAGCACCAGTGGGCCGGCGGCGGGCGGCGCGGCCTCGGGCCCGGACGAGCAGCCCGCGAGCACGAGCAGCGCGAGCAGCAGGGCGTGAACGGTCTTCATGTGGTCGATCCAGTCCTTCTGAGGTAGTCCAATCCGCCTGCGGCGAGGCCGAGGCCGCCGCCCAGGGTGAGTGCCACGAGCAGCCGGTCGAGGTCGGCCGGACCGGCGAACGGCAGCCGGGAGAACCGGAAGCTGTCGAAGTCCGGTATCCCGGCCACCACCAGCATCGCGCCCACGACGGCCGCCACGAACGCCGTCGCGGGCCTGCGCCGCACCGCCGCCACCACGGCGACCACCGCCAGCGGCCACGCCACCAGGCCGACCCCGCTCGCGCCGAGCAGCAGCGGCACGAACGACCCGCCCGTCACGGCGAGCGTCGCGCCGACCGCGTGCCACCCGTGCGCGGCCGTCACCACGACCACGCCGACCGCGAGCAGCGCCCGCGCGCGGCCCAGGAAGTAGCCGCCGAGGGCGAGCGCGGCCGTGATCAGCAGCCACCACAAGGGGTTCGGGCCGGGCACGACGTCCACCTGGCCCTTGATCACCGCATGGCCGAGCGGCACCTCCCACTGCGGAGCGGTGGTGCGCTCGTCGCGGTAGCGGTAGGTCTCGCCCGGCCCGATCGCGTGCTCCGCGGTCCGTTCACCGGCGCCGCCGACGGTGATCGCGACGGCGCTCCCGTTGCGGATCTCCAGTTGCGTGCCGTGGTTGACCATCGCCGCCGTGACGCCGGGCAGCGGCGGTTCGATCCCGGTGACCCGGCTCAGGTGGTCCTGCGGCGTGAGGCCGCCCGCGTGCGCCTGGGCCGGGCCGGCGGTGGTGATCACCAGGACGAGGGCCGCGAGCAGCGCCCTCACCGGCGGGCGGTCGGCACGAGCACCACCGCCATCAGCACGCCGTGCAGCGCGGCCATGACCGGCGCCCCGGTCCACATCTCGGTGACGCTCGGCGTGGTGCCCTGCTCGATGATGGCCGCCGCGAAGAACACCGCCCACGTGACGAACGACGCCGCCGCCGCGAAGATCCGGTACTCCTTGAGCCTGCTCTCCGACGGGTTCAGCTTGAGCAGCAGCACGTCGATCACCACCCCGGACACCAGGAACCCGATCGCGATGCTCATGTTGGTGTAGTTGGCGACGGCGGTGCTGAGCAGCATCACCACGAACGCCAGCAGGGTCGCCGCGCCGAACGGCAGCCGGAACCGGCGCACGGCCAGCAGCAGCGGCAGGATCATGATCAGGTTGGTGAACATGATCGACGCGGCGAGCTCGGCCGCCCGGCCGGCGCCGTTGGCGCCCTTCTCGAAGCTGAACGCCCTGATCACCTGTTCGGTGGTGAACACGGTCGCGTCGGCGTACCCGGCGAACAGCAGCACCAGCGAGGTGGTGAACCCCAGGGCCAGCCCGGCGGGCAGGAACCGCCGCAGCGACGGGCTCACCACGTCCCGGTCGCTCCACAGGGTGCGCAGCGGCGTGGTGAGGATCAGCACCATCGACGAGATCAGCACCAGGTGGGTCGGGCTGAACAGGATGTCGATGCCCTGCTCGATGCCGATGAACGTGTGCCACAGGTAGTCGCCGACACCCGCCGCGGCGAACACCGGCAGCGCGATCACCGCCGGCCCGTAGCCGATCGGGACCGCGTCCAGGCCGCGCAGCCCCTGCTGGTAGTTGCGCCACAGCACCCACAGGATCCACGCGCCGGTCGCGGCGAAGCCCGAGTAGAACACCGCGTGCCACGGCGTGAAGAACGACTCGAGCTCGGGCACGTTGGAGTGCGCCCACGCGTCGAGGAACAGCCCGATCGAGAACCAGGTGCCGAGCAGCACCGTGATCAGGTCCGTGCGGTAGTCGGCGCGGGGACGCCCGCTCGTCGTCGGGCTCCCCGCCAGGTCGGCAACTTCTGCTTCGCGCCCCACTGTCATGGGGACGAGCGTGCCCGCGCCGGGGGTGGCCCGGGAATCGTGCCAGCACCACCGCGTGGTGCGGTTAACCGCACCTTTTCAGGCGTTGAGGTAGCGCAGGACGGCCAGGACGCGGCGGTGGTCGTGAGGGCTCGCGGACAGGTCCAGCTTGGTGAAGATGCTGGTGCAGTGCTTCTCCACGGTCCGCTCCGCGATGAACAGCCGCTGCGCGATGGCCTGGTTGGTGCGCCCTTCCGCCATCAGCGCGAGCACGGCCCGTTCCCGGTCGGTCAGCCGGTCGTCGCTGTCGTCGCGCCGCCGCACCAGCAGCCTGCTCACCACGTCCGGGTCGAACGCCGACCCGCCCGCGCCCACCCGCCGGATCGCGGCGGTGAACTCGGCCAGGTCCGACACCCGGTCCTTGAGCAGGTAGCCGACGCCGTCCGCGCCCGCGTCGAGCAGCTCGGCCGCGTAGCTCACCCGGACGTACTGCGACAGCACGAGCACCCCCGTCCCGGGGTACTGGCGGCGCAACGCCACCGCGGCCCGCAGCCCTTCGTCGGTGTGCGTCGGCGGCATCCGGATGTCCACGATGGCCACGTCGGGCCGGTGCTCGTCCACCGCCGCCGTCAACGCCGACGCGTCCTCGACCGCCGCCACCACGGCGAAACCGGCCTCGGCGAGCAGCCGCGCCAACCCCTCGCGCAGCAACGTCGAGTCCTCCGCGATCACGACCCGCACGGCAGCACCACCCGCACGCTCGTGCCCGTCGCCGCGCTGACCACCCGCATCGTCCCCCCGTTCGCTTCCACCCGTTCGCCCAGGCCGCGCAGGCCCGTGCCGCGCACCGGGTCCGCTCCCCCGCGCCCGTCGTCGTCGACCTCCACCACCAGCCGCCCGCCCCGGCCGCTGATCGCGACCTTGGTCCGGGACGCCTCGGCGTGCTTGGTGACGTTCGCCAACGCCTCGGCGACAACGTAGTACGCGGTCGTCTCGACCGACGGCGGCACGTCCTCCGGCAGGTCCATGGTCAGGTCGACCCGAGGCTCGGCCAACGCGGTCAGCTCGCGCACCGCGCCGTGCAGGCCGCGTTCGGTGAGCACCGGCGGGTGGATGCCCTGGCACACCGCGCGCACGTCGTCGATGGTCGCCAGCACCGCCTGCTTGGCCTCGGCGGCGAGCGCCCGGGTCCGCTCCGGCGGCACGGTCTCGGCCAGCCCCAACGTCATCACCGCCGACAGCAGCCGCTGCTGGACGCCGTCGTGCAGGTCGCGCTCCAGCCGGCGGCGCTCGTCCTCGGCGGCCCGCAGCACCTTGGCGCGCGACTCGGCCAGCTGCCGGACCCTGGCCCGCAGCTCGGCGGTGAGCCGCTCGTTCTCCAGCGCCAGGCCGACGGCGGCGCACGCGGCGTCCACGAGCTCCAGGTCGAGCACGGGGTCGTGCAGCAGCACGGCGACCGGCACGCCACCGCGGTCCACCCTGGTGTGCACGGAGTCCAGCGCGACCGGCCGCCCGTCCACGTCCACGTACCGCTCCTGCTCGGCCACCCAGTACGCCACGCGCACGCTCGGGTCGTGCAGCGTGGCGGCGAGCGCCTCCTGCACGCCGGCGCGCCTGCTGTCGCCGCTGAGCCGCACCACCAGGTCGGCCACCTCGCCGCGGTCCATCCGCCGGCGCAGCAACCCGGCCAGGTACGCGAACGGGATGCCGCTCAACGCCAGCATCAGCACCACCAGCGGCGGTTGCAGGCCCGCGCGTTCCACCGGTTCCCACACCACGAACCCGATGATCGCGACCGCCGCCGCGCCGAGCATCGCGGTCAGCGTGCGCCGCTGCGCCATGCTGCTGACCCGCCAGCGGTGCAGTTGCAGGCCCAGCATGGCGATGCCGACCACCGCGGTCATCTGCGTCTCGGCGCCCACGATCGCGGCGGCCCACGGTTGGCGCTCGAACTCGAACCCCACGGCCAGCGCCAGCGTCTCGGCGTACCCGGCGGCCACCACCAGCCGGCGCGGCGTGGTGCGCAGCCTGCCGGTCGGGAACGCCAGCAGCGCGTGCCCGAGCACGGCCGGCCAGACCTTGCAGGCCAGCTGGAACAGGAACGACCCGCCCTCGACGGTGTAGTCGAGCAGCCAGCCCACGCCGACGAGCACGAACAGCGGCCCGATCCGGTTGCGCGGCTGCACGCGGCGGCCGATCACACCCGCGGTCGCGTAGACGGCGCTCACCGCGAACATCGCGAACGGCAGCAGCATGGCGCCCAAGGTAGCCGGGCCGGCGGGCCGGTCGGCTCAGCCGCGGCGCAGACCACCGACCAGGACGCGTGCCAGCACGTCCGGGCGCAGGATCGACGACGGCGGCTGGAGCAGCCCGATGGTGCGGATGAACGCGGTGGCCGCCACCGGGTCGTGCGTGGCGACGCGCTGCATCCTGGCGACGTACCGGTTCAGCGCCTTGGTGGACAGCGACCGGTGGCCGGGGATCTCCGGCAGCGCCAGGTCGCCGAGCGCGTTGAGCTGCCACACCGGGTCGATGATCTTGGCCGACGCGCGGAAGAACCGCCGCGCCAGGTCGCCTTCACCGTCCTGCAGGCACTTCCGCAGCGCCTCGGACTCCAGCGCCGCGACGGTCATGCCCTGGCCGTAGATCGGGTTGAAGCTGCACATCGCGTCGCCGAAGACCAGCAGGCCGGGCGGGAACTCCCGCAACCGCTCGTAGCGGCGGCGCAGGCTGGCCGGGAACCGGTGCGTGCGGATCTCGGTGATCGGCTCCGAGGCGGCGACGGCGTCCTGCACGTCCGGCGGCGCGGACCGCTTGAGGAACGCCAGGAAGCCCGCCTCGTCGGTGGGCGGGTGGTCGCCCGCCATGCCGACCTGGGTGATCATCCACTGGCCGTGCTCCTGCGCGGCGAACGCGAACCCGGTCGGCCGGCCGGGCACCGGGCCGAGGAGCACCAGCTTGTCCGGGAACGGCGCGGTGGGGCGCACCAGCCGGCTCGCGTACACCATGTCGACGTCGATCCGGTCCTCCTCGGGCGTCGGCAGGCCCAGGGACGCGAGCCACGCCCGTGCCCGGCCGGACCGGCCCATCGCGTCGATCACGAGGTCGGCGTCGAGCACCTCCTCCGCGCCGTCGCGGGTCACCTTCACGCCGACCACCCGGCCGCGCTCGAACACCGGCCCGACCACGTCGCACCGGGACATGATCCGCACGCCCGGGTAGTCCGCGACCTTCGCCCGGACCGCGCCCTCCAGCATCGGCCGGGTCGTCTGGATGTCGGACGCGCCGGTGTCCGTGCGGGCCAAGGTGTGGCCCGCGAGCACGAACCGCGCGTCGACGTTGAAGCCGACGCGCAACCCGCCCGCGTCGACCAGCTCGTCGGTCAGGCCGGGGAACATCACGTCCAGCGCCTGCTTGCCCCGCAGCAGGATCGTGTGGAAGTGCTTGGCCTGCGGCACACCCTTCCGGTGCACGGCGTCCTCGGTCAACGGGTCGCGGTCGACCACCGTGATCCGGTCGTAGAAACCGACCAACGCGCGGGCCGCCAGCAGCCCACCCATGCTCGCGCCCAACACCACCGCATGCGTCATCCGGCGACTCTGACAGCGTTGGCCGCCGGTGTGCTTCTTCAGTTGTGCGATCCTCGCGCCACGAGCGGCCCGCCCGGGTGCCGGACGGGCCGCTCGCCCGGGTGCCGGGCGTCAGCGCTGCGGGCGCGGCGACAGCGTCACCTCGATGGTGTTGCCCGGACCCGACGTCAGCCCGCTGATCAGGCCGGTGAGCGGGCCGCAGCCGGTCAGCGCCGGCAGCGTGTAGACCCCCGCGAGGACGCCGCCCGCGAGCGGGTCGAACCCCGGCCCGGACTCCAGCGGGATCGACGCCGGTGTCTTCGTGCGGCAGTCCGGGCCGGTGCTGACGGGGATGCCGAGCACCGTGACGTGCGGCAGCTTCACGGTCACGCTGGAGGTCGACCTGAGCACGCCGGCCGCCAGCGTGCCGGTGGTCTTGGCCGCCTGCGCGAACTGGAGCTTCGCCTTGACCGGCACGAACCCGAAGGCCTTGAACCGGCCGGTGGCCGGGTCGAGCGTCAGGTCGGCGTCGAACGCGCCGGTGGACAGGTCGAGCGCGGCGGCGATGCCACCGGTGAGGGCGACCGTGCCGTTGGCGGCCTTGATCCTCGTGCCGCCGGTCAGGCCGTAGCCGTGCTCGACGACCGGCGGGCCCTGGCTCGCCTTCGTGCGGACCTTCACCTCGGCGCTCGCGCCCGACGTGTTGCCCGCCGCGTCCTTCGCCACGACCGTGAAGCTGTACTCGGTGTCCGGCGTGAGGCCGTCGACCGTGGCCGTGGTGCCGGTCGTGCCGCCGGCGGACGCGGCGCCGTTGAACACCTCGTAGCCCGTGACGCCGACGTTGTCCGTGGCCGCGTCCCACGCGAGCGCGACGCTGGTCTCGGTCTGGGCGGTGGACCGGAGATTGCCGGGTGCGGCGGGCGCCTCGGTGTCCGGCCGCGGCTGGGTGCGGGCGGTGACGGGCGGGCCGGCCGGCGAGCGGTTGCCCGCCGCGTCCTTCGCCACCACGGTGAACGTGTACTCGGTGTCCGGCGTGAGGCCGTCGACGGTGGCGCCGGTGCCCTCCGCGGTGGCGGCGAGGGTGTCGCCGTTGTAGACGTCGTAGCCCGTCACGCCGACGTTGTCGGTGGCCGCGTCCCACGACAGGGGCACGCTGGTCGGCGTGGTCGCGCCGGCGGTCAGGCCGGACGGGGCCGTGGGTGCCTCGGTGTCCTGCGCCGACGTGACGGTGACCGTGTGCAGCACGGTGCGCTGGGCCGCGTCGACCGGCGTGCAGTCCGCGACGAACGTGCCGAGACCGGTGTCGGTGCCGTCGGCCTTCTTCGGGGTCATGGTGAGCACGAGGTCGTGCACGGACAGCGTCGCGGTGCCCGGCTGGTCGAACCGGAGCGCGGGCGCGGCGCCCGCGGCGTCGATGACCAGGTCGCCGCTGGGCGGGATCGGCTGGTTCGGCACGGCCGCCGGCACCGCCACGGCGAGGTGGCCGCCCGGCGTGCGGACCAGCGACGTCGCGACCGCCGTGCCCTGGATGGTCTCCGCGCCGACGAGCCGCAGGCCCTGGGTCGCGGTCGGCCCGGCGTTCGACACGGCGGTGATGTCGAGCTGCGGCGTGAACTCGCCGACGCCGATCTCCGCCGGCAGGTCGGTGTCGATGTCGACGGTGACGTTCTGGTTGCCGATCAACGGGAACGGGCACGTGTAGACCTGGCGCAGCGGTGGCGTGCCGCCCGTGCCGGCCGGTGTCTCGGGCGTGACGGCGGCGCCCGAGACGGTGTAGGTCTGCAGCACGGTGTCCTGGTCCGGCGTCGGCGTGCAGTCGGCGACGAACGTGCCGAGGTCGGTCGGCGTGCCGTCGGCGCGCAGCGGGGTCATCTCCAGCACCAGGTCGGTCACCTCGACGGTGGCGGCGCCGGGCTGGTCGAAGCGCAGGCCCGGCGCGGAGCCCACGGCGTCGAGCACGAGGTCGTTGCCGACGGCCGGGATCGGCTGGTCCGGCACGTCCGCGGCGACCTGCACGGTGAGCGCGCCCTGGTCGCCGGGCGCGGTGACCTTCGAGGTGGCGCGGGCGGTGCCGCGGATCGTCTCGGCGCCGACGAGCCGCAAGCCCTGCGTGGCCGTCGGGCCCGCGTTCGACACGGCGGTGATGTCGAGCTGCGGGGTGAACGCGCCGGCGACGACCGTGCCGGGCTGGGTGGTCTTGATGTTCACCGAGACGTTCTGGTCGCCGATCAGGGGGAACGGGCAGCTGTAGGTCTGGGTCAGGTCGCCCTGGGCGGCCGAACCGGTGCCCGTGCCGATCGCGAGGCCCGCGACGACCATGGCCGCCACGCCGAGCCTCGTCAGCCCGAGGGCTGGTCTGCTGTGTCTCACGGAAACGTCCTCCCTGACGCCGAGCGCACGTCGGCAATTAAGGGGTGGAATGGTTCGCAGACGTGCTGCAAGGGGAAATTAACCAGGCCGCAACACTTGCGCAAGACTGCCGGATGACCATTCGCGGACGGGCCGGGAAATTGTCATTTTCGGACAATTACCCGGCCCGTGACCTGCATGGACGAGACACAGAAAGGGAAATGGCGAACGATTGGCACGCGGACGCGTATTTCCGGGACGACTTTTGGCACACCTATGACAAACCGCGCGCCGAGTGCTCGGCGCGCGGTCGTCGGGTGGTGAGGTCAGAAGGTGAGCCGCCAGGCGTCCACGTAGCCGGTGTCCTGGCTGTAGACGTCCTGGACCTTGAGCCGCCACGTGCCGTTGGCGACCTCGGAGGAGGCGTTCACGGTGTAGGTCGCGACCACGTTGGGCGTGCTGGAGCCGCTGGAGCTCTTGACCCGGTAGGTGGAGCCGTCCGGCGCGACCAGGTCGATCACCAGGTCACCGCTGTAGCTGTGCTTGATGTCGACGCCGACCTTGAGCGTGGAGGGCGCGTTGCCCGCGATGCCGCTCACCGTGACGTTGCTGTAGACCGCCGCGCCCGCGTCCGGGATGTTCACGTTGTCCAGGTTCTCGAACACCTTGCCGGGCGGCTGGGGCGTGCCGCCGAGGTCGGCCGCCGCCTGGTTGATGGCCGCCGCGAACGTGCTCACCTCGGTGTAGACGCCGGGGTTGTCCGGCCGCGCGCACCCGTTGCCGTGGCTGACGATGCCGACCTGGACCCACGCGCCGTTGTTGTCGCGGCGGAACATGGGGCCGCCCGAGTCGCCCTGGCACGTGTCGACGCCGCCCGCGAGCTTGCCCGCGCACAGCTCGGCCGCCGGGATCAGGTCCGCGTAGTACGGGTCGGAGTTCTTGCACGTGGTGTCGTCGATGTAGTCGACGTTCGCCTTGAGCAGGTAGCGGGACTGGCCGCCGTCCTCCCGCGTGGCGCCCCAGCCGGCCACGGTGAACACGCCGGTGTTGTAGGCCGCGGTGGTGGCGATCGGCAGCAGCGCCGCGCCGGTGATCGGGCTGGCCAGCTTGATGATCGCCCAGTCGCCGCCGGTGGCCGTGCCGTAGGTGGGCGCGCGGTGCACGTAGGTGGACGTGCGGGTGACGCGAGTGGTGTCCTGCAGGTCCACCACGCCGTAGGTGGCGGTGATGGACGTGTTGTTGCCGGTGCGGCTGACGCAGTGCGCCGCCGTCAGCACCAGCTGGTCGGTCAGCATCGAGCCGCCGCAGCCCATGGACAGCCGCACCATCCAGGGGAACTCGCCCTTGGCGGCCTGGGTGCCGCCGACGACCATCGGCGTGGGGTTGACGGTGTCCGGCGGCGGGGCGGCGATCGCCTGGCCCCCGAAGGCGGCCAGGGCGGCGACGATGCCCACACCGAGGGCAAGCGTCCTTCTCACGGTGTCGCGCACGGTTGGTCCTTCCCGCGCCCGGCCGGGATCGTGCTCGCAGGGTGGCCGGACGTCGAGATCGCAGGGAACTATCCAGCCGGCCCCTCTGCCGGCGACTCATCGTGCGTGGCGAACGGCCTGCTCACAATCCGTCGATCGACGGGAGTTCTTCCGGTGTGGTCCGTGGTAGGGCGTGGTTCTGCCGGTCGTGGCTCCGAGCACCGGCGAGCGGTCCGACTTGACTTCCACAGGTGTGAGTGGTTGATTACACCCGTGCCTGCCGCATCGAGTGAACGCCGCCTGTCGACCGCCGAGGAACGTCGGGAGACGGTCCTGCGCACCGCCATCGGCGCGTTCGCCGCCCGCGGCTACTACGGCACGACCACCGGCGAGGTCGCGAAGTCCGCCGGCATCTCCCAGGCCTACGTCTACCGGCTGTTCCCCGACAAGGAGGCGTTGTTCCTGGCCGTGGTGGAGCACAGCTTCGCGCGGGTCAGGGAAAGCCTCGCCGACGGGGTCGCCGAGGCCAAGGGCAGCGCACCGGAGGACGTCCTGTACGCGATGGGCGACGCCTACGCCCACCTGATCTCCGCGGAGAACACGCTCCTGCTGGTGCAGATGCACGCCCAGTGCGCCGCGATCTCCGAACCGGCCGTGCGCGAGGTCTTCCAGCGCGGGGTGGCGCGGACGGTCGAGTACGTGCGCAGCGTGTCGGGCGGCAGCGAGGAGCAGGTGCAGCAGTTCTTCGCCATGGGCATGCTGTGCCACCTGGTGGTGGCGGCGCAGGCGGACGACATCGACGCACCGTGGGCCCGAACCCTGTCGAAGGGCATCCGCCACTACTGATCCCCTGCCTCCCTCAAGTGAGTAATCAACCAGCCACAGTGGTGTGCTGTGACCACAGTGGACAGTCCGCACCCCTTGCGGCCCTTGGGGCATCCGTTGACGTGACACCGGGCTGATCTCTAGGTTCGGGAGTGACACCGCCTCGTCAACGTCGTCGAGGAAAGGGCTTTCCCGTGACAGTGAGTCGACGTGGTCTCCTGGTGGCGGGCGGCGCCGGACTGGCCGCTCTCGGCACGTCCGGCCTCGGCCGGGCCGCCGCCTGGGAGACCGTCATCAACGGATCGTTCGCGAGCTACAGCACGTTGGAGTCGGTCTGGAACTACCGCTACCCGTGGGGTTCGGACCACAACGGCACGGCGCGGATGTACGCGAGCGCGTCCGACCACAACCACGTGTTCCTGGAAGGGTCGACGCTGGTCATCAGGGCGACCCGGATCAACTGGGACGAGGGCAACAGCTCCGCCGACCCGCACCTGCCGATCCGGTACCACTCCGGTGCGGTGCACGCCCGGCAGCACGTGCTGGTCAACGACCAGTTCCCGAACTGGGAGGTGCGCGGCGAGTTCCAGGCTCCGTCGACGCGCGGCACGTGGCCCGCGTTCTGGCTCACGGGTGCGAACTCGTGGCCGCCGGAGAGCGACATCCTGGAGTACAAGGGTGACGCGCGGAACTGGTTCAACACTTACAAGAACGCCTCGGGTGGCTGGTCGAACACCATTCGCCCGGTGTCGTCGCCCGGTTCCTGGCACACCTACCGGGCGTGGATCGCCAAGGTCAGCGCGACCGATGTCGACATCCACTACTACCTCGACGGGACGTGGGTCGGCCAGCACCGGGGCGCCAACTTCGTCGGCAAGCCAATGTGGATCATCATCAACCTGCAGATGGAGGGCTCCTCCGGCACCACCGGCCCAACCACCGACACCTACTACCGCGCCCGCAACCTCTACGTGGGCCGCACCCGCGCTTAACCTTGTCCTACCCGCGCGCCCCTTCGTTCCCGCCGTCCCCATTTCACCCGACGGCGGGAACGCACGCGCTTGCACGTTCCACAATTTCGTGCAAGCTAAGGACCTACCTTCAACCCACCTCTCCCCACCCACCCACACCGCCTCCATCCACCACCCTGAGTTCACCCTGATGGGTTACGTCGTCAGGAAACTTTGAACACACCATTGACGTTGCCGGGAAAGAAGGAGGCGGCAAGGCACGGCGGGCGGCCTGTCACGGAGACAGCCACGACACCCACCACGACCACTGTCAGGGTGCCAGCAGCCTCAGGGTGCCAGCACCGCCGGGCGTCACCCAGCACCGCCGAGCGTCACGAGGCGCCAAAGCGGACCTCGCGGGAGCACGGGGTGCGGGGAGCACGGGGTTCGCGGGCCCCGGGAGTGGGAGTGCGCCGCAGCCACCACGTCGCGGTCGTGGCCCTCCGAGTTGCGTGGGCCCGGTTCGTCGTGTGGGCAGGTTCGTCGTGTGGGCCCGGTTCGGCCGAGCTGTGCCAGGTTCCGCCCGGTTCCCTCGATTCGGGCGATCGCGGGTGGGGGCGGAACTAAGATCGACTTATGCCGTCGACCTCGCTGTTGTTCGCTGGTGATCCGGTTGAGAAGGGGCACGGGTTGCGGGCGGTGGTGTCTTGTGTGGTTGCGGATGAGGTGGTGAGTGGAAATGGGAGTGGGGCGTCGCGGCGGGCCGGGGGTCAGGTCCTGCTCGTGCCGCCGTTGGTTCGGTTGATCGGTGCGCGTGGTGAGCGGCGGGTTGTGGTTGGTGGGGCGAGGGTTGTGGTGGAGGCCGGTGGTGGGACGTCGGTGGCGTTCGTGGTGCAGGCGGTGTGGCGGGAGAGTGGTGGGTGGCAGCAGGAGGCTGGAGGTGGGAGTGGTGGGGCGGAGGCGGATGTCGGGCGCCTGAAGGCGGAGGTGGTGGCGTCGTTGGCGGAGCCCGCGCACCTGGTCGACGGTGAGCCGCGGATGGCGGTGGTGACGGTGGCGAAGGCGTTCGCCGAGGCGTCGCGCAACGAGGTGACGCGGTTGCGCGGGTTGCGGTACGAACTGGAGCGGCAGGTCGCGGATTTGTTGGCGCAGCGGCGGTCGACGGCGTTGCGGTCGTTGTTGGCGCAGGTGATCGAGTTGTCGATGGCGTTGAGCCGGGCCCGTGACCACGCCCGCGAAGCGGTGCGCGACGGGCTTGGGATCGCGTTGTGGGACGTCGACACGTATCGGCACAACCGCGGCGAGGTGGTGGGTTCCACCCGGCCGTGGACGGAGACGCATCGGGCGGCGTTGCGGCACTGCGAGGCGATGGACGTCGAGTTGGCCGAGGAGGTCGCGCGGTTGCAGGCGTTGTTGAGCAGCATGGCGACGTTCGCGGTGGCGCAGGATGGTGAGGCGCAGCAGCGGTTCAACATGGTGGCGGCCGCGGCGGCGGCCGGGCTCGGGTTGCCCGCGTTGATCCTGTCGCTGTACGGCGCGGACTCGTTCCTGCCGTTCTCGTTCGACCGGGCGTGGCGGGCGTTGCTGCCGATCGCGCTGACGGCGTTGCTGGCGGTGGGGGTCGTGTTGCGGCGGATGCCCGGCCGGGCCACGTGGCGGCACTACGTGATCGCGGTCGGGTTGGTGGCCCTGTTGGTGTGCGTGCTGCTGGTGGCCGGATTGCTCGCGCCCACGACTGCATGACGGCGACCACTGCATAACGGCGACGACTGCGTGACGGCGGCACTGAGCGAGAGCGGTGCGCAGCCGCGCGAGCGGCCCGCCTCCCCCCGAGTCGAGGGAGGCGGGCCGAGGCGCGGGACGGGTCAGCCGTTCGCGGTGGTGATCACCGAGAACGTCGACCGCAGGCTCGCGTAGCGGGTGTGGATGTCGGTCAGGATGGTCTCGACCGGCACGTAGTTGTTCAGCTCGCCGGAGACGCACGCGCCCGTGCGGGACTGCTGGTTGCCTTCCAGGATGCCCAACGCGGTGTGGTCGACCTGGCTGAACAGCGGTCCGCCGCTGTCACCCGGGCG
The DNA here is from genome assembly GCF_055603705.1 of Actinosynnema sp. NPDC037264. Lineage (NCBI taxonomy): Bacteria > Bacillati > Actinomycetota > Actinomycetes > Pseudonocardiales > Pseudonocardiaceae > Actinosynnema > Actinosynnema sp. NPDC037264. The sequence goes on along the minus strand of NZ_JBVJVK010000002.1, from coordinate 163,217 downwards.
GGCGCAGATGTCGGTGTTGATGCCGACGTCGGTCGACAGCACGCGGCCGCAGCGGGTGCCCGGCTTGTAGCCCTTGCCCGCTCCGCTGTCGACCGCGCCGGGCGAGTCGATCGCGTTGGAGGCGGAGCCGGTCGCGCACACGACCCAGCCGGCCTTGACCTCGGCCAGCGTGTGGGTGCCGGTGATGTACTCGTCCGCCGACGTCTCCTGCACGCCGCACGGGGTGTCGGCGTTGCTGTCCGTCCCACCGTTGAAGCAGTACTTCAGCACCCGGTTGCGGCCGGTGTGGTTCTCCAGCCAGGTGTTGCGGGTCGGGGTGTCGACGTACAGCAGCGCCGCGTAGTCGTACGGGTAGGAGTTCCTCTCGATGCCGTGCTGCTGGAGCACGGGCACGCCGTTGTGCTGCGTCGGCGTGTTGTTGGTCTTGGTCGCCATGCAGTGGCCCGCGGTCAGCACCCAGGCCTTGCCCGGGTGGCCGCCGCCGGTGGAGCGCAGGTTGAAGCCGGCCGTGCAGCCGCCCCAGGTCCCGTTGTCGCGCTTCATGTCCAGCCGCAGGCCGCCGCGCATCGGCCCGTAGTTGACGCACGCGAGCGGGTGGCAGGCGCCCTGGTCGGGGAACGTGGCCGCGAGCGGGTTCGGCTTGGGCAGGACCTTGGACCGCACGGCCACGCCGGTCCCGCCGGACTCCTCGGCCACCGCCCGACGTGCCGCGTCACCTTCGTGCGCGACCTCGGCGTCCTTGGCCACCGCGACCTTCTCCCGCGCGACCCACGAGCGCTCCCACAGGACGACCTCGTTGTCGCGCTCGTTGACCGCGGGCAGGTACACGGCCTCGGAGCCGGCGCCCACCTTGGCGGCGATCCGGTCCTTGGCGGCGGTCAGGTCGGCCAACGAGTGCCGCACGGCCTGCGTGCGGACGTGCGCCCGGTCGGGCAGGTCCGCCAGGAGCCGGTTCGCGGCGGCCGGGTCGGTCAGCGCGACCACCAGCTCGCCGGTTTCCTGGTCGAGCCACATGCCGCCGTACTCGGCCGCGTTCTCCTGGCGCAGCACGCCGTCCAGGCGCACCGCCTCGTGCTGGAGCTCGAGCCGGCGCAGCGCCTCCCGCTCGCTGACGCCGTAGTTGTCGACGAGGTACCGCACGGACTCCGCGACCGCCGCCGGGTTCAGCGTGGCGCGTGCCGAGGGCGCGGCGGTGGCACCTCCCGTCGCGCTCACCACGGTCGCCGCGACGACCAGCGAGGCGAACAGGGCCCCCAAGCCCTTTGCTCTACCCACGGACATCTCCTTGCTCGGTGGATGGGGAACATGAGCATTCAACCTGACGTGGACTGGCCGCATCGGTGAAGCCCTGCCGCGCGAGACTAAGACACGGGGTTCCACTTACTTCATGTCCTCACGCGGACGATCGGTTGTCACGAAGTCGCCGGGGACTCCGTCAGGCGTCGAGGAAGGGGATCAACTGCTCCTCCTCGTAGGTCAGGTGGGCCTCCAGCTCGCCGATCAGCCGGTCGACGTCGGCGCGCAGGGTCGTCGCGTCGCCGCGTTCGAGGGTCTGCCGCAGTTGTGCCAGCAGGGCGGCGATCGCTTCGTGCTCCTCGGTGAGCCGGTCGAGGGTGGGCGCGAGTTCCGGGTACCGGTCCCGCAGCATCGTGAACATGCCGGTGTCCTCGGACGTGTGGTGGAAGCTCAGGCCCTGGCACGCGGTCAGGCAGTTGACCTTGAGCTGCGCGCCGAGCGTGGGCTTCGACGCGGCGACCTCCCGGCGGATGGTGGCGAGCTCCCGGCGGAACGCGCCGTGCACGAGCTTGAGCGCGGCGCCCCAGCTCGTCGCGTTCGGCGGGCCGCCGGAGACCTGGGTCAGCGCGACCACGGGGATCAGCCGGGACGTCTTGGCCTGGTACTCGGCCCAGCCCGGGTCGGACTCGACGGCCCGCTCCCACAGCTCGTCGCGCTCCGGTCCGGTCAGGACGGTCGCCTTGGCCTCGTAGGTGAAGACGCCGTCCTCCACCTGCGCCACCGGGTTGGCCACGAGGTTGTGGAACCAGCCGGGGTGGCGTGGCGAGCCGCCGCCGGACGCGATGACGACGATCCGGTCGCCGTCCGGCAGGTAGCCGAGGGGGTGGGTGCGGCGTGCGCCGGTCCGCGCGCCGGTGGTGGTCAGCAGGATGAGCCTGCCTCCTTCGAAGGGACCTCCGACGTGGCCCGCGTTGGCGCGGAACTCGGCGATCACCTGCTGGTGGAAATCCATCTGCGGTTCGTCTCCTGATTTTGGGCATGACCGGATCACCACGGGTGAATTGCGCCGTGGTTTTCGGTGAAGGTTTTGTGGAGGCGCGCGGGCACGACGGTCCCGCGCGGTGGCACGCGTGCGCGCGCCAGTGCGCCGATGCGCTGGTGTGTGGGGGGAACGGGGTGCGGGTGCGTCGCGGCTACGTGCGCGGAAACCCGGGAATCCCCGGTGTGCGGCGGGCCTCTGGCCCACCCGGCGGTCAAACCTTGGCCGGGTGACTCTCTCGCTCGTGGCTCAAGGCCGACCCGGCAGTCACGGGCGTGAGCATATCTCGTGAATGCGCGGTCGAGCAACTTCCCGTCATTGTGCGACGATCGGTGACGTGCCCCGTCTTCCTTTCCTGCTGGTGTGGCGAGTCGGCGGTGACCGGGTTGTTGTGGCGCAACAGCTCGGCCTGCGGCCGTGGACCGCCGCGCCCTGACCCCGCACGACCGGTGCGGCTACGCCCGCATGACGGTGGAGATCGGGATGCGGGCCGCGCGCAGCGCCGGGACGAGGCCGCCGAGGATGCCGGCCACCAGGCCCGCGACCACACCGGCCACGCCCGCCTGCCACGGGAACGCCGTGCCCTCCAGCGACGGGAACCGCGAGCCGAACACCACGAGCGCGAGCTTGAGCCCGACCACGCCCGCGCCGATCGCCAACGCCGCCGTGAGCAGGCCGGTCAGCAACGTCTCGGCCAGCACGATGCCCGCCAGCAACAGCCGGGGCGTGCCGACGGCCCGGCGCAGCGCGAACTCCTCGATGCGCTCGCCGACGGTGGCCAGGCCGACGTTGAGGATGCCCGCCACGCCGATCATGAGCACCAGCGCCGCCATGCCGAGGAAGATCCAGCGCATCAACGCCAGCTCGGTGGACATGCGCTTCAGCGTCTCCACCGTCTGGACGTGGATGCGGTCCTCGGGCGTGCCCGCCGCGACGAGCCTGGCGCGCAGGACGTGCTCGACCTCGACCGCCGTCGGCGTCATGAGCACCTGCAGGCCGGGGCCCGTGTCGCCGCCGCTCATGCTGGTCACCGGCAGCCAGTTCAGCAGCTCGTCGGACCGCACGTAGGCGGTCGGCTGGTAGCCGCCGTCGTCCACCACGCCGATGAACTGCGGCGTGGGGTTGGCGTCCGCGCCGTCGACCCTCATCTCGGCCGGCACCTGGTAGCGGCTGAAGGCCTTCGCCGCCTCGAGGTTGAGCACGAGCCGGGGCGCGAGCGACGGCGCGCCGCCGAAGTCGAGCCACTGGCCCTGCGCCGGGCGGAACGGCCGGAACTGGCGGATGTCGCCGGTGAGCCCGACGAGTTGCAGCTCGATCGCCTGGCCCTGCGGCGCGGTCGCGTTGCCGTCGTCGAGCGGGCGGCAGCCGTTCTCGTCGCACGTCATCGGGGGGCCGCCGGGCTGGTCGATCGGCCCGCCGCCCTCGTTGATCGGCTTCACGCCGGGTTCGCCGATGATCGCCCGCGCGCTGGTCATGGCGACGGCGTCGGTGCGGCCCTTCAGCACCTCCAACGCCACCGGCACGGCCTGGCCCTCCGGCGACAGGTACATCTGCCGGGTGCCGTCCTTGCCCTGGTACAGCTCGACGTCGGCGAGCATGGCCCGGTTCGCGATCTCCGCGCCGGCCTGCACCACGACGACGGCCAGCACGCCGAGGAACAGGCTCACCATCGACAGGAACGTGCGCAGCTTGCGGGCCCGGATGCCCTGGCCGCCGATGATCAGCGACGCCCGGAGCCTGCCCGACAGCCTGATCACGCGACCACCCGCTGCCCGGCCGGGCGCAGCAGGCCGTCGGACAGGTGCAGCACCCGGCCCATCTTCGCCGCGTGGTCGTGGTCGTGGGTGACGAGCACGAGCCCGCAGCCGACGTCGGTGGCCTGGCGCAGGACTTCCACGACGAGGTTGCCGGTCTCGGTGTCCAGGGCGCCGGTCGGCTCGTCGGCCAGCAGGATCCGCGGTTCGCGCACCAGGGCGCGGGCGATGGCGACGCGCTGCTGCTCGCCGCCGGACAGCCGGGGCGGCTTGTGCTTGGCCAGGTGGCCGATGCCGACGCGCTCCAGCGCCGCGAGCACCTTGGCCTTGCGCTTGCGCCTGGGCAGCCAGCCCTGGCCGTTGACCAGCGCCATGGCCACGTTCTGCGCCGCGGTGAGGTGCTTGAGCAGGAAGAAGCGCTGGAACACGAACCCGAACTCGGCGCTGCGCAGCGCGGCGGCCTTGCGTTCGGGGATCTTCGTGATGTCGCGGTCGCCCAGCAGGTACTGGCCGCCGTCGGGTCGGTCGAACAGGCCGATCAGGCTGAGCAGGGTGCTCTTGCCGGAGCCGGAGCGGCCGAGGATGGCGACGCTGTCGCCCGCGTGGACGGTGAGGTCGACGCCCGCGAGGATGGTGCGCGGCTCGTCCTGGCCCTTGAGGGTCTTGGTCAGGCCGGTGAGGTGGATCAACGGAGGCGACGCCACGGGTGGCGGCACGAGCAGGGGTGACGTGGTCACTTGCGGCCCGCCCCGGGCTCGACCTGGCCCGCGGCCTCGCCGGGTGGCAGGTTCGGTCCGGGCACGGCCAGCGTCTCCTCGCCCGTCAGGCCCGACTTGATCTCCACGACCTTGCCGTCGGTGAGGCCGAGCTCGACGTCGGTGGTCACCTTGGCGCCGTCGGGGCCGACCACGTCGACCTTGCCCTTGCCCTGGCCGCCCGCGACCGCCTCGACGGGCACGACCAGCGCGTTCTGCGCGGACGCGGTGACGAGTTCGAGGGTGGCGGCGGCGCCGTTGACCATCTTGACGTCGGCGGGCGCGGTGCACACCAGGCGCAGGCCGGTCGGCTCGGAGGAGGTGTCGGGCTCCCGCGGCTGCTGCTGGGGCGGCGGCGCGGGGGTGTTGGCGCCGGTCGCGTCGGTGTCGTCCGGGTCGGGCTGCGCGGGCGGCGGCGCGGGCACGGTGCCCACGGGCAGTGCGGCGATCGTGCCGAGCAGCGTGCACGGGAACGGGCCGGGGCCGTTCTTGATCTGCGCCTGCACGGTGCCCTGCGCGGCCTCGGAGATCCGGTAGGCCTGCTCGCCGTCGATCTCCGCGACGATGCCGTAGCCCGCGTGCTTCGCCGAGGCGATCGGCATGCCCGCGGTGACGGTGGCCCGGTCGTCGACCAGGCGTCCGCCGAACGTGGAGCCGGCGGGCACGTCGACGTTGGTGGGCTTGCCGTCCGTCCAGACCGTGGCGATCCGGGTGGGCCTGGTCGGCGTGGCGGTCGGTTCCTCCACGGTCCAGTAGCGCACCTGGCCGGCGACCGGGGCCACGATCCCGAACAGCGGGTTCATGGTGACCTTGCCGGTCAGGCTGACCTTGTTGGTCAGGTCCTGCCTGGTCGGCGTGGCCGTGGTCTGCACGGTGCCGCGCGGCGCGAGCTCCGGGTTGACCGGCTCGGCTCCGGTCGACGTGCACGAGGCCGCGGCGAGTACCGCCGCGGCCAGTCCGCACACGCGGACGAAGGCAGATTTCGACACCGGTCCCCCCAAAGCGATTCCCCTGTCCGGTCTCGCCAATTTACCCATATGACGCCGGGGGGATCATCGGGGTTGCGTGTGACGCGGAAACCGCTCTCACCCCGGCTGGGGCGAGAGCGGTTTCCGGTGGTCAGGGCCTGCTACGCGACGGCGTGCAGGTTCCCGTCGGCGCCGGCGAGGCACCGGGCCGAGCCCGCGCCGCCGTTGACGAACTCGGTGAGGCAGCGGCCGAGCTGCTCGTGGCCGGCGGCGTTCGGGTGGAACGACTGCTGGGCCAGGTGCAGGCCGATGGCGTCCAGGCCGCCGGTGACCAACGCGTACGGGTCGACGGTCAGCCTGCGCTGCCACTCGCCCGCGGAGCTCTCGCCCTTGCTGCACGCCTCGCGGTTCTCCGTGGCGCGGGAGAAGTCGAGGAACTTCACGCCCGACCGGGTCGCCACCCCGCGCAGCGCCTCGGACAGCTGCGGCACGGCGGTCGTGCGGCCGTAGCCCGCGTCGGCCAGGCGCAGCGGGCAGCCCTGCGGGCCGTGCAGGTAGCGGTCCATCTTCTCGGTCACCGGCGAGGCGTACGAGGTGAGGATCAGGTTGTAGGAGGAGGTGGCGTACCCGGCCTGGGTCATCGCGGTGCGGACGTCGCGCAGCGCGTTCTCGACCTTGGGCGCCATCCCGGCCAGCCGGCCGGGCCACTCGCGCTCCAACGTGGACCGGCAGCTCGCGCCGAACGGGTTCACCCACGCGGCCACGCAGTCGACCATCGTGTCGGCGAACCGCACGTCGTCGTTCGCGCCGACCTGCACGACGACGGTGGTGACGCGGTACTGGCGGGCGATGTCGATCAGCCGCCGCGCCTGGGAGCCCTCGGTGTAGTGCACGGTGTCGGCCAGGGACACGTTCGCCGAGTCCGCGCCGGAGCACGCGAGGTTGAACGTCCGCTCGGCCAACCGGGTGCGGTGGACCATGGCCTGGGTGGAGCGGTGGCACCAGTTGCCGTTCTCGCCGGCGGTGCCCGGCTCGTAGGACCCGGCGCCCTCGCCGGACATCGCGCTGTCGCCGAGCGACACCACGGCGGTCGGCCGGTCGTCGACGGCGCCGGCCGTGACGGGGACCGCGAGGAAGGTGGAGCCGGTGAGCAAGAGCGCGCTGATTACGGCGCCAACCTGTTTCCGCGACACCGCAGGCCTCCAAAGGGGTTGCCCTCGATCGGACGTGATCCGACCGTAGGGTGCGCGTAACGTGCCGACAACGTCCGATCGGCTGTTTTGCCCGAACCTTCGGCGGTCCGCAGGCGACCGACCCGCGGCGGGCCACGTCGGTCCACAAAGGACGACCGACGATCAGCCCCAGGCGGCGAGTTGGTCCGCGCAGGCCCGGGACACCGCGGCCTCGTCGGACCCGTCGGTCAGCCGGTCCATCGGCAGGGCCGCGCGGACGTCGGCGGGCAGGTCCTCCACGATCTCGGCGGCCTTCTGCGCCACCCACCGCGACCCGGCGCGACCGTCGGCGAACATCCGCGCGACGCGGGTGCAGGAGAGCGCGGCGGCGGCGAGGTCGGCGGGCGGGATCGCCGCGCCGCAGTCGGCCAGCGCTCCCGCCAGCACGTCGCGCACTTCCCCAGGGTCCTGGCCGCTGAGCCCGGCCAACGCGCGCAGGCCGTCACCGTCGTACCCCGCGATCAACCAGTGCGCGGCCCAGCCCGGCACGTCCTCGGCGGGGACGGTGTCGAGGGCAGCCAGGAGCGCGACCAGTTTCGGCGTGGGGACCATGCGCACATCCTGCGGTGCGGGGGGCCGTGGGTCGAACGAGATAGAGCGGTGTGGTGGAGCGGAGGGGAGGCCGCCCCACCACACCCGATCGGAGCTACTCCTCGAAGCCGAGGTCCTCGCCGCCGTCGAACACCTCGTCGACGACCTCGCCGAGCACCATGCCGCCGACGACGCCCGCCGCGACACCGCCGACCACCGCGCCCATGCCCGGCCCGCGGTGGTGACCGTGGTGGCCGTGCTGACCCGGGTGGCCGTAGGCGGCGTGGCCGCCGCGTTCGGCGATCTGCGCCATCCACTGGCCGATCGCGCCCGCCCAGTCGGTGTTCACCGCGTCGGCGTGCGAGGCGTGGAACCGGCCGAAGGCGTCCGAGCCGGAGGAGAACACGCCGCCCCGCTTGTCCGCCTCCAGCACCACGACGAGCTCGTGCGGGCTGGTCACGAAGGTGAGCTCCACCTGGTTCACCCGGCCCGCGAACTGCGCCGGCGGGAAGAACTCGATCTCCTGGTAGAAGCCGAGTTCCTGGTGCACGCCGTGGATCCGGCCGGCCTCGACGTCGGCGGAGCGGAACTGGAAGCCGAGCTGCCCGAACGCGTCGAGCACCCGGTCCTGCGACGGCAGCGGCCCGACCAGCACCGGGTCCAGGTCGCCCTTGTCGGGCGCGCCGGAGATCACCAGCTCGGTCCGCACGCCCACCGTCACGCCGGGCAGCGGCTGGCCGCCGACCGCCGTGATCGGGGTCTCCCACGGCAGCGGCAGCTGGAACGGCACCGCCACCAGCTGACCGGCCGAGACCCGCACGTCCTGCGCCACGTCCAGGCGCAGGAACTCGGAGACGCCGCCGTACTCGTGGTCGCCGTGCTCCACCTCGACCCGGGTGACGAGGGACAGCACGATCCGGTCGATCCGGGCGTCGTTGCTGCCGCCCTGGATGCGCACCTGCCCGGTGATCACCTGGCCGGGCTGGGCGTGCGGCGTGTCGAGGACGGTGTCGACGGACGGTCCGCCGACGCCGAAGGCGCTGAGCATCCGCTTGAACATGGGGTGATGTCCCTCCGGGGCGTGGTCAGTTCGGTTGGTCGGTCTCGTCCTCGAAGTCGCCGATCAGCTCTTCGAGGAGGTCTTCGAGCGCGGCGATGCCGACGACGCGGCCCTCCGCGTCGGCCACCAGCGCCAGCTGCGCCCGCTCCGCGCGCATCCTCGTCACCGCGCCGGCGACCGGCAGTTCGGCGGGCAACGTCAACGGCGTCGTCATCAGGTCGCGGGCCGGGGTGTCGGCGCCGGCGGCGGTCGCCCGCACGGCCTCGCGGATGTGCACCAGGCCGACGAACCGCCCGTCGGCGTCGGTCACCGGGAACCGCGAGCGCCCGCACGCGCGGCTGCGGTCCTCGATCGCCCGCGCGCCGAGGTGCTCGGCGACGGTGACGGTGTGCTCCACCGGCACCATCACCTGCGCCACGGTGGTCTGCTGGAGCTGGAGCATCCGGGTCAGCAGCCGCCGCTGGCCCTCCGGGATCAGGCCGTGCTCGGCGGACTGCCGCACGAGCATCCGCACGTCGTCGGGGTGGTGCTCGCGGGTCAGCTCGTCCTTCGGCTGCACCTTCACCAGGAGCAGCAACGCGTTCGTGGTGGTGTTCAGGCCGCTCAGCAGCCGGCGCACGGCGTGCGCGAACACCCGGAACGGCATCGCCAGCAGCAGCGCCGACCGCTCGGGGTGGCTGATCGCCCACGACTTCGGCGCCATCTCGCCGAGCACCATGTGCAGGAACACCACCAGCACCAGGCTGATCGTGAACGAGACCGCGTACGACACGCCGGCCGGCAGGCCGACCGCGAGCAGCAGCGGGTCGAGCAGGTCCGCCACGGCGGGCTTCGCCAACGCGCCCAACCCCAGCGTGCACAGCGTGATGCCGAGCTGCGCGCCGGCGAGCATCAGCGACAGCTCCCGCACGCCCGCCAACGCGGCGCGCGCCGCGCGGCTCGTCTCGGCGGCTTCCTCCAGGCGGTGCCGCTTCGCCGCCATCAGGGCGAACTCGGCGGCGACGAAGAACGCGTTGGCCGCCAACAGGAACACCGACAGGAGCAACGACCAGGTGGTGCTCATCGCGGCACCCCCGTGGTGAGCAGGACCCGGCTGGGCACGTGCCGCGCCACGGCCGTGACCCGCACGCGGACGGCGCCGGTCGCCACCTCGTCGCCCACGTCGGGCGTCCGGCCGAGCCGGTGCAGCACCAGGCCGGAGACCGTGTCGTAGCTGTCGTGCGCGGGCAGCTCGATGCCGGTGGCGTCGGCGATCTCGTCGATCCGCAGCCGGCCCGGCACCTCCCACCCGTCGGCGCGCCGCTCCACGGTGTCGCGCACCACGTCGTCCTCGTCGTGGATCTCGCCGACCAGCTCCTCGGCCAGGTCCTCCAACGACACCACGCCCGCGAAGCCGCCGAACTCGTCCACCACGCACGCCAGCTGGCGGCGTTCGAGGCGGAGCCGTTCCAGCACGGCGGGCAGCGGCAACGTCGACGGCACCACCAGAGCGGGTGACGCGATCTCACCCACCGGTGTGGTGGCGCGGTCCTCGGGCGCGACGGTCAGCACCTCGGCCAACCCGACCACGCCGCGCAGGTCGTCCAGCCCGTCGCCGACGACGGGGAAGCGGGAGTGGCCGGTGTCCAGCAGCTCGACCACGCGCGTCACCGGCTCGTCGGCGCGGACGGCGCGCACCGAGACGCGCGGCGTCATGGCCTGGTCGGCGGCGAGGCCGCGGAAGTCGAGGCCGCGGTCGAGCAGGCGGGACAGCTCCGGGTCGAGGTGGCCCAGCGCCTGCGCCTCGCCGATGATCTGCCTGAGGTCGTCCGGGGTGGCGCCCTGCGGCAGCTCCTCGACCGGCTCGATGCCGACCGCGCGCAGCAGCCGGTTCGCCGCCGCGTCGAACAGCCTGATCACCGGGCCGGTGACCTTGAGGTAGGCCAGGGTGGACGCGCTCAGCGCCTTGGCGAGGGCGTCCGGTTTCGCGATGGCGAGGTTCTTGGGGAACAGCTCGCCGAGCACCATCTGGACCGCGGTCGCGAACGTGAGCGCGACGGCCATCGACAGCGGCACGGTCAACGCGGGCGACAGGCCCGTGCTCTCCTCGCCGAGGACGGCGGCCAGGCCCTCGCCCAACAGGGGTTCGGCGACGTAACCGGCGAGCAGCGCGGTCACCGTGATGCCGAACTGGGCGCCGGAGAGCATGAAGGAGAGGCGTTGCGTGACGCGGTAGGCGCGGTCGGCGGCCTTGTCGCCGTCCTCGGCCTGCTGGCGCAGGCGGCCCCGGTCCACGGCCAGGTAGGCGAACTCCTGGGCCACGAAGTAACCGGTGGCGGTGGTGAGCAGCACGATCGCCAGCGTGCCGGCGAGGATCAACATGGCGCGGAGTCGTTCAGCCGGGCCTGACCCGGCCGGTTACTGCAGCCTTCATCGGACATACCTCACACTAGCACGTGACACTGTATGGTTTGGGTGGAATCGGTCGAGGTCACGTGCGCGGGAGGTGAGCGGTGGCGGAGGTGCTGCTCAAGATCGGCGAGCTGGCCGCGCGCGCCGGCGTCAGCATCCGCACCGTCGACTACTACACGAGCCTGGGGCTGCTCTCCCCCGCGCGGCGCACGGCGGGCAACTACCGGCTCTACGGGCCCGGTGACGTGGAGCGCATCCACCTCGTGCGGCGGCTGGAGGTGCAGGGCGTGCCGCTGGAGGAGATCGCGACCGCGTTCACCACGCGGCAGGCCGACGTCGGCCCCATCCTGGACCGGATCGGCGAGGACCTGCGCGCGTTGCACACGGCGGCGGAATCGGCCTCGCCGGAGGCGCACGGCGTGCTGACGGCCATCGCGAACCGCGTGCACTCGTTGATCACGCTGGCGCTGGAGATGCCTCCCCTGCCTTGAGACCCGAGACCCGTTTCAGGAGGCCTGTCGTGACCACGCCGGAACCCGGCCCGTTCCAGCCGTACATCTCGGCGCACGACACGCCCAGCACCGCACCCACCTGGAAGCACCACTCGGTCAAGGCGTCGCTGCACCGCATCCGCCACAGCCGGACGGTCGAGGACGCGCACGCCCAGGCGACGACCGAGGCGGTGGTGCTCCTGCACTCGATCCGCCGCACCCTGGTGTGGATCGCGGTGCTGATCACGTTCGTCGTGGTGGTCTTGGTGATCGTGCCGTGGGCCGCACTCGTGTTCGGGTAGCCGCCGTGGACCCCGCCGCGCGGGCGGCGGGGTCGATGACGGAGCCGATCAGCCCAACCAGGGGGCGAAGTGCTCGGCCACGACGGTGGTCAGGCCGCCGACGCTGAGCCGGCCGTCGACCTCGATCACCCGCAGGCCGTGCTCCCGCGCCCGGTCGACCACGTCCTCGGCCAGGAGGCGGTCCCGTTCGAGGCGGTTGGCCTGCGCCCGTTCCGGGTCGCTCACCGCGACCGACACCTTGGCGGCCCTGGGCAGTTCGCGCAGCTGCCGTTGCCGGAACGCCTCGGTCGGCACCAGGAACACGGCCTGGCGCGGGTCGGCGAGCAGCGGCGCGACGAGCTCCGGCCGCAGGCCCCACCCCTCGGCGACGAGCGGACGGCCGCTGGACAGGGCGCGCAGGTCGTCGAGCACCATGCCGAAGCGCTCGGCGTGGCTGTGCTTGCTGTGCTCGGCCATCTCCTGCGGCGACGGCCGCACCCACGTCGTGTCGGGGTCGTGCGCCTGGAGGGTCTGCCACGCGTGCCGGTGCGGGTAGCGACCGGCCTGCGCCAGGGCGCGGTCGTAGTGGCCCCGGGCGTCGTGGAAGTCGTAGTGGTAGGCGGTCAGTCCGAATCGGCGCGACAAGAGCCAGGCGACGGTCGACTTGCCCGACCACTGCGCGCCGCCGATCCACAGGACAGTGCTGAGTTCACCAGAAGGTCCCCACCTCATGGTGGCAAGGGTGACGGCTCCCGATGGCGCGCACAAGTCTTGTTTTTGCTGGTCAGAAGTGGTTTAGTGGTAGGTGTTCAGCCGGTTATATGGTCCCCACCTCGACCGGCGGCAGTCAGGCCCCACCCGTCGCGGGCTCGGTGTGCACGGTGACGGCGGTCAGGCGCGGCACGGCGCGCTTGAGGTGGTGCTCGACCTCGTGCGCGATGCGGTGGCCCTGCTCGACGCTCAGCCCCGCGTCCACCGCGATCGCCAGCTCCGCCCGCAGCACGTGCCCGGTCCAGCGCATCCGCACCCGGTCGGCCCGCACCACGCCGTCGACCTGCGCGGCGGCGCGTTCGGCCAGGTCCACCGACGCCGGGTCGACCGCGTCGAGCAGCCGGCCGAAGACCTCGCCGGCCGCGTCGCGCAGGACGACCAGGATGGCGACCGTCATGCCGAGACCGACGAGCGGGTCGGCGGCGGGGAAGCCGAGGGCCACGCCGGCGCCGCCCAGCACGACGGCCAGCGAGGTGAAGCCGTCGGTGCGGGCGTGCAGGCCGTCGGCCACCAGCGCGGCCGAGCCGATGTCCCGGCCGACGCGCATGCGGTAGCGGGCGACCAGTTCGTTGCCGAGGAACCCGACCACGCCCGCCGCCGCCACGACCCAGAGGTGCCGCACCGGCTGCGGGTCGAGCAGTCCGCGCACCGACTCGTACCCGGCGTACACCGCCGAGGCGGCGATCACCAGCACGATCGCGACGCCGGCGAGGTCTTCCGCGCGACCGAGGCCGTAGGTGAACCGGCGGGACGCGGCCCGGCGGCCCAGCACGAACGCGATGGCCAGCGGCACGGACGTGAGGGCGTCGGCGAAGTTGTGCACGGTGTCGCCCAATAGTGCGACCGAGCCCGTGACCAGCACCAGCACCGCCTGGACGACCGCCGTGGCGAACAGCGCCACGAACGAGACGACCAGCGCCCGCATCCCGCGCCTGCTGCTCTCCAGGGCGCTGTCCACGCGGTCCGCCGAGCGGTGCCCGTGGCCGTGACCGTGCCCGTGGCCATGTCCGTGCGTTCTGTCGGTCACCGTTCCGCCTCTGGTCGACCTCTGACTGGGACGTTGGCAGCATACCTGCGCAGTCACGCAGATACGCAACCAAGTAGGCTTACCCCCATGCACACCGCGTTGTCGGACTTCGACATGCCCAACGACGAGCAGGTCCACCTGGCCGCCGAGTCGTTCCGCCTGCTCGCCGACCCGACCCGGATCAAGGTGCTCTGGGCGTTGTTGCAGGGCGAGTCCTCCGTCGCCTGCCTCGCCGAGCTGGCGGGCGCCGCGCCGACCGCGGTCAGCCAGCACCTGGCCAAGCTGCGCCTCGCGGGTCTGGTGAAGGGCCGTCGGGAAGGGACGTTCGTCTACTACTCGGCCGCCAACGACCACGTGAAATCCCTTCTGGCGCAAGCGCTCTTCCACGCCGACCACGTCGACCGCGGCATCCCGCCCGCCGACGACGCCGAGCAGGAGGTCGCGCACCACCAGCACTGAGCGACACCGGCGGTTTCACCCTTACGTCGCAACGAATCGGGCTTATCAGTGCAGCTCAGCGGGTATCCGAAGCGTCCCCACCCGGTTCGACGAGGAGCAGGATCATGGGCACCTCCCCCTCTCCCCTCCGCGACGGGAGGCCGTGATGGCGCAGTCGCGGGACCTGATCGACATCCGCAGCGGAGACCTCTTCCACCAACCCGTCCCCTACGGCCTGGTGTACCCGACGTGCACGGCGGACGGCGAAGCGCCGCCCAGCCAGCGCGGCCGGACCTGGGAGCACCTGACCGCCTCGGGCCGCGTCCTCGAGCCGGTAGCCCGGTGACGCGCGGCAGCAGTCCCCCGACGGGGCCGCGGGCAGCAGCCCGCGGCCCCGTTCTCGTTGCGGTGCAAGGGAACCTGCCGATGACCGACGCCCGCCGGACGAGGGCGTGACGGCCCGCGTCACGACCTGACGCGCGCCGCGCACACCGCGCAGTCCGGCACCGCCCGGTCCGGCACGCCGAGCGCGGCGAACCCCTCCGCCGCCGCGCGCCACGACCGCACCGCCTCGCCGTGCCGCCCGGCGGCGCACTCCGCCCGCGCCACCCCGTGGTGCCCGCGCGCCCGCTCGTACCGGCCGCCGGCCCGCCGGGCGTGCTCGAAGTGCCGCAACGCCAGTTCCGGCTCGCCGGTCGCCAGGCGCAGCAGCCCCAGCTGGTACCGGACCTCGCCGAGCAACGGCACGTCGTCGGCCACCACGCCGACCGCCAACGCCGCGTCGAGGTGGTCGCGGGCCTGGCTGAGCCCGCCGCGCGCCAGGTGCACCGAGCCCAGCCCGCACAACGCCTCGCCCTCGTGCCGCTGGTCGCCGAGCTCGCGGAACCGGACCAGGGCGTCGCGGTAGTGCGCGGTCGCGCGGTCGGGTTCGCCCGCCTGCCGGTGCACGTGCCCGAGGTTGAGGGTGGCGGCGGCGACGCCGAACCGGTTGGCCAGCTTCTCGAACACGGTCAGCGCCCGCTGCCCGTGGTCGAGCGCGCGGACCGGGTCGCCGAGCCGGAGGTGGAAGCCGCCGAGCGCGGTGTGCGCGACCGCCTCGCCGAACGCGTCGTCCTGGCCGAGCCGCAGCGCCAGCGCCCGCTCGCCCTGCTCGACCGCGTCCCGGTAGCGCCCGGCCAGGTAGTGCACGACGGCGATGTTGGTCGACGTCCGCGCCGCGCCCGCGTGGTCGCCGAGTTCTTCCCACAGCGCCGACGCCTGCTCGTAGGCGTCCACCGCGTCGGTGTGCCGCTGGGAGGTCTGGTGGGCGACGCCGAGCGCGTTGAGCGTCTCGGCCTGTGCCCGGATGTCGCCGAGGGCGCGCGCGGACGTCAGGGCGACCTCGTGGGTGGCGGTCCAGTCGTCCAGCAGGCCGAGGGTGAACCAGTGCCGCCACAACGCGTTCGGCAGGCGCCAGGCGTGCTCGTGCCGGCCGGAGGCGGCGGCGAGGCGGGTGGCCGCGACGAGGTTGCGGCGCTCGTCGTCCAGCCACCGCGCGGCGGTGTCGCGGTCGCCGGCGCCCGCGTCGGTCTCGACCGCGGCCACCGCTGCCGCCGCCCGGTCCAGGTACCAGTCGAGCACCCGGACGACGACGGCGTCGCGCTCGTCGGGGTCGGCCAACTCGGCGGCGTACACGCGCAGCAGGTCGTGCAGCCGGTAGCGGTCGAGCCCGACCTCCTCGACCAGGTGGCCGGAGGCGAGCACGGCGAGCGGGCGGTGGACGTCCGACCCGGTGGCCGCGGCGGCGGCCTCGACGTCGAAGTCCGCGCCGGGTAACGCGCCCAGCAGCCGGAACACGCGCGCCACGTCGGGTGTCAGCGCCCGGTAGGACCAGGAGAAGACGGCGCGCACCGCGGCGGACGGGTCGTCCGGGGGCGAGAGCAGGTCGATCCGCCTGGTCTCGTCGGCCAGCTGCGCGGCCAGCGCGGTCAACGTCACCGAAGGTCGGCGCACGGCCCGGTGCGCCACGACCCGCAACGCCAGCGGCAGCCCGCCGCACAGGTCGACCAACCGTGCGGCGGCGGCCGGTTCGACGTCCACGCGTCGGCCGAGCACACCGCGCAGCAGCGCCACGCCGTCGTCGGCCGACAGCGGCACGACGGCGACCGGGTGCGCGTTGTCGCGGGCGGCGAGGCCGGCGAGCTCCGCGCGGCTGGTGACCACGACGGCGCAGCCGGGCGCGCCGGGCAGCAGCGGCCGGACCTGCTCGGCGGAGCGGGCGTTGTCCAGGACCAGGAGGACGCGGCGGTCGGCGAGCAGGGACCGGCACAGCGCCGAGCGCTCGGCTTCGCTCTCCGGCACGTGGTCGCGGTGCACGCCCAACGCGCGCAGGAACTCGCCCAGCACGGCCCGCGGCAACGCCGGCTCGCCTTCCCCGTGCCCGCCGAGGTCGGCGTAGAGCTGCCCGTCGGGGAACCGCTCGGCGACGCGGTGCGCCCAGCGCAGCGCGAGGGCGGTCTTGCCGACACCGGGCGTGCCGACGAGCGCGACCACGACGGGCCCGGCGAACCCCTCCCCCACCACCGGACCAGCGCCCGACCCCGCCCTCGGGCTCACCGCCGCCCCACCGGCAACCGCCGCGAGCGGCCCGTCCCCCGCCCGAGCCGCCGCCTGCGAGGCGAGCAGGGCGTCCAACCCGGCCAGGTAGCCCTCCCTCGCGACCAGGTCACCGGCCGGAGGCAGCTGGCGAGGTGTCGGCGTGGTGGCGGGGGCCGGGGTGTCGGCGTCGGCCAGCAGCCGTTGGTGCAGGTGGCGCAGGTCCGCGCCCGGTTCGACGCCCGCCTGCTCGATCAGCAGCCCGCGCAACCGCCGGTAGACCTCCAGCGCCTCCACCCGCCGCCCGCAGCGGTGCAGGGCGAGCATCAGGGCGCCGGCCACGCGTTCCCGGCCGGGGTGCTCGGCGGCCAGCGCGGTCAGGTCGCCGACCACGTCGTGGTGCCGCCCCAGCTCCAGGTCCGCCTCCAGCCGGTCCTCCAGCGCGGCCAGCCTCTCCTCGGCCAGCGCGACCACCAGGCGGTTGCGCAGCGGGCCGTCCGCCGTGTCCGCCAACGGCGCGCCGCGCCACTCCCCCAGCGCCGTCGCGAGCAGCCGCCGCCGCACCGCCACGTCCGCCGTGGCCCGCGCCCGGGCCACGCCCTCCCGGAACCGGTGCAGGTCGACGTCCGCCGGGTCGACGTCGAGCCGGTAGCCGCCGCCCGTGCCGACCAGCGCCACGCCCAGCCCGCCGAGCAGCTTGCGCAGCCTCGACACGTACACCTGGAGCGTGCCGCGGGCGGTCGGCGGCGGCACGTCCCACAGCGCCTCCGCCAACCGCGCCACCGGCAGCACGCGACCGGCTTCCGAAGCCAGCACCGCCAGCACGCACCGGAGCTGCGGGCCCGGCACCGGGATCACCCGATCCCCGTGCGCCACCTCGACCGGACCCAGGACCGACAACCGCACCGCGCCCCCCATGGCGAGTGAAGCTAGCGACAGATCCGGCCCGGACACAGGCTGTCCGGCCGTCCGGAGCTGTCCCGGACAGCCGTCCGGGCCGCGCGCGACCGCCCGCGCACCCGCCGCGGCGAAAAGCACGTGACTGTCGGTGGTGATCGGTAGGCTCACCGTGCGGACCCACAGCGGAGGAGGCCGAGTGACGGCGAGCGACGGGCGGCTGGTCGGCGACCTGGCCAGGGCCATCGACGAGTCGGACTTCGCCTGGTCGCTGGTGCTCGTCGGCGAGGACCAGCGCGACAAGCTGGCCGCGCTGACCAGCGACCTGCTCGGCAAGCCGTCGACCAGCGGCGACGGCAAGCAGATCGCCTCCGGCTACGCCTACTGGGGCATCGGGCCGACGATCGCCTGGGCGCACGCCTGCGCCGACCCGTTCTACCTGGTGATGAAGCAGAGCCTGGACTCGTTCACCCGCCGCTGGGGCCGGGTGCGCGGCCGGATCGGCGAGGGCTTCCACCACGTCAGCTTCGGCGTCGGCACCGGGCACAAGGACCGGCTGGTCCTGGAGCACCTGCTGGAGCGCAACCCCGGCCTGCTCTACGTGCCGGTCGACATGAGCTCGGAGATGCTGCGGCTCGGCACGCAGGAGGCCACGCACCGCGTCGGCCTGCGCGGGCACCGGGTGGTGCCGGTGCAGCTCGACTTCTCCCTCCGCGACAACCTGGCCGAGCTGCGCGAGCTGATCCACCGGCTGGTCGGCGACGAGCCGGTGCTGTACTCGCTGCTGGGCAACACGCTGGCGAACTTCGACCACGACGACGAGCTGCTCGCGAACCTCACCGCGCTGGTCCGGCCGCAGGACCTGTTCCTGCTGGAGGTCGCCACCACCGAGGCGTTGAACGACGACCTGGCGCAGGACGCGGTCGAGGAGTACGCGCGCAGCCGCGCCTACCGCGAGTTCGTGACCAGCTCGCTGCTGCACAACACCGACCTGACGATCAACGTGGACGCGGTGCAGTTCCGGGGCGCGGTCGAGGGCGACCGGGCGTTGGCGGTGAAGGTCGTCTACCAGAACCAGACCGGCGGCGACATCATGATGATGCTGCCCGACCGCAACCGGGTGCCGTTCCCCGACCGGGACACCATCCGCCTCTACCTGACCCGCAAGTACGCGCGGAAGGCGTTGGACGGGATCGTGCGCGAGGCCGGGATGCGCAAGGTCACCGGCACGCACTCCGACTTCGGCGTGCCGCGCTCGTCGCAGGGCTTCGGCATGGACCTGCTGCTGCTCGCGCCCGGCGAGCCCGTGCCCGCGCCGAGGACGGACGACAACGTGGCCGACGTCATCTGGGGGAACTGACCCCCGATGACCCGGATCGCGATCACGGCCCTCACGTTCGGCGCGCTCGCGGTGGCGATGGCGCTGGGCGTGAGCTGGTTCGTCGTGTCGCCGCCGGGCGAGCGGTGGGAACCGGCGGTGAACTCGTTGGCGCTGCTCGCGGGCATCACCGGCATCTTCGCCGAGCGGTGGGCCTCGCAGCGCGAGCAGCGCAACCAGGCGATCGAGTCGATCCGGCTGGAGATGGCCCGCAACCGGGAGACGCTCGACGGCGAGGCGTTCAGCGCGTCGAGCTCACGCGGGCGGCGGGTGTACCCGAGGCTGGTGCAGTCGGCGGTGGACTCCGCGCTGTCGTCCGGCGCGCTGAGCCCGCACCGCGACGCCGAGCTGATCGACCTGCTGCACCGGTGGCGCACGGCGGTCGCGTCGGTGAACCGGCGGTTGGAGCTGACCGAGATGCTGGTGTTCACCAGCGCGTCGGACGAGAAGGCCGAGCAGTTCCACACGGCGCTGCACCGCGCCAGCAGCTTCTTCCAGGGCGTTCGGACGCTCCTCGACGAGGCCCAGGCCACCCTCGGCGGGCCGGTGCTGCCCTAGCTCGCGGCCAGCAGCTCGCCGTCGCCCAGCACGAGGCCGAGCCCGTCCACCCAGCGTGCCACGACGGCGGGTTCCGGCCGGACCGGGCCGCGCAGCCTGGCCAGCACGAACGGCGGCTCGGCGCTGTCGGTCTCCACCGCGACCGACCAGCCGCGGTCCTCGTCCCACAGCAGCGCCACGTCGCGGTCGGCGAAGCCGGGCAGGTGGCCGTCGAGCGCGAGGTAGGCGCCCAGGCGGGAACCGTCGGACTGCACGCACGAGCACTCGCCGCTGAGACCGAGCGCCCGCGTCACGTCCGAGACGTAGGCCAGCACCGCGCGCACCGCGCTGTCGTCATCGAATTCCCAGTCCATCCCGCACCACCGTCCCCGCCCCCGCCGTCCCTGGTCGGCGCCGACCACTCGACGCGGTCCGGGGTAGCCCGATCGTGCGGTTTCAAAACCCGGACGTCCGGATTGTTTGGCCGCCGGGACGTCAGGGAGCGGCCGGACCAGGCTTTTCGTACAGGTAGGCACCCACCCAGTCGACCGCGTCCCGGGTGGGCTCCGCCGGAGGGGCGGCCACGAAGTTCGCCGCGTCGTCGACGCTGCCGGTGCCGTCGTAGCGGGCGGTCAGCGGGTACGGGAACACCGGCCGGGTGCGGACCGCGTCGCCCGCCCGGCCGGTGGCGATGACGCGCTCGGGCGCGGTGCCCTGCTCCACCCACGCCAGCAGCTCGCGGATCGGGTCGAAACCGCTCAGCGTGCTGCCGCCGCCGCAGTGGTACATGCCGGGGACCATGAACACCCTGGCCCAGGAGCGGACGTCCTCGTCACGCTGCGCCAGCCGTTCGTAGTAGTCGAGCAGGGCGCGCGGCGGAACGCCCTGGTCGCTCCAGCCGTGCCAGAGGATCAGCTTGCCGCCCGCCGCGCGGAACTCGTCCAGGTCGAGGCTCATCGCGTTGCCGCGCACGCCCTCGACGTTGAGCCGGGCGAACTCCTCGGCGGTGAACTCGACGTCGGCCAGCGACGAGCCCGGCGAGCCGACCGGGAAGCCCATGTGCTTGAGGAAGTTGTCCGCGAGCAGCGCGGAGAACGTGGCGGCGCGGGGGCTGGTGGTCGGGGTGATCCAGTCCACCCAGGCCCGCTCGGAGCCGCGTTCCTGCCCGGCCGGGTAGAGCCGCTTGCCGCGGGCGTCCTTCGGACCCGCGTACAGCTTGCGCACCACGTCGAGCTGCTCGGGCGTGAGGCACTTGCCGCCGGCCGCCGGGCACAGCAACGGCGCGGGGTCGTAGTCGCACCGGCGCGGGTCCTCGATCTGGTCGTCCACCAGGCCGTCGATGCGGTCGCAGTGCTTCATGACGGCGTCGTGCAGCACGGGCAGCAGGTCGGCGGTGAGCACCGGCAGGCCGTCCGCGCCGGTGTTCGTGCGGGCCAGCCACGCCTGGTAGAGCACCAGCGGGCTCTGGTAGTTCGCGGGCGCGCCGGCGATGACGCCGTCGAAGTCGTGCGGGTAGCGCTGGGCCAGCAGCAGCCCTTCCCGGCCGCCGTTGGAGCAGCCGGCGAAGTAGGAGAACGAGGGCGGGTCGCCGTAGAAGTCCTCGATGACCCGCTTGGCGGCCATCGAGACCACGTGCGGCGCGCGGAAGGCGAAGTCGTCGCGGGCCGCCTGGTTGGCGGCGGCGGGCCTGCCGTCGGCCGACCTGACCGTGCCGCGACCGACGTGCCCGTCGTCCGTGGCGGCCACCGCGACGCCGCCGACCTCCGGTCCGCAGTCGGGGAACGAGGGCGACACGAGCTCTCCGCAGAACCCGCCGCAGCCGTACTGGAGGTAACGGCCGGTGTAGGTCGTGATCGGCAGCTTCAGGTGGAACCGGACCTCCGGCTCGACGTACCCGAGCACGGAGCAGTGCGCCGCCTCCTGGCCCTCCCCCACCGCTTCCGCCTGCGTCACGTGCGCACGCGTGCCGGGGAGCTCGAAGTCGCGCACCAGGTCCGCGCACTCGGCCACGGGCCGGATCACCGCGCCCTGCTCGCCGGGCGCGGCGGCGAGGGCGGCCACCAGCGCCACCACCATGCCGACCAGCACGCCCCACCGGATCACTCGCACCTCCATCCCCGCCCATTCTGCCGATCACGCGCGCACCGATCGGATCCCGGGTCCGACGGCGGCCGGGCACGAGCCCGTGCGTGCGGAGTATCCCCTGTTCGGGGCGTTGACGGACGGGAAACGGATCAGGGGCGGGGTGTGAGCACCGCAACGCCCGCGATGTCGTCCAGGTACGCGGAGGTGAACCCACCGGCGACGTTCTCCACCTCCGCGATCACCACCGTGACGCCGTCGAGCACCGCGGAGTCGTAGTTGTGCGCGGTGAACGGGACGTCGGCGACCTGGAGGAGGGAACCGGACAGCGGCGTGAGGTCACCGGTGCCGTGGACGTCCTCGAGCCGCTTGAACTCGCGGGCCTGGTCGCGGTCGTCGAACTCGACCCAGGCGACGAACACGACCGCCGTCCCACCCTTGTCGTCCGTGAGGGTGAACAGCATCCGGTCGAGGGCCACGCAAGGCACGGCCTTCAACAACTCCTGCACCTGCCCGAACGAGTGGGAAACGCACTCGTCGTCAGCGCGGGTCGCCCTGTCGACCACCCGGAGCCCGGTGTCGCGCCAGATCTCGTCCGGATCGCCAGGCGCCGCGAGCCCACCGGCACCAGCGGCAACCACACCGGCCAACGCGGCGGCGGCGACCAACCCACCGGACCCCATCCCACCACCTCCGCCACGACCGGCACCTGTCACCCACTGGTACCCGCTTCGACGGTAACTCCCACCTGCCGACGACGGACAGGCCCAACACCACCAACCCACGCCACACCACGACCACCGGCCGGCGCAGTCGGAACCGCGCCGCCATCCCGAACCCACCCGACACGGACCTCACGAGGGGTTCGGCAGCCGAGTGTCGAATGTAGACGGTGGCGGTGGCAGTGGGCGAAGACGTCGCGTCGGACGTGGCTTCGGTCGTGTGTAGGGCGAACGCCTGACACGCTCGCCCGCTTCGCGACGCTACGTTCCGGCACCATGGGGTATCGAAGCAGGGGGCTCGTCGCGGTCGTGATCGCCGCACTGGCCGTCACTACTGCGTGTGGCGATCGCGGCGGGAGCGGGTCACCGGCCGGCGGCCCGACATCAGGCACCGACCCCGGCAAGTCGAGGAAGATCGACAGTGCCGACGAGGTGATCAAGGTGGTCGACCTGGGGTTCGTCACCTACAGCGTCGGGAAGTCCGTCAAGCAGGACTACCTGAGCTGGGGGTTCGTCATCGAGAACGTCTCCGACGAGGTGGCCCTCAGCGTCTCGGTCGAGGCGGACTTCACCGACGGAGCAGGACAGCCCGTCCCGGGCACCGAAGAAGCCGGCTCCTTCACCGTGGTACTACCCGGCCAGAAGATGGGCGTGGGCGGCAACAGCATGTACGACGGCCCGGTCGTGGCCGACATGGAGGTCAAGGTCACGATGATCGGGTCGCTGGACACCCCGGACGGCAAGCGCCACCGGGACCCGCCCTCCCCCTACCAGGAGCTGCGGGCGAGCAACCCGGTCGAGACCCTCACCGGCCAGAACGACGACAACGAGGTGGTCACGGTCGACGTGACCAACACCTACGGCGTCCCGTTGAAACCGAAGGTGACCGCGGTGAGGCGGGACGCCAACGGCGTCATCGTGGGCGGTCTGGGCAACAACGCCATGGAGGAGAAGATCCAGCCGGGTGCCCGCGCGCAGGCCACCCTCAGCGGGCAGGTCCACCTGCCGAGGCTGACCTCGGGGACCACCGAGTTCTCCGTGGATCCGGTCATGGGGTGGATCGTCACCACTGACCCCGTTTTCGAGGACCTGGGATGACCACCATCGGCAAGCTCGTCGCGCTCGCGTGCGCCGCACTGGCCCTGACGACCGCGTGCGGCGGAGGGGACGGGTCGTCATCAGCCGAGGGCGATACCGGCGAACCGAAGACCATCGCCAGTGCCGACGAGGTGATCAAGGTCGTCGACAAGGGGTTCGTCACCTACAAGGTCGAAAAACCCGGCGTCGAGAGCGACTACCTGAGCTACGGGTACGTCATCGAGAACGTCTCCGACGAGGTGGCCCTCACCGTCCGGGTCGCCGTGGAGTTCACCGACGAAGCGGGCAAGCCCCTCCCGGACGTGCCCAGCTCGGGCAACGAGTTCAGCGTCGTGCTACCCGGCCGGAGGATGGGCGCCGGCCACAGCGAGAGCTACGCCGGCCCCGCCCCCGGTGGCGACCGCCCGACCATCGCCGGCATGAACGTCAAGATCACCCTGATCACCGCGCTGGACACCCCGGACGGCGAGCGCTACCGGAAACCACCCGCTCCCTACGCCGAGTTGGCGACGGGCGACCCGGTCGTCGTCGGCTCGAATGGCAGGAACGAGACGGTCGCGGCCGAGGTGACCAACACCTACGACGTCCCGCTGCGGCCGAAACTGACCGCGGTGGTGCGGAACGCCGACGGCGTCATCGTCGGCGGCATGAACAGCGAGCCGGTCACCCAGCAGATTCAGCCAGGCGACAGCGCGCGGGCTGAGTTCTTCGACAGGGACATCCGGTCGCCGAAGGTCGCCGAGGGGACCGTCGAGTGCTACGCGGACCCCAACCTGGGACGGATGATCACCCGAACCCCCGTCTGGGAGGACACCTGACGCTACGGGCCCGGGGTGGGAGGCCGGTGGTCGGCAGTGCACTTCTTCCAGGCACTTCTTCCCGGGCCACGTCCACGCGGTCAAGGGCCGCGTCCACGCGGTCAAGGGCCTCGGCGGGGTTCCGACGGGCAGAGCGGGGTTTCGACGGGCAAGGGCGGGGTTTCGACGGGCAAGATCCGCTGCGACGACCTCAAGACCCGAACGCCGCCACCACCGCCGCCATGTCCGCCCCTTCCCCGACCCGCCCCGCCGCCACCCGGTAGTGCTCGTGCAACACCCGCATCAACCGATCATCCGTCCCGGCCACCGCCATCGCCGCCACGATCAGCTCGCTGTCCTTCACCGCGCCGTCAACCCCGAACGACGCGGTGAACTCGCCGTCGATCATCGCCCGTCCCTTGACCTGCGCATAAGTGCTGTCGACCGGACCACCGGCGATCACCTCCAAGAACGCGTCGGGGTCCAACCCCAACCCCCGCGTCAGAGCCACCGCCTGCGCGGTCGCGGCCGTGATCGACAGCACCCACGAGTTGGCCGCCAGCTTGAGCCGCTGCCCGTCCCCGGGCCGTTCACCCGCCCACACCGTGCGCAGCGCGATGGCGTCGAACACCGGCGCGAGGAACTCCCGCACCTCCACCGGCCCGGCCGCCAGGACGGTCAGCTTCCCCTGTTCGGCCGGTGCGCGCGTGCCGAGCACCGGCGCGTCCACGAACGGCACGCCGTACGTCGTGGCCAGTTCCGCCAAGTGGTCGACACCGTCCAAGCCGACCGTGCCGCACTGCACCCACACCGCACCGGGCTCGACCGACGGCAACGCCTCGGCCATCACCCCGGCGGTCGCGTCGGCGTCGAACAACATCGTGAGCACGACGTCCGCGCCGACGACCGCGCTCTTCGGGTCGTCGGCGACCAGCGCGCCTTCGTCGGCCAGCGGGCGCGCCTTGGCCACGCTGCGGTTCCACACCACGACGTCCATCTTGGACCGCAGCAGGCTCCGCGCCATCCCGGCGCCCATCAGACCCGTTCCCAACACCACCGCGCGCATGGACCCAACATTCCACCAAGGACGGTGGACCGCATCACGAAGGCGACGAGGCCAGGTAGCCGGGCGCCCGGCGGGCGTGCGCCGCCCGTTCGAACGCGGCGGCGAACCGCAGCACGGTCGCGTCCTCCCGGTGGCCCGCCATGAACGACACACCGATCGGCAACGGCCCGGCGAAGCCCGCCGGCACGGAAGCGTTCGGGTACCCGGACACGGCCGCCGGCGTCGACGACCCCAGCTCGAAGGCGTCACCGTCGCCGTACTCGGTCCGCCACGCCGGCCCGTTCGTCGGCGCCACGATCACGTCCAGCCGGTGCGCGGCCAGCACCTCGTCGATCGAACGGCGGGCGAGCGCGGTCGCGGTCCGGCGCTGCTCGACGTACGTCGGATCGGTGACCGGCCGGGCCTTCGCCGCCTCGACGAACAACTCCTGCCCGAACCTGTCCAGCTCCACCGGGTCGGCCTCGTTGAACGCGATCAGCTCGGTCAACGTCCTCGGCACGCCCGGCCGCGTCTTCAGGTACCGCTCCAGGTCGTGCTTGAACTCCGTGATCAGCGCCGGGAACTCGGCGGCCTCGACCTCCTGCTGGTACGGCAACTCCACCTCGACCACCACCGCGCCGGAGCGCCGCAGCACGTCCACCGCCGACTGCACGACCCGGTCCGCCTCGGCGTTGCGCCCGGCCTTGCGCCACACGCCGACCCGCTTGCCGTCCAACGTCGCCGCGCCGAGGTCCGACGCGTAGTCGACGCCCTCGCCCTCCAGCACGGACATCAGGATCGCGGCGTCCACCACGTGCCGCGCCATCGGACCGGCCGTGTCCTGGCGCGACGAGATGGGCACGATGCCGTCGCCGCTGATCCGGCCGAGCGTGGGCTTGAGGCCGACCACGCCGTTCTGCCCGGCCGGGCACACGATCGAGCCGTCGGTCTCCGTGCCCACCGCGACCTGCGCCAACGACGCCGCCACCGCCGCGCCCGAGCCGGACGACGAGCCGCACGGGTTGCGGTCGAGGACGTGCGGGTTGTTGGTCTGCCCGCCGATCGCGGACCACCCGGAAGTGGACGACGTGGAGCGGAAGTTCGCCCACTCGGACAGGTTCGTCTTGCCCAGGACCACCGCGCCCGCGTCACGCAGGCGTCGCACCAGCTCGGCGTCGTCCCGGGGCGGCACGCGCAGGGCACGTGAACCGGCCGTGCTGCCCATGGTCCTGGTGTCGATGTTGTCCTTGAGGAGCACCGGGATGCCGTCCATCGGGCCTCTCACCTGCCCCAGCCGACGTCGCCGGTCGCTCTCCGCGGCTTGGGCGAGCGCTTCGGGGTTCACCGCGACGACCGAGCGGACCTTGCGGTCGATGGTCTCGATGCGGCGCAGGTAGGCGCGGGTGAGGTCGACCGAGGTGAGGGTGCCCGCGTCCATTCGGCGGTTCAGGTGCGGGATGGTGGCCGCGTCCAGGTCCTCGACCGGGCGGGTGCGGGCGTGGGCCGGTGGCGCGACGACGAGCACGCACAGCAGGGCCGCGAACAGGGATCGCATGCTGGTACCCCAGTCGTGGGGACCGTTCCCGGTCAACCCGCCGTTGGTCGGGGGCTTCGGGATCTTGGGGCTCGGTCGGGACCCGGTCGGCGCAGGTTCTTGATCGGCGCAGGTTCCTCAGTCGGCGCTGGTTCGGCTGGCGCCGGCTATTTGGGCGCTTCCCCCTGGTTGACGCGTGCGTGCAGCCGTTCGCGGATCTCGTCGGGCGTGTAGGCGCGACGCTTGCGTTCCGCGCGTGCGATCACCACCCCGGTCGCCGCGACACCCGCGACACCGGCCAGTCCAAGCAGCTTCCACCAGCGCATCTGCCTAGGCTACCGGGATGGCTGGAACGAAGATCGGTCTGGACGAGGCGGTCGAGCTCACCCGTACCGGGGACGTCTGGTTGTTCCGCGGCAGCTCGGTGGCCGACCGGGCGATCCGGGTGACCACGAACAGCCCGGTGAACCACGTCGGCATGACCGTGGCCGTCGAGGACCTGCCGCCGTTGATGTGGCACGCCGAAATGGGCCGCTCCCTGCCGGACGTGTGGACCGGCACGCACCACCGGGGCGTGCAGTTGCACGACTTGCGTGACGCCGTGCTGGTGTGGGCGCGCAAGTACGGGCAGCGGGCGTGGCTGCGGCAACTCGACCGGCCGACGACCCGGGAGGAGGACGACGCGGTGCTGAAGACGGTGGCACGGCTCAACGGGACCCCGTTCCCGTCCACGGCGAGGATGGCCAGTCGGTGGTTGCGCGGGCGGTTGCCGAACTTGCGCAAGTCTTCGGACACGACGTTGGAGACGGCGTACTGCGCGGAGGTGGTGGCGGTGACTTACGAGGAGATGGGGCTGCTGCCGAGCGGGCGTCGGGTCAATTGGTACGACCCGGGGCGGTTTTGGAGCGGTGATGAGCTGGACTTGGTGGGTGGGGCGCGGTTGGGGGAGGAAATCGGGGTGGAGATACCTCGGGAGTGACTTGGGGGTTGGAGGTTGGGGGTTCGAGGGGTTGGGGGTCAGGGGGCAAGGCTCGGTCGGGTTTGGGCGGGGCTTGGGTTCGATGGTCACGCTCGGGTCCGGCTCGATTTGACATGGGGCCCTTACGGGCACTCCAGGCAGGCCAAACCCGGCAGGCCCGGCGGGGAAAAGCGTCCCGCCAGGCCTGCCGGCTTCGACCAGCCTAAAGCACCCGAACCCATGTCAAATCGGGCCTCTGCGGGGGCGCTGCGGGTCCGTTGTGGGGCTGTTGGTTAGGGCGTTGGTGGTGGTTTCCGTGCTTGCGGCTCACTCGACTGGGCGAAGAGTGCAACCTGTGACAACCCCAATCGCATTTCTCACGTTAGCCGGATAAAACGGCCGGCCCGGCGGCGAACAGGGCTGGGTGGAAGCGGTTCGGTGGTGGGGTGGAGAGGTGGTGGGGCATGGGCAGGGTCTCGGTGCGTCGTGGGATGGAGTGGTGGAGTGGAGTGGTGGGTGGCGCGGGACGCGTGCAGGCGGTGGGGTTGGTGCTGGCGTTGGTGTCATGGTTGATGGCTGGACTGGACTGGTAGCGGGCAGTGGCTGGTTGCCTTCGCTTAAAACAGGAGTGCGGAAGGAGGTTCGGATCTAGCATTCGGTCGGTGGACAAGCGTTCGAGCGTGGCGTTGGGCGTGGCGTTGGTTGGGGCCTTGGTGGTCGGGTGCGCTGCGGAGGCAGAGGTGCCGCAGGTGACGCCCGAGACCGGGTTGCTGGGCGCGCTGGCTGGGGTGCGGGCCACTGCCGAGTCGTCCGTGCTGGTCGAGTACGGGGACGTGGCGGCGGTGCGGGCGTTGGTCGACCAGGACCCCCAGCGGTTCCGGGAGTTGCAGGGCTACGGGTACTCCGACCTGGCCGGGCACAGCCGGGTGCTGCCCGAGCTGGTCGGGTTCGACCCCGCCAAGGCCAGCACGGCGTTGCGGGTGGGGCAGCCGCCGAAGTGGGCGGCGGTGCTGCACATGGACGTGGACGTGCCGGGGGTGGACGCCAAGCTCGCGGGGTTGGGTGGGCGACGTGGTGGTTCGGGCGTCTGGACGACCGGTGAGGACAACGAGATCGACCCGGACGGGCCGTTGGCGGAGGCCGGGATCGTGACCGGGTTCCAGCAGGTGCGGGTGGAGGCGGGTTCGGTGGTGCACTCGCCTGCCGGTGAGTCGCTGAAGTGGGTCACCGAGCCGCCGGGGGACCAGTCGTTGGCCGACGACCCCATGATCGGCGAGTTGGCGCGGTGCCTGGGTGACGTCTCCGCGGCGCTGATCAGCAAGCCGAAGAACGGGTTGCCGGTGGCGGCGGGGGTGCGGACGACGCCGGCGGGCGAGAGCACCGAGGTCGTGTGCGTGCCCGACGAGAATCCCAACGCGCTCAAGGACCTCGTGCGGACGAACCTCGAGTCCTCGCCCTGGGCGGAGGTGCTGCCCGGCGCGACGGCCGAGCAGCCCGCCGACCAGACCGGTGTCGTGCGGGTGCTCGCGCCGACCGCGCCGGGCGCGCGGATCGGTCGGGTGCTCCAGGCGTTGCAGCGCGGCGAGCTGCCGACGTTGTTCGGCTGAGCCGGTCAGTCGAACCGCTGGGCGACCTGTTCCCGGCGGGCCGCGACGGACGAGCCCGACTCACGCCGGGCCATGCGGCGCAGGACGACGGACGCGAGGGCCAGGCCCACGACGGCCCACGCGCCGAGTGCGATCACGGTCTCGAGTTGCCGCCACGAGCCGCCGATCTCGGCGGCGGCGACCGCGTCCGGCAGCAGGGCGGACCGCAGGCCGAGCCCCAGCCAGTAGAGCGGGAACGCCTGGCCGATCCACTGGGCCCACCCCGGCAGGGCGGTGATCGGGTAGAACACGCCCGACACCACCACCAGACCCATGATCAGCAAGGTGACGAAGCCGAGGCTCTGGGTGTTGCCGAACACCGCGCCCACGATCGCCCCGATCGGCAGGACGGCGAGCAGGCCGAGCCCGAGCACCCACACCAAGGTGACCCACGTCGACACGCGACCCGGTCGCAGGCCGTCGAACAGCAGCATCGCGGGCACGAGGATGAGCACGAGCACCGCGACCGTCATCGCCGCCTTGCCCAGCACCTTGCCGATGACGTAGGCGAGCACGCCGTTCGGCGTCGCCTTCGCCCGCAGCAACGTGCCGTCCTCGCGGTCCATGGTGAGGGTCATCGCCAACCCCATCAGGCCGGAGAACACGGCGCTCATCGCGAGGATCCCCGGCACGGCCTGCGCACCGAGCGGGAAGTCCAGGCCGGGCACGGCGCCGTCGCCGAACGCGTACATCACGACCAGCGCCACCACCGGCAGCCACAGCCAGCCCATCAGCTCGCCCGCGTTGCCCATGGTGTGGCCGAACTCGATCCGACCGCGCCGCACCCCCGCGCGCACGGCCACCACCCGGGCGTTCACGCGGTCACCAGCTCGGACTCGCGCACCAGCGCCAGGTACACGTCCTCCAGGCTCGCGCGCCGCACTTCGAGGTCGTCCACCGCCTTGCCGTGCTCGGCGAACAGCTCCCGCACGTAGCCGGTGGAGTCGGCCACGGACAGCACGTGCTCCTCACCGCCCAGCCGGTACCGCACCTCGGCCACGCCGGCGATCCGGGCGGCCAGTTCCGCCGCCGTGCCGTCGGCGACCACCCGGCCGGCCACCAGGATCACGATGCGATCGGCCAGCTTCTCCGCCTCGGCGAGGTCGTGGGTGGTGAGCAGGATGGTGGTGCCGGACAGGCCGCGCACCAGCTCGTGGAACTCGCGCCGGGCCTCGGGGTCGAAGCCGACCGTCGGCTCGTCGAGGAACAGCAGGTCGGGCTGTCCGACCAAGCCGACGGCGACGTCCAAGCGCCGCCGCTGCCCGCCGGACAGGGTGCCGATCCTCTTGTCGGCGTGGTCGGTCAGGCCGACCGACGCGATCAGGTCGTCGAGGTCGAACGCCCGCCCGCGGTACGGCTCGTAGCACAGGCTCAGGTAGGACAGCAGCTCGCGCACCCGCCACCGGCCGTGGTCGCGCCACGACTGCAGGACCACGCCGAGCCGGGCGCGCCACGTCTCGTCGCCGTCGTCGGGGTCGACGCCGAGCACCCGGACCTCGCCGGCGGACCGCTTGCGGAAGCCCTCCAGGATCTCGATGGTGGTGGTCTTGCCCGCGCCGTTGGGTCCGAGCAGCGCCACCACCTCGCCCGGTCCGACGGTCAGGTCGACGCCCTTCAGCACGTCGGTGGACCCGTACCGCATGCGCAGGTCCCGCGTCTGCACAACCGACGGTTCCCGCTGGTTGTCGTTGGTTTTCATGTGTTAAACCGTATCGTTGAAGTACCCTGTTGAGACTTTCTGCGACTTGTGCGAGGAAGGCATCGGACAACCTTCAAATTCCCGTTGAACCTGAACGCGTGTGGGGTGCTTGCCGTGGGTCTTCGCCCGGTGGATCTGGCCCGTGCCGCGGGCATCTCGGCCCAGCAGGTGCGCAACTACCTCGACGCCGGGGTGCTGCCGCCGGCCGAACGCTCACCGGCGGGGTACCGGGTGTTCGACGAGCGGCACCGGCAGGCGTTGACGACGTACCGGGCGCTGGGTCGCGGGTACGGGTGGGACGCCGCCAAGGCCATCATGCGCTCGATCCACGCCGGCGCGCCCGACCAGGCTCTGGTCCGGGTGGACGCCGAGCACGCGGCGGCGCACGGGCAGCGGCTGGCGTTGCGGGCGACGGCGGAGGCGTTGGAGGCGGTGGCCGGGCACCCGCCGGACACCGTGCCTCGGACCGGGTTGCGGGTGGGTGAGTTGGCCGCACGGCTCGGCGTGCGGCCGTCGGCGTTGCGGGTGTGGGAGGCGGCGGGCCTGCTGCTGCCGGGGCGGGACACCGACGGGCACCGGCGGTTCGGCCCGACGGACGTCCGCGACGCCCGCCTGGTGGCCACGCTGCGGCAGAGCCGCTACCCGCTGCCGACGATCAAGCCGATCATGGACGAGTTCCGCAGCTCGGGCGGCGCGGACGCGTTGCGCGCCGCGATCACCGACCGGGAGGCCGAGATCGGCCGGCGGGCCCGGTCGATGCTCGAAGCCGCCGCCGCGCTGCACGGCTACCTGGCGGTGGTCAGCCCCGCCTCGTAGGCGAGGATCGCGGCCTGGACCCGGTTGGTCACTTCGAGGCGTTGCAGGATCGCGCTGACGTGCGCCTTCACCGTGCCCTCGGCGACGGTCAGGCACCGGGCGATGTCCTGGTTGGACAGGCCCTCCCCCACCAGCGCCAACACCTCGCGCTCACGTCCGGTCAGCGCGTCGACCCGCTTGCGGGCCTGGTCGTAGCGGGTGAGGCGGCCGCCGCGCAGGTCGGCGACCACGCGGTGGGCGACGCGGGGTGAGAGGTAGGCGGCGCCCTCGGCCGCCGCGCGCACGCCGATCAGCAGTTCCCTCGGGTCGGCGGCTTTGAGCAGGAAGCCGTTGGCCCCTTCGCCCAGCGCCCGCGCGACGTACTCGTCCTCGTCGAACGTCGTCAGCATGACCACCGCGACCTCCGGCATGGCCTGGCGCAGTTCCGCGGCGGCGGCCAGGCCGTCCAGGCGGGGCATCCGGATGTCGAGCAGGACGACGTCGGGCTGGTGCGCTCGCGTCAGTTCGACCGCCTCACGCCCGTCGACGGCCTCGGCGACCACTTCGATGCCCGGGTCGGTGTCGAGGATGGCCCGCACGCCGGCGCGGACCATCGCCTCGTCGTCGGCGAGCAGCACGCGGATCACGCCCCACCTCCCCGCGGCAGTCGGGCGGTCACCGTGAACCGGCCGTCGACCACACCCGACCGCAGCGTGCCACCGACCAACCGGACGCGCTCGGCCAGGCCGGCCAAGCCGCTACCGCCGCCGTCGCCGACGGGTGTCCGGTCGACCGGGTTGGCCACGGTGACCAGCACTTCGTCGGTCGTCGCCAGCTCCACCGCGACGGGAGCGCCGGGCGCGTGCCGGGCGGCGTTGGTCAGCCCCTCCTGCACCACCCGGTGCACGGCGCGGTCCAGCAGCGGCGGCAGCGGGGTGGTGTCGCCGGTCCGGGTCAGGACCACCGGCAGGCCGGCGACGGCGGCCCGGTCCACCAGCGCCTCCACGGTCTCGTCCGGCGGCTCGACCGGGGCGGCGCCCTCCCGCAGCACGCCGACGGTGCGCCGCAGGCGGTCGGTGGCCGTCACCGCGGACTCGCGCAGGCCGGCGGCGGCCCGGCGGGTGGACTCGGTGTCGCCGGTCAGCTCCAACGCGCCGGCGCGCAGCGCGATCAACGTCAGCTCGTGGCCGAGCGAGTCGTGCATGTCGGCCGCGATCCGGGCCCGCTCCCGCAACCGGGCGCGTTCGGCGACGAGTTCCTGCGCCCGTTCCAGCTGCACGATCCGCTCCCGTCCCACCGCGATCAGCTCGGCCTGCTGCCGCCGGAACCGGCCGGCGAGCCACGGCAGCACCACGAACAGGCCCAGGCTCGCCAGCGCGCCGACACCTTCCCAGACCCGCACCACCGCGATCACCAGCCCGACCGCCGCCACCGCGCCGACGACCAGTTCGCCCCGGCGCACCGGCAGGTGCCGGCCGTGCAGGTAGACCAGCACGGCCAGCGCCGGGTAGAGCAACTGCCGCCACACCGGCAACGCGTCCGTGGCCAGCCCGTTGACCAGCCCCGCGAGCGCGAGCGCCGCGAGGACCACGCCGTTCCGCATGGTGCGGACCCTACCGAGGGTCATCCGGTGTGGACCGTCGCACGCAGGCGGAGCAGCCGGGCCGTCGCCGTCGCCACGCCGGCCAGGGCCGCGACGACCACCGTGATGGTCAACGGCAGGGCGAAGTAGGTCAGCTGCGCCCACGTGACCGTGCGCCCGTTGACCAGGATCGAGGTGAGGTCCGGATAGGCCGCCGGCAGGCCGACCGGCACGAGCAGCGGCACGAAGCGCAACGCCACCGACCACACCGGCGAGCCCGCCCGCCGTCGTGCCCAGCGCGCCGACCGCCGGACACCCAGCACCCCGAGACCGATGGCCGCCAACGCGATCAGGCCCAGCACCAGCTCGAACGACTGCCGACCGGCGCCCGCGGGCGCCGGATCACGGCCTTGGCTCAACGCGATCAGCCCGTTGAGGATGTCGTAGGTGTCGTCGTGCAGCGACGCGCTGTTGACCAGCACCGCGAACCCGTGCCCCGTGGCAGGCACGATCGCCTGCACGGCCGAGTACGTGAACAGGTTCCCGGGGTGCACGAGCTGCTCCACCCCGTCCGGCCCCTGATCGGGAATCCACCCCATGGCATACTCGTCCACAGTGGACGACGTGTGCATCACGCGCAGTCCCTCGGCCGACACGAGCTGCGTGCCGATGCCGTTCTGGCTGATCAGCCACTTGCCCATGTCGGCCGCCGTGGTGACGACCCCGCCACCGCCGCTGTGGAACCCCGGCAGCTCGGGCCTGCTCAGCCACGCGCCGAACACCGAGTTGTACCCGTCGGCGGGTCGGATGACGTCCGTCGACACCGTGCTGCGCGACATGCCGAGCGGCCCGAACACGCGCTCCTTCAGGTAGTCGTCGAACGACCGGCCACTCGCCACCTCCACCACCCGAGCGGCCAGGTCGTAGTTCACGTTGCAGTACTCGTAGTGCGTGCCCGGGTCCGCCGCCAACGAACCGGAGGACAGCTTCGCCGTGTAGTCACCCAGAGAGGTGGCGGTTTCCAACGCGGTCACGTCGATCGTGGTGTCGGAGAACCCCGAGGTCTGGTTCACCAACTGCCGGACGGTCACGTCGGCGAACCTCGGATCCGCCATCGTGAAGCCGGGCACCTGGTCGGCCACCGAGTCGTCCAGCTCGATCCGGCCGTCCTCCACCAGCGTCATGACGGCCATCGCGGTGAACGACTTGCTGACCGACGCGATCCGCATCGGCGTGTCCGCCGTGACGGGGG
Source organism: Actinosynnema sp. NPDC037264 (assembly GCF_055603705.1). NCBI lineage: Bacteria > Bacillati > Actinomycetota > Actinomycetes > Pseudonocardiales > Pseudonocardiaceae > Actinosynnema > Actinosynnema sp. NPDC037264. Next base: position 128,647 of record NZ_JBVJVK010000002.1, on the reverse strand, counting down.
CACCCTCGGAGTCCTCGCCGTACCCGGCGGCGTGCACGACGCGGTCGCCCTGGGTCACCACCACCGACATCCCCGGCAAACCGGTGTCGTGCATGACCTGCGCCAGGTACTCGTCGATGGACGTCGGTGCGGCGTGCGCGGCGGGGCTCAGGAACGCCCCCGCCGCGACCGCGATCAGGATCAACATCGCCTTCATGCCGAGAACCGTAGAAATCGCCGCCCTGCCCGGACATCAGCCCGCAGGCCGGACCCACCCCTGACGAAAGTCATAGACCGGCACCGAGGTGTCATCCCCGTCAACAACCCGAGCAGTCCCCGATCCCGACGGTCTCAGCGCCCTGGTCCCGAAGTGCTCAGCGCTTGAAGGTAAAGGCGAAGTCGCCGGAGAGCTTGCCACTCAACCGAACCGCCGACACGACCTTCCCCTCGGCGATCAGCCTCTCGACCTCACCCCGCCGAAGACCGAAACCCTCAGCGATCAGGCGCACCGGCCGAACGGGGATCCGCGCCACGAACCGGACCGACACGTCCACCACCTCGTGGTCCAGGTGATCCGATCCGCCGGTGTCGAGCCGCCAGGCGTCGTCCCAGTCGAGGGCGACGCGATTGCGACTCTGCACCACGGGGTCCTGGAGCAGGTCGGCGACCAGGCCGAGATCGTTGTCGTGCAACCGGTTCAACAACCCGGGTCGAACAGACCGCACGTTGACCCGCTCCAGGACCGTGAGCTTCACGGTGTCCCCGCACGCCGCGCAGAGCAGCAGGAGCCAGGCGTCGAGGACTTTGTGGTTCGCGTTGACCCGGAACTTCCCACTCGCCCGGAAGCGGTCGGACGCGCACACGTGACAACGGCGGCGAACGAGCGGCAGGCGGGTAGGCACAACCAACCAATTTTCGGACACAGCAAATACACCGGTTCTGTGAGAGCAGCAGAGGGAGCGCGAGCGCACCGGCGCAACGCGCGACAAATCAGCTCTGGGTCCTTCTCACAGGATGTACAACGGTGTGTCCTCACCTCGACAACGTGACTCCGCCGCACGTTAACGGCCCACCACGCCCCGCTCCACCGAATTTCGAACGCGCCCACCGTGGTCACCTCGCCGATGCAGACGCGGAACTCCAGTCGCTGAGCGCGACGGACACGACTCGCGCGCGACTCGCTCCCTACCTGCGGCGATGCCAGGCCACCCTCTCGGTGGGCGCTTCTTCCGGGAGCGCCACGCTCGACGAGGAAAGGACTCTCGCTGATGCAGATTCGACCGAAACCCCACCCGGTGCGGAGGGCGGTGGTCGCGATCCTGGCTGCGCTCGCCTTGACCACGACGGGAGCAAGTGCCCAGGCCGCGGCCGGCGACCGATGCGCGCCCACCCCGTTCGCGGTCGCCGAGACGAACTGGGACCACAACGTCATCGGCCACTACACGTACTACATGCGGGTGAATTCGGAGCTCTACCGGTGCGGCGGCTACGTGCGTGCCATCCACACCGTCTACCTCGACGGCCGCCGTCTCACCCCCGGAGCGACCGTCGTGTTCTTCGTCGGAACCCGGCGCAGCGACGGCAAGTGGCACGGACTGCCCCCGCTGGAGATCACCTCGTTCAAGAACGTCGTCGGCCAGCGCTACCAGCAGACCCGCGGTGTCGGCGGCGGGCTCACGATCACTCACGTGCGGCTCAACCACTTCGCCGCCTCCGGCCAGGCGAACGCCACCCCGCCCTCAAGCAGCACCGCGAACTACGTGAAGTGGAACGGCCCGGAGGCAGCCCCCCGACGTGGCTGACCACCTCCCGACCGGTGACCCGTACCAGAAAGGAACGTTGTCATGCATAAGACTGCGACCACGCTACTGGCGACAATCGCCACCATCGGCATCCTGGCCCCAGCACCGACCGCTCACGCGGCGACCGTCGCCAGCTGCCAGTACCAGGTAACCGCCGACAGAATCTCCGTGTGGGAACTGCCGACCAACTCCAGCACCCGGCTGAAGTACAAGTACCGAGGCGACGTGGTCGGCGGCTACTGCGACTGGACCTACTACAACGAAACCGAGAACCGCGAATACCTGGCAGTCGCCACCACCGCCGCCGCCGACGACATCGGCTGGGTAAACCGCGACCTCGTCCGCAAGCTGTAGCTCCGCCACGGCCTCATCGGCGGCTCACCTCGAACCCCCGATCCCAAACAGGCCACCAGTGTGTTCACACCATCACTCCACCGCTGGGGGCCGACGAGGCAGGCGTCCGGGCCCGTGCCCCCAACGGACCCGCAGCGAACCCACCGAGGCCCGATTTGACATGGGTTCGGGTGCTTTAGGCTGGTCGAAGCCGGCAGGCCTGGCGGGACGCTTTTCCCCGCCGGGCCTGCCGGCTTTGGCCTGCCTGGAGTGCCCGTAAGGGCCCCATGTCAAATCGAGCCGGACCCGACCGCCCGCCACCACCAACCCCGGACTTGCACCTGACCACCGACCCTAACCCGAGCGTGATCAACCGCGGTCGACCGGCAACTCCTCGACACCCCACGCCATATCCGGCTCGGCCGCCACGTCCACGACCAGCTCCCCGCCCCGCGTCACGAAGTCCTCCGACAGCCAAGACCTCCCGTGCACCCGCCCGTCCAACGTCGCACCACGCACGTACACGTTCGACGGCGACGCCTCAGGCGCGCTGATGGTGAGCGTCGGCCCACCGTTCCGGTTGATCTTCGCCTTCACGAACATCGGGCTGGACAACAGCAACTCCGCCCGGCTCGGCGTCTGCGGGTACACGCCGAGCGCCGCGAACACGTACCAGGCCGACATGGTGCCGAGGTCGTCGTTCCCCGGCAGCCCGTTCGGACCCGTCCGGTACACCAGGGACGCCATGGCGCGCACCGTCTCCTGCGTCTTCCACGGCTGCCCCAACCCGTTGTAGAGCCACGGGGTGTGGATGCCGGGCTCGTTGGTCGGGTCGTAGCGCAGGCCGTCGCCGCCGGTCGCCCACGAGCCGTCCGGCTTGTGGAAGAACGCGTCCAACCGCTGGACCGCCCGCTCACGCCCGCCCATCGCCGCCGCGAGCCCGGACACGTCGTGCTGCACCATCCACGTGTAGGTCGAGCTCGTCCCCTGCGCGAACCCGAGGTCCGACGACGGGCTGAACGGCGACACCCACGTGCCGTCCGACCGCCGTGCCTGCTGGTAGCCGACGCCACCGGCCGAGGGGTTGAACGTGTTGCGCCACCAGCCCGCGCGCGGCAGCAACGCGGCCCGCACGTCGTCACGCCCGAGCCGCCCCGCCCAGTCGGCCAGCGCGAAGTCGGCCGTGGCGTCCTCCAACGTCTCCGCCGCGCCGCCCCAGCAGTGGCACGTGTCCTGCGGCGCGTAGCCCAGGCGCAGGTACTCGGCCAGGTTGGGCCGCTGCCCCTCGCACTGGCCGGGGCATCCCTTGTCGGACAGGCCGTCGGGGTGCGGCACGGTGGCCTGGCGCACCAGCGACTCGAACGCGGACCGCACGTCGAAGTCCCGCGCGCCCATCGCGTGCATGCCGGCCAACGCGGGCGCGGACGGGTCGCCGGTCATCACGTGCGTGGGCCCGTTGACGTGCACCCAGCGGTCCCACACGCCGCCGTTCTGGCGGGCCAGGTTGAGCAGCGACTGGGCGTAGTCGGAGGCGACCCCCGGTTCGAGCAGGGCCAGGAGCTGGGTGTGGGCGCGGTACTGGTCCCAGCCGGAGAAGTTGCCGTACTGGGCTCGTTGGCCGCGTTCCAGGCGGTGGACCCGCCGGTCGCTGCCGAGGTACGTGCCGTCCACGTCGCTGGTCACGTTCGGTTGCAGGAACGCGTGGTAGAGGGCGGTGTAGAACGTGGTGCGCTGCGCGTCCGTACCGCCGGAGACCTCGACGGCGCGCAGTTGCCGCGCCCACTCCCGCCGCGCGTCGGCCGCCACGTCGTCCACGCTGTCGTGGGGCCGGATCTCGCGGTCCAGGTTGCGCCGTGCGGCTTCCGCGCTGGTGTACGAGATGCCGACCCGGACGCGCACGTCGTCGTCACGTGAGGTGTCGAAGGTGACGTAGCCGCCCGACCCGCGCCCCTGCCGCGCCGCGCCGGTCTCGTAGCCCTCGCCGCCGCTCGCGGTGGTGGCGCCTGGCTGGAGCGCGCCGTCGACCCACGTGCCGGTGCCCGCGAACGCCCGGTCGAACGACGCGGTGAAGTACAGCCGGTAGTAGGTCTTCTTGTTGTTCGCGCCGCCGTTGGCCCGACGACCGCAGAACGCCCCGGTCAGCACCGACCCCGACACCGTGCGGGTGGCCGGGTCGATGGCGACCTCGGCGTCCTCGCTGCCGTTGAGCGAGTTCGAGACCCGGAACAGCAGGGCGGCGGGCCGGTCGCGCGGGAACGTGAAGTCGCCGACGCCCGCCCGCGTGGTCACGCTCAGGTCGGCCGACGCGCCCGAGGCCAGCTTCACCGCGTAGCGGCCCGGCGTGGCCGACTCGTCGGCGTGGGAGAAGTCGGCGGCGTAGACCTCGTCGCGGACGTCGGCGGTCGGCGAGCCGGTGACCTCGCCGACGAACGGCATGATCGGCACGTCGCCCGCCGCGCCGGGGTGGCAGCCCGCGCCGTTGACGTGGGTGAGGCTGAACCCGCGCACCCTGGTGGCGTCGTAGGCGTAGCCGTTGGCCGCGCCGGTGTTGGTCTGGTCGCCGCGGGTGCTGGTCGGGCTCCACGAGATCATCCCGAACGGCCGCACCGCGCCGGGGTAGGTGTTGCCGCCGCCCGCCGACCCGATCAGCGGGTCGACGTGGTCGACCGCCGGTGACGCCGTGGCCGGCGCCTCCACCGCCGTCGCCAGACCTGCCGCCAGCACGATCGCCAACCCTGCCGTGAGCACCCGCACCGCGTCCCCCACCTCTCGACTGCCTCCAGGGTCTACCCAATGCGGCGGGCCGACCGGAAGACCCGGCGCGCTTTCTGTCCGCTGTTGTCACGGGAGCGCTCCGTGCCGTCGACCGGCACGTCACCTGCCGTCCACCGTGGACCGTGCGGCTAGGGTCGCGGCATGCCGGGGCAGGTCGAGACCGAACTCCTGACCGCCATCGCGCGGTTCGCCGGGCCCGTCCGCGGTGTCGGCGTGACGCTGATCAGCGTGTTCGGCGTGCTGTCCGTGCCGACCGACGCCCTGCCGCTGGGGCTGGGGCTGCTCGGCCTGGTGCTGATCGGCGCGGTGGCGGACTTCGGGCCGACGCGGCTGTCGTTCGCGCTCGCGGTCGTGCGGGTGCTCGCGCTGTGCGCGGCGCACGGGCAGATCGGCGGCACGGGCCAGTGGACGTTCAACATGCTCACGATCACCGCGATCACGGTGCAGTGGCAGTGGGGGCCGAGGGTCACCGTGCCGACCACGGCCGTGCTGCTGGCGGTGTACGTGGCCGCGGCGGGGTTCGACGGCGCGGCGGTGCTGCGGGTGCTCTTGGAGTGCGTGCTGGCGCGGGTGGCGTTCCAGCTGCTGCGCCGGTCGTCGCGGCGGGTGGACGAGCTGCGGACCAGGCGGGCCGCGATGGAGCGGGCCGAGGCGGTGGCGCTGGAGCGGCGCAAGCGTGAGCGCGAGTACCTGGCGTTGCTGCACGACACGGCGTCGGCGACGTTCCTGGTGGTGGCGGTGAACGGGCGGGACGCCGACCCGGCCGAGGTCGCCGGGTACGCGCGGCGGGACCTCGACCTGCTGACCGGCACGTCGGGCGTGCCGCGGGACAGCGCGGTGGACGTCGGCTCGTCGTTGCGGGCGGTCGTGGAGCACAGCCCGTTGGCCATCGACGCGCGCTGGGACAGCGCGCTCGTGCCGGCTTCGGTGGCGTTGGCGCTGGTGCGGGCGGTGCGGGAGGCGTTGGCGAACGTGGAGCGGCACGCGGGCACGGGTGCGGCCGAGGTGCACGTGACGGCGAACGGCGGTGGGGTCGAGGTGCGGGTGACGGATGCCGGGCGCGGGTTCGACGTCGGGGCGGTGTCGGAGCACCGGCGCGGCATCCGCGGGTCGGTCGTCGAGCGGATGGCGGCGGTGGGCGGCGCCGCCGAGGTGACGTCGCGGCCGGGCCGGACCACCGTGCGGCTGGAGTGGCCACGTGGCTGACCGCCCCGGACTGGTGCGCCGGAACCACCCCGCCGACCTGACGAACCGGCACGACCGCGAAACCGAGCGCAACGTGAACCCCGAAACCGCACCCGACCTGAACCCCGAAACCGGGCGCGACCTGAGCCCCGAAACCGCGCCCGACGTGGGCCGTGAGGCCGAGCGCGACGTGTTCGCGACCCTGCGGCTGATCCTGCTCGGCGTCACCGCCGTGTTGCAGCCGGGCCTCAGCGTCGCCCCGTTCCTCGCCAACGAGCACGAGCCGGCCGAGCGGGTCGCGTTCGCCGTCCCCGCCCTGGTCACGCTGCTGTGCGCGGTGTGGGTGGTGCGGCGCAGGCCGTTGCCGCCGCCGGTGGTGGCGGTCGGGGTGGTGGCGGTGGTGGCCGCGGCCGCGGTGGCGACCGCGACCTTGCCGCCGCACGCCCACTTCGGCCCCGCGGACTGGTCCTACGGGCTGGTCGGGTGGCACCTGCTGCTGTTGCTGCTGGACCGCGTGCCCGCGCTCCTCGCCGCCCAGGCGGCGCTCCTCGTGCTCACCATCGCCCTGTGGCTGGTCGACGGCGCGCCGGACCGGGCCGAGATCGGCAACGCGGGCGTCGTCACGCTCAGCATGACCAGCGTCCAGCTCGGGGTCGTGGTGATGTCCCGGGTCCTGCTGCGCAGCGCGCGCCAGGCCGCCCAGGTCGCCGCCGAACGGGAGCGCGCGGCGACCCGTGCGGCGTTGGCCGAGCAGTGGGAGCAGGACCTGCGCGCCGGGTTCGCCGGACAGCTCGGCGCCACCCTGCCGCTGCTCGCGGGCCTCGCCGACGGGGTGCTCGACCCGCGTGCCGACGAGACCCGGCGGCGGTGCGCGCTCGCGGCCACGCAGTTGCGGCGGTTGTTCGCCGAGAACGACGACGTGCCCGATCCGCTGGTGCACGAGGTCACGGCGTGCGTGCACGTCGCCGAGCGGCGCGGGGTGGCCGTGTCGCTCGCGGTCAGCGGCGCGCCGGTCCCGGTGCCGACCGACGTGCGGCGGCGGCTGACCGGGCCGCTGGCGGAGGCGTTGTCGGCGGCCCGGGAGCGCGCTCGGGTGAGCCTGCTGCGCACGGGGGACGAGGTGCGGGTGGCGGTGGTCTCCGACGCGGACGTCGAGGTGGGAACCACGACGGGTCCGGTGGAGGTCGAAAGCGGCACGTACGGTCGGCACACGCGGATGGAGGCCAGATGGCGGACGAACTGAGCGCGGTGGTGGTGGACGACCACCCGGCGGTGCGCGCGGGCGTCGCCTACTGGCTGTCCTGCGGCACGCCGCCGATCCGGGTCGTCGCGAGCGGGGACGACGTGCGCTCGGCGTGGCTCGGCGAGGGCGCGGACGCCGACGTGGTGATCCTCGACCTGCACCTCAACGGGCCGACGCCGGTGCTCGGCGACCTGCGCCGGCTGGTCGAGGCGGGTCGGCGGGTCGTCGTCTACTCGATGCGCGCCGACGACGACATCGCGTTGCAGTGCCTGGAGCTGGGCGCGTTGTGCTACCTGACCAAGGCGGAGGGCGCGGAGCACCTCGTGCAGGCGACCCGTGCGGCGGCGGAGGGCAGGTCGTACACGCCGCCGTCGCTGGCGGGCGCGTTGGCGGGCGACCGGTCCGACCACCGGCCCGCGTTGTCGGCGCGCGAGGTCGAGGTGCTGGTCGAGTGGTTCCAGTCGGAGTCCAAGGAGTTCGTGGCGCAGCGGCTGGGCATCTCGCTGAGCACGGTGAACTCGCACCTGGAGCGGATCCGGGTCAAGTACGCGCTGATCGGGCGGGAGGCGCCGACGAAGGCCGCGCTGGTGGCGCGGGCGATCCAGGACGGGCTGATCGGCGTGGACGACCTCTGATCCCCCGACCGCGGGCCGGACGCCCTCGACGCCACCCTCCACCAAGATCACCCGATCGTGATCACGGCCGGTAGTCGTCCCGGCACGGTACGGTGGCAGCACACCGCCTCCCTCACATCGTTGTGATCACCGGAGGTAGCAGTACATGAGATCCCTCATCCGCGTCGGCCACGCGCTGACGGCGGTCGCGATCGCCGCCGGGCTCGTCGTCACCGCCCCCGCCGGCGCGAGCACGGCGCCGCACTGGTCGCCACGCGTCGACAACCCGTACGTCGGCGCCCGCCCCTACGTCAACCCGGAGTGGTCCGCGCACGCCGCCGCCGAGCCGGGCGGGGCGGCCGTCGCCCAGCAGCCGACCGGCGTGTGGCTCGGCAGCATCGCGTCCGTCCGGGGCGCCAACGGGAAGCTGGGCCTGCGCGGCCACCTGGACGAAGCCCTGCGGCAGAACGCCGACCTGGTGCAGCTCGTGCTGTGGAACCTGCCCGGCCGCGACTGCGGTCGGCTGGCCACCAACGGCGAGCTGGCCTGGAACGAGCTGCCGCGCTACAAGCAGGAGTTCATCGACCCGATCGCCGCGATCCTGGCCGACCCGGCGTACGCGCGGCTGCGGGTGGTCGCGGTCGTGGAGCCCAACTCGTTGCCCTACCTCGTCACCCACGTCCAGCCGCGCTACGACGCCACGCTGACCTGCGAGTACGTCAAGGCCGCCGGCTCGTACACCGAGGGCATCGGGTACGCGCTGGCGAAGCTCGGCGCGATCCGCAACGTCTACAACTACCTGGACATCAGCCACCACGGCCACATCGGCTGGGACGACAACCGCAAGCCGACGCTGGAGCTGCTGGTGAAGGCGGCGACCTCGGGCGGCAGCCGGCTCGGCAGCGTGCACGGCTTCATCGCCAACACCGCCAACTACTCGGCGCTGCGGGAGGAGTTCATCGTCAAGACGGTGATCAACGGACAGCACATCCAGCAGAGCAGGTGGGTCGACTGGAACCCGTTCATCGACGAGCTGTCCTTTGTGGACTTCTTCCGGGCCGAGGCCGTCGCGGCGGGCTTCGACCCGCACGTCGGCGTGCTGCTCGACACCTCGCGCAACGGCTGGGGCGGCCCGAACCGGCCGACCAAGCCGGGGTACGAGACGACCGTGGACACCTACGTCGACACCAGCCGGCTCGACCGCCGGGCCCGGATCTGGAACTGGTGCAACCAGACCGGCACGGGCCTGGGCGAACGCCCGGTCGCCGCGCCCCGGCCGAACGTCGACGCGTACGTGTGGATGAAACCGCCGGGCGAGTCGGACGGCGTGAGCTTCCCGGTGCCGATCGACGGCGAGAACTTCAACCGGGAGTGCGACCCCACCTACGACGGTCGCCCGAACGCCAGCCCGGACCCGACCGGGGCGATGGGCGACTCGCCGTTGGCCGGCCACTGGCACTCGGCGCAGTTCCAGCAGTTGCTGCGCAACGCCCACCCGGCGCTCTGAACTCGGTTTCTTGCGGATAATCCAGTGTTGTACCGGTAGCTAGACTGGGGCCATGTCCGCCATGGCCCCAGCCCGCACCGAGTCCGACCTGTCGTTCCTCCTGGACCACACCGGTCACGTGCTGCGCACCCGGATGGCGGCGGCGTTGGCCGAGATCGGCCTGACCGCCCGCATGCACTGCGTCCTCGTCCACGCCTTGCAGGAGGAGCGCACGCAGATCCAGCTGGCCGAGATCGGCGACATGGACAAGACCACGATGGTGGTCACGGTGGACGCGCTGGAGAAGGCCGGCCTCGCCGAGCGCCGGCCGTCCGGCACCGACCGGCGGGCCCGGATCATCGCCGTCACCGAGAAGGGCGCCGAGCTGGCGAAGCAGAGCCAGGCGGTCGTCGACGGGGTGCACCGGGCCGCCCTGGAGTCACTGCCCGACAAAGATCGAGAAGCACTCCTGCACGCACTGAACCTGCTGGTCAGCGGCCATTTGTCGACCCCGATCCCGGCACCGCAGACGGCCCGTCGCGCCCGCGAGACCACAAGGTAAGTCCGCGACAGATTGTCTGTAACAAAACTATCCGCTACGGTTCCTCCTGTCCTCACCGGAACAGGAGAGACCCATGTCGTCCTCGCTCGACGCACCGCACGACACCCCGGTCGGCACACCCCGCGCGAACCGCTGGTCGGCGCTGGTCGTGCTGTCCGCCGCGATGCTGATGACCATCCTCGACGGCAGCATCGTCACCGTCGCCATGCCCGCCATCCAGCGCGACCTGGGCTTCTCCCCCGCCGGCCTGAGCTGGACGGTCAACGCCTACCTGATCGCGTTCGGCGGTCTGCTGCTGCTGGCCGGCCGGCTCGGCGACCTGATCGGGCGCAAGGCGGTGTTCCTCGCGGGCAACGCGGTCTTCACCGCCGCGTCCCTGCTGGCGGGCGCGGCCGGCACGCCGGAACTGCTGATCGCGGCCCGGTTCCTGCAGGGCGCGGGCAGCGCGATGGCGTCGGCGGTCGTCCTCGGCATCCTGGTCACGCTGTTCACCGACCCGGCGGAACGCGCCAAGGCGATCGGCGTGTTCAGCTTCACCGGCGCGGCGGGCGCGTCCATCGGGCAGGTGCTCGGCGGCGTGCTGACCGACGCGCTGAGCTGGCACTGGATCTTCTTCATCAACCTGCCGATCGGCGTGGCCACCGTGCTGCTGGCGGTCCGCGTGCTGCCGGCCGACCGGGGTGCGGGTCTGTCCGCCGGCGCCGACGTGCTCGGCGCGGCGCTGGTCACGAGCGGCCTGATGCTCGGCATCTACACCGTGGTCGAGGTCGAGCGGTACGGCTGGACGGCGACCCGCACGCTCGGCCTCGGCGCGCTGTCGGTCGCGTTGCTGGCCGCGTTCACCGTTCGGCAGGCCCGGGCGCGGACGCCGTTGATGCCGCTGCGGATCCTGCGGTCGCGCAACGTGGTCGGCGCGAACCTGGTGCAGGTGCTCACCCTGTCGGCGATGTTCGCGTTCCAGATCATCGTCGCGCTCTTCATGCAGAAGGTGCTGGCCTACAGCGCGCTCGCCACCGGGTTGGCGATGCTGCCGGCGGCGGTCGCGATCGGCGGCGTGTCGCTGTTCGTCTCGGCCCGGTTGAACACCCGCTTCGGTGAACGCGCGGTGCTGCTGGCCGGGCTGGCGCTGCTGGCCGGCGCGATGGTCAAGCTGGCCGCGGTCCCGGTGGACGCCGACTACGCCGCCGACCTGCTGCCCGTCATGCTGCTGATCGCCGGCGGCGGGCTGGTGCTGCCCGCGTTGGCGTCGCTGGGCATGTCCGACGCGAAGCCCGACGACGCGGGCCTGGTGTCCGGCCTGTTCAACACGACGCAGCAGGTCGGCATGGCGGTGGGAGTGGCCGTGCTGTCCACGCTGGCCGCCGCGCGGACCGAGGAGGAGCTGGCGTCCGGCGCCGCCGAGCCGGCCGCGCTGACCGCCGGGTACCACGTCGCGTTCACCGTCGCCGCCTCGCTGCTGGCCGCCGCGTTCGCGGTCACGCTCCTCGTCCTGCGCAAGCGTTCCCGCTGACTTCCTCGAAGGAGATCGACATGACCGTCAACGCCGGCCCCGCGCCCCGCACCCTGACCGACGACGAACTGGTGGCCCTGATCGGCGGGCAGCGGTTCGGCGTGCTCGCCACCGTGAAGCGCAGCGGCCACCCCCACCTGTCCACCGTGCTCTACCAGTGGGACGCGGAGGACCGGGTGATCCGGGTGTCGACCACCGCCGACCGGGTGAAAGCCCGCCAGCTGCGGGCCGACCCGAAGGTGTCGCTGCACGTGAGCGGACCGGACGTGTGGTCGTTCGCGGTGGTGGAGGGCGAGGCGGAACTGGTGGAGACGACGGACGGCCCGGACCTCGCCCCGGACCGCCGCCTGACCATCACGTTCCCCGCGACCCGCCTCTACGGCACCGCGCTGGACGTGGGGCCTCAGACCGGCGCCTGACCGGGGCGGCTGATCAGGGGCAGCTGAGCGGGGCGATCGGTCGGGGCGGCGTTCACACGTCGTCCCGACCGATCCACTGCAGGGTCGCGAACAGGTTCGGCCGCGGCTCCACGAAGGCCGCCTCGACCAACGCGGACTCCCGCGCGTCCTCGACCACCTGCGGCCACGGCTTCCGGACGTCGAGGCGCAGGTCGAGCCCCTCGTGGCTGACCCAGGTGGTGTGCGCGGGGAACACCAGCGCCAGCCTGAAGCCCAGCACCGCCTGGTCGTGGTCGGCCAGGTCGTCGACGACCTCCGCCAGCCGGTCCGACGGCCAGGCCCGGGGCAGGTCGCGCGCCGTCGTCCGCAACGACGCCGTCAACGGCGGCCAGACCTCCCGCCGCGCGCCCAGCCGCGTCAGCGCGCGACGGACCTCGACCGCTTCACCCCCGTCCGGCGGCCCGCCCTCGGCGCGCAGTCGTTCGCGCGCGGCCGACAGCGCCGGCAGCGCCTCCCGGAGGCGGAGCTCGCCGACCGACCAGGTCGACCACCTCCGAACCGCCTCGTCCTCGCTGCCGAGCAGACCGATCAACGCGGGACCGGCGGCGGGGTCGCCGAAGTGGTCGAAGACCTCGATCGCGCACAGCTGCCCGTAGGCGTCCAGCGACCCCACCGCGTCCGCCAGCGGCCGGACCACCTCGCCGCCCATCGAGATCAGCTCGGCCTCCGCGTTCCGGACGACCTCGATCGAGTCGTCGTTCAGGAGCCCGATCAGGCGGGTGATCTCGTCGGTCACGGTCGAGGAGTCTGCCTCGCCGATCGCGGCGCTCACCAGCGAATTCCCGGGCTCGCGGACGCCGCCGTGTGAGCAGTGGCACGCGGTGGCGGGGGGTGGGCTGGGCGGGACGGACCGCTAAAGTCGTTTCGGTAGCTAAGGAATCCACGTCGCGCGGTCACTGTCGACTCGGGACAGCTGACAGGAGCGACGCATGACGGCGACCGTCGAGTCCGCGGTGACTCGTCGTGGCAAGGGCGGCGGGGCGGCGATGTTCGCGCTCGCGCTGGGCGGGTTCGGCATCGGGACGACCGAGTTCGCCACCATGGGCCTGCTGCCGCAGATGGCCGCCACGTTCGACATCTCCATCCCCACCGCCGGCCACGCGATCAGCCTGTACGCGCTCGGCGTGGTGGTCGGCGCGCCGCTCATCGCCGGGCTGGCCGCGAAGCTGCCGCGCAAGGGCCTCCTGATCGCCCTGACGCTGGCCCTGGCGCTCGGCAACGGCCTGTCCGCCCTCGCGCCGAACACCGCCCTGCTGATGACCGCGCGGTTCGTGGCCGGGCTGCCGCACGGCGCGTACTTCGGCATCGCGGCCGTGGTCGCGACCACCCTCGTGCCACCGGAACGGCGTGGCACGGCGGTCGCCCGGATCATGGTCGGCCTGACCGTGGCGAACCTGGTCGGCGTGCCGGTCGCCACCGCCGCCGGTCAGCAGATCGGGTGGCGGGTCGCGTACCTCGCGGTGGCCGCGATCGCGGTCGCGACGGCGTTGGCGGTGGCCAGGTGGCTGCCGCGGGTGCCCGCGCCGAGGGACGCGAGCGTGGCCGCCGAGCTGAGCGCGTTCCGCCGGCCGCAGGTGTGGTTCGCGCTGCTCACCGGCATGATCGGGTTCGGCGGCATGTTCGCCGTCTACTCCTACATCTCGCCGATCACCACCGAGGTGACCGCGCTGTCCTCGTCCGCCGTGCCGTGGGTGCTCGCGGTGTTCGGGCTCGGCATGACGATCGGCGCCACGGTCGGCGGCCGGTTCGTCGACCGCTCGGTCATGGGCACCGTCTTCGGCTCGCTGATCGCGGTGACGGGTGTGCTCGTGGTGTTCGCGCTGACCGCGACCTCGCCGGTGATGGCGTTCGCGACCGTGTTCCTGATCGGGCTCGTGTCGCAGGTGCTGGCCTCGGCGTTGCAGGTGCGGCTGATGGACGCCTCGCCGGACGCGCCGTCGCTGGCGTCGTCGTCCAACCACTCGGCGTTGAACATCGCCAACGGCGCGGGCGCGTGGCTGGGCGGGCTGGCCATCGGCGCGGGCTGGGGCTACACCTCCACCGCGTGGGTCGGGGTGGCGTTGAGCCTGGCCGGGCTGGCGGTGGCCGCCCTGTCGGTCCTGGTCGGCCGCACCCGCGTGCCCGCCTAGCGCCGAAGCCGGACGTCACACCAGGCGCGCCGGCTGTCCGGCGTCCTGTCCCGGTGGCTCCTGGGTCGCCGCCCGTGCCGCCGCCATGGCCGTTTCCGCCGCCTCGTCGGCGAACCTCATCGCCTCGGCCGCCGCCTGCACCGCGACCTGGGCCTGCTCGGCCGCTTCGGCCGCGTGCCGGGCGGCCTCGAACGCCACGGTCGCCTGATCGCCGGCACCTGCCCGTTGGGCGGTCTCGGCCTTCTCCCGTGCCAGCACGGCGGCGGTACGCGCTTGCGCACCCGCGTTGTAGACGGCGTCCACCACCCGGTCAGCGGCCTCGACCAGCGCCATGTCGCCCAGCGCCGCCGTCGCCTGGTCCCGCAGCGCGCGCACGTGGGACTCGCGCAAGGTGATCTCGATGCCGTCACCGATCGCCAGGAACGCCTGGTCGTCCAGACCGCCCCGCAGGTCGACCGGCACACCGTCGCCCACGTCCATGCGGACGCTCGTCGCGATCCGGCCCCTCGCCCAGCTCACCACATCACCACCAGGTTCCTCGATCGTGTCGGTGTTCAAATGGGTGCACGTGCGATAAGCACGTGTGGCACGACGGCCGTGTGGTGATCACGATGGAGAGTGCGCCTTGGCGACTAAGAACGATGACAGCGCGATCAGCCAACGACGGCAGCTCGGCGCCGCGATGCGCAGCTTCCGCAAGGAAGCCGACGTCGACCGCGACCGCGCCGCCGGGTTGATCGAGGTCACCGGTCCGACGCTGACCCGCAAGGAGTCCGGCCAGTTCAAGTTCAAGCGCCAAGAGGTCGAGACCCTGGCCAAGGCGTACGGCGTGGCGGACGACGAGTTGGCCATGCTGCTCGAACTGGCCCGCGAGGCCCGTGCGAGCACCAAGCGCGGCGAGTTCCCGATGTTCGTGCCGGTGAGGGCTCGCGCGTTCCTGGAGTTGGAGCGCAACGACGCCATCGAGATCATGGCGGTCACCCTCAGCTACGTCCCGCTGTACTTCCAGACCGAGGCGTACATGCGGCAGCTGTGGCGGCGCAACGGTGAACTGCTCTCGGACGGGCGGATCGAGGAGTTGGTCAAACTGCGCAAAGCCCGCCAACAAGTCGTCACCAAGCGCGACGCCCCCATGATCCGCGCGGTCATCCACGAGTTCGCGTTGCGCCTCCCGGTCGGCGGACCGGCGATCATGCGCGAACAACTCCTGGCCCTGGCGGCTGCCTGCGAGCTGCCCAACGTCGAGATCCAGATCCAACCGATCGCTTCCGGGGCTTACCCGGGCCTGGATTCCACCTTCACGCTGCTCCGGTTCCCGGTCGGGGCGACGGGCGACGTGGTCCAGATCGACAGTCACGTGGAGGCGTTCTATCGCGACCGCCGGACTGCCACCGAGGCCTATAGGGTCGCATGGGACCGCCGCCGGGTCGCAGCGCTGGACTTGCAGGCGTCTCGTGCCCTGATACTGGACGCAGCGGCCTCCTTCGGCCCGGATCCGGCCAGGTAACCGACTACTCAGGCGAGATGAGCGATGACCGAGCACCTGACGTGGCGCAAGAGCAGCTTCAGCAACGGTGAGGGCGGCGGCAACGACTGTGTCGAGCTGGCGGCGCTGCCTGACGGCGGCGTGGCGATGCGCAACTCCACGCTCGGCGACGCCGGCCCGGTCGTGACCTACACCAAGGCCGAGCTGAAGGCCTTCCTGCTCGGGGTGAAGGCCGGGGAGTTCGACGACCTGGCCTGACCTGATCACCGGCACTCGGCTCCGGACGCCGGAACCGAGTGCCGGGACGCTCAGCCCTCCCCCAGCACCTCGCGCAGCCGGACGGCGAACCGGTCCGGGTCGTCGGCGAAGCCGATGTGACCGCCCGGGAACCTGGTCGGCTCGATGCCCAGGCCGGCGGCCAGCGCCTCCGAGGTGCGCTCGCACAGCTCGCCGCCCGAGTCCTCGCCGATGCCGACCACGATCCGGCTCGACGCCGAGCGCAGCACGTCGAAGTCGGGTTCCCACCGGACGGTCGGCCGCAGCATGTGCTCGTACTGGAACCGTTCGTCGGCGAGGTCCTGCGGGTCGCGCTCGCCGCCGAACATGTGCTCGACCACCTCGTCGGGCATCTGGATGTTCGCGATGGCCAGGAACTGCCGCCACGCCCCCAGCGCGTCGCCGGCCAGGTAGGTGGCGACCATCTCGTCGGTCCGCCGGAGCAGGTCCTCCCGGTCCGGCACGAGCTGGTCGAGCGGCGGCTCGTGGGCGATCACGGTGTGCGCCAGCCCGGGGTTCGCCTGCGCCAGCGCCAGCACGCTGACCGCGCCGCCGCTGGAACCGAGCACGGTCGCCGGGCCCGCGTCCACGTGCCGGATGAGCCTGGCCAGGTCGTCGGCGCGCAGCTCCGGCGTCGCGTCGCGGTCCGGGTCGTCCACCTTGCTGCGGTTGATGCCGCGCGGGTCGGTGGTCAGCACGGTGTGGTCGGCGGCGAGCAGGTCGGCCAGCGGCTCGAACGCCCTGGCGTCCATCGGCGCGCCGACGAGCACGACCAGCGGTCCGCGGCCACGCACCTCGTAGTGCAGCAGCGCGTCGGGCACCCGCAGGGTGTCGGTGGTGGCGGTCTTGGTCATCGCGGATCCTCCTGGAACTCCTCTGAAGTGCTCGTTCGTCGGTAGTGACCGTCCACGTGGGGCAGAATCGTCGCTCGTGAGCGAAGTTCTTGCGACGAGTTCCGCGACCGGTGTCGAGGAGCCCGACCTGGCCCGGGCCCGGGAAGGCGACGGTGAGGCGTTCACCCGCCTGGTCGAACCGCTGCGCCGGGAGCTGCACGCCCACTGCTACCGCATGCTCGGCTCCACCCACGACGCCGACGACGCCCTCCAGGACGCCCTGCTCCGGGCGTGGCGCGGGCTCGGCCGCTTCGAGGGGCGCAGCTCACTGCGCTCGTGGCTGTACACAGTGGCCACCCGCACGTGCCTGGACACCGCGGCGAGCCGTGGCCGGCGCGCGCTGCCGGTGGACCTCGGGCCGGCCAGCGAGCACGCGGTGGTCGACCAGGCGCCCGTGACCGACGTCGCCTGGCTCGGGCCGTACCCCGACGAGGGCCTGGGCGACGGCGGGCCGGCCGGGCGGTACGCGCGGCGCGAAGCCGTCGAGCTGGCCTTCGTCGCCGCCCTGCAACACCTGCCGGGCAACCAGCGGGCGGCGTTGCTGCTGTTCGAGGTGCTCGGGTTCTCCGCGGCCGAGATCGCCGCCATGATGAACACCTCGGCCACGTCGGTGAACTCCGCGCTGGCCCGAGCCCGCCGGGTGGTCGCCGAGAAGGTGCCCGAGCGCACCCAGCAGCAGAGCTTGCGGCTCATCGACGACGCGCGCCTGCGGCAGGTCGTGGCCGACTACGCCGGCGCGCTGGAACGCGGTGACGCCGACACCATGGTCGCGCTGCTGACCGAGGACGTCACCTGGTCGATGCCGCCGTTCCCGCACTGGTACCGCGGCATCGACGCGGTCCGCGACTTCGTCACGCGGGTGCCGATGGGCGACTGCCCGCCGTGGCGGCACCTGCCGACCGGCGCCAACGGCCAACCCGCCGTCGCCTGCTACCTGTGGGACGACGGCGCGGGCGCGTACGCGGCGTGGGCGATCAACGTGCTGACGCTGCGAGGCGACCTGATCCGGGAGGTCACGTCGTTCGTCGGCGCGGAGCACTTCCCGGCGTTCGGCCTGCCCGCCTCACTGCCGTGACGTCACCAGGCGGCGGCGCGCACCACCTCGTGCGCGATCTCCTCGACGGACCGGCCGTCCGTCGGGACGCGGACGGTGCCGGGCGGCGCGTCGGCGTCCAGCAGGCGTGCCATCGCCAGGCTCCGCTCGATGTGCGGCGCGAGCTGTGAGCCGATCTCACGGCGCGCGAGGCGTTCCCGGATCGTCGCCTCCGACGCGGTGAGCAGCACGAGGGTGGAGCGGACGTCTCCCTCCCCCAGGGCACGCCGGATCATCGGCTCCTCCAGCACGCTCACCGTGTTCGTGTAGACGAGCCGGTGCTGACCGAGCGCGGCGTAGTTGGCCCACACGGCGGCCAGGTTGCGCTCGGTGATCCCGGTGCGGTGCGGGTCGTCGGCGGGTGCGGGGTGGACCTGGTCGAGGAAGTCGCCCTCCACCAGGCAGTGCGCCGTCCCCCGCTGCCGGAGCACCTGGGAGACCTCCCACCCGACGCTCGACTTCCCCACACCGGCGCCGCCGCCGATCAACATCAGCTCACGCGTGGTCACGTCGGCCAGACTGCCACGATCAAGGGCCCGCGTGACACCGGGTTTCCGCCTGCTCCACGCACCGTCATGTGGCACGATCGCGCACGTGACCAGCACCTCCGCCGCGACGCAGCACCTGCGCGACCTGGCCCGGTTGCGTCGCGTCCGCGACCGGATGGACCGCGAGTTCGCGCAACCGCTGGACGTGGAGGCGCTCGCGCGCGGCGTGAACATGTCGGCCGGGCACCTCAGCCGCCAGTTCCGGCGCGCCTACGGCGAGTCACCGTACTCCTACCTGATGACGCGGCGCATCGAGCGCGCGATGGCGTTGCTGCGGCGGGGCGACCTCAGCGTCACGGAGGTCTGCTTCGCGGTCGGCTGCTCGTCGCTGGGCACGTTCAGCACGCGGTTCACCGAGCTGGTCGGCGTGCCGCCGAGCGAGTACCGGCGCGAGGCGACCGGCGAGACGGTGGGCATGCCCGCGTGCGTGGCCAAGCAGGTCACCAGACCGGTCAGGAATCGAGAAGCGTCCGCTTCGGACCCCACCTAGCGTGACCGCCATGGACATCAGCATCCACCAGACCTTCCTCCCGCAGGACGACCCGGACGCCGCGCTCGCCTTCTACCGCGACACCCTCGGCTTCGAGGTCCGCAACGACGTCGGCTACGAGGGCATGCGCTGGATCACGGTCGGTCCCGTCGGCCAACCCGACACGTCGATCGTGCTGCACCCGCCGGCCGCCGACCCCGGCGTCACCGACGAGGAGCGCCGCACCATCGTCGAGATGATGGCCAAGGGCACCTACGCCGGGATCAACCTGGCCACCAAGGACCTCGACGGCACGTTCGACAAGCTCCAGGCCGACGGCGCCGAGGTCGTCCAGGAGCCGACCGAGCACCCCTACGGCGTGCGCGACTGCGCGTTCCGCGACCCGGCGGGCAACCTGATCCGCATCCAGCAGCTGCGCTGACCCGCACGTCCCAGCGAGTGCCGCCCCCGCTCCGACGCCCGCAGGAGCGGGGCGACCGCACCCACCCGCCTACGCACCCAACCGCCTACGCGCCCGGCACCACCGGATGGAGACACGATGAGCAAGGCCACCAGGACGCAAGCGCAGTCGCCCGAGCCGTTCCTCGCCGACCGCCACGACCTGATCCGCGTGCAGGGCGCGCGCGTGAACAACCTCAAGGACATCAGCGTCGAGATCCCGAAACGCCGGCTGACGGTGTTCACCGGGGTGTCCGGCTCGGGCAAGAGCTCGCTGGTGTTCGGCACGATCGCCGCCGAGTCGCAGCGGATGATCAACGAGACCTACAGCGCGTTCGTGCAGGGCTTCATGCCCACGCTGGCACGGCCCGAGGTCGACGTGCTCGAAGGGCTGACCACGGCGATCATCGTGGACCAGGAGCGGCTCGGCGCCAACCCGCGCTCGACGGTCGGCACGGTCACCGACGCCAACGCCATGCTGCGCATCCTGTTCAGCAGGCTCGGCACGCCGCACATCGGCCCGCCCAACGCGTACGCGTTCAACGTGCCGTCGGTGAAGGCCAGCGGCGCGATCACGGTCGAGCGGGGCGGCAAGACCAAGGCCGAGAAGGCGACGTTCAACCGCCTCGGCGGCATGTGCCCGCGCTGCGAGGGCATGGGCGCGGTCAACGACTTCGACCTGACCGCGCTGTACGACGACAGCAAGTCGCTCAACGACGGCGCGCTCACCATCCCCGGCTACAGCATGGACGGCTGGTACGGCCGCATCTACCGCGGCTGCGGCTTCTTCGACCCGGACAAGCCGATCCGCAAGTACACCAAGCGGGAACTGCACGACCTGCTCTACAAGGAGCCGACCAAGATCAAGGTCGACGGGATCAACCTGACCTACTCCGGGCTGATCCCGCAGATCCAGAAGTCGTACCTGTCCAAGGACGTCGACGCGATGCAGCCGCACATCCGGGCGTTCGTGGAGCGGGCGGTGACGTTCACGACGTGCCCCGAGTGCGACGGCACGCGCCTGGCCAAGGAAGCCCTCGCGTCGAAGATCAAGGGCCGCAACATCGCCGACCTGTGCCGGATGCAGATCAGCGACCTGGCCGACTGGGTGCGCGAGCTCGACGAGCCGTCGGTGGCGCCGCTGCTGGTGAACCTGCGGCGGGCCCTGGACTCGTTCGTGGACATCGGGCTGGGCTACCTCTCGCTCGACCGGCCGTCGGGCACGCTGTCCGGCGGCGAGGCGCAGCGCACCAAGATGATCCGCCACCTCGGCTCGTCGCTCACCGACGTCACCTACGTCTTCGACGAGCCCACCATCGGCCTGCACCCCCACGACATCGAGCGGATGAACGCCCTGCTGCTCCGGCTGCGGGACAAGGGCAACACGGTGCTCGTGGTCGAGCACAAGCCCGAGGTGATCGCGATCGCCGACCACGTGGTCGACCTCGGGCCCAAGGCGGGCACGGGCGGCGGCGAGGTGGTTTTCGAGGGCACGGTCGAAGGGCTGCGCGGCTCCGACACCCTCACCGGGCGGCACCTGGACGACCGGGCGTCGTTGAAGGACTCGGTGCGGACGCCGTCGGGTGCGCTGGAGGTGCGCGGCGCCGACACCCACAACCTGCGCGACGTGGACGTGGACATCCCGCTCGGCGTGCTGTGCGTGCTCACCGGCGTCGCCGGGTCGGGCAAGAGCTCCCTGGTGCACGGCTCCGTGGCCGGCCGCGAGGGCGTGGTGGTGATCGACCAGGGCGCGATCCGCGGCTCGCGGCGCAGCAACCCGGCGACGTACACCGGCCTGCTCGAACCGATCCGCAAGGCGTTCGCCAAGGCCAACGGCGTGAAGCCCGCGTTGTTCAGCTCGAACTCCGAGGGCGCCTGCCCCACGTGCAACGGGGCCGGCGTCATCTACACCGAGCTGGGCGTGATGGCGACCGTCGAGTCCACCTGCGAGGACTGCGAGGGCAAGCGGTTCCAGGCGTCGGTGCTGGAGTACACGTTGGGCGGCAAGAACATCGCCGAGGTGCTCGCGATGTCCGCGATCGAGGCGGAGTCGTTCTTCGAGACGGGCGACGGGCGGGTGCCGGCCGCGCACAAGATCCTCGACCGGCTCGTGGACGTCGGCCTCGGCTACCTGTCGCTGGGCCAGCCGCTGACCACGCTGTCCGGCGGTGAGCGGCAGCGGCTGAAGCTGGCCACCCAGATGGCCGAGAAGGGCGAGGTCTACATCCTCGACGAGCCGACCACGGGCCTGCACCTGGCCGACGTCGAGCAGCTGCTCGGCCTGCTCGACCGGCTGGTCGACTCGGGCAGGTCGGTCATCGTCATCGAGCACCACCAGGCGGTCATGGCGCACGCGGACTGGATCATCGACCTCGGTCCCGGCGCGGGCCACGACGGCGGCCGGATCGTCTTCGAGGGCACGCCCGCCGACCTCGTGGCCAAGCGCGCCACGCTGACCGGCGAGCACCTCGCGGACTACATCGGCGCCTGAGGCGCCGCACCGGTCAGGCCCCCGTTCCCGGTGGGCCTGACCGGTGTCGCCCGTGCTACGCCTTCGCCAGCCGCACCGCGGTCCACGAGACGGGCGGCAGGACGACCCGCAGCTCGCCGTCGGCGATGTCGGCGGTCTGCGGCTTCGGCACCACGCGGTCCGGGTCGGTCTCGGTGTTGGTGGCCGAGCCGTCCGGGTCGTGCACGGTCCACGCCTCGGCCACCTCGACGTCGCCGAACGCGGCCAGCGCGACCTTCAGCTCGACCGGCTCCGTCCGGTGCCGGTTGACCACGAACACCACCGTGTCGCCGGTCTCCTCGTCGTGCGTGGCGACCGAGTCGACCACCGGGACGTCGCCGAAGCGCTTGGTCTGGTACGTCGGCGAGGACGTCTCCACCCGCAGCACCTGACCCCGCGCCAACCGCGAGGTCAGCGCGAACGGGTGGAAGGTCGTCTGCCGCCACGCCGGGCCGCCCGGCTCGCTGCGGATCGGCGCGATCACGTTCACCAGCTGCGCCTGGCACGCCACGGCCACCCGGTCGCTGTGCCGCAGCAGCGAGATCAGCAGGTTGCCGACGACCACGGCGTCGGTGACGTCGTACTGGTCCTCGATGACCCGCGGCGCGACCTCCCACTCCGTGCGCGGCTCGGCCTGGAACCGCTTCATGTACCAGACGTTCCACTCGTCGAACGAGAGCGTGATCTTCTTCTTGCTCTTGAGCCGGGCGCCGACCGCGTCCGCGGTGGCCACCACGCTGTCGATGAAGTGGTCCATGTCCGCGGCGGAGGCGAGGAAGCTGTCCACGTCTCCGTCGATGACCTCGTAGTAGGCGTGCAGCGAGATGTGGTCCACCTCGTCGTACGCCAGCTCCAGCACGGTGGACTCCCACTCGCCGAACGTCGGCATGGACGAGCTGGAGCTGCCGCACGCCACCAGCTCCAGGTCCGGCTCGGCCTGCCGCAGCGCGCGGGCCGTCTCGGCGGCCAGCCTGCCGTACTCGTGCGCGGTCTTGTGGCCGAGCTGCCACGGGCCGTCGAGCTCGTTGCCGAGGCACCACAGCTTCACGCCGTGGGGCTTCTCGGAGCCGTTCTGGCGGCGCAGGTCGGAGAGGTGCGTTCCGCCGTCGTGGTTCATGTACTCGTGCACGTCGAGCGCCTCGGCGACACCGCGCGTGCCGAGGTTCACCGCGTACATGACCTCGACGTCGGCCTTGCGCGCCCAGCGGACGAACTCGTCGACGCCGACCTCGTTGGTCTCGAGGCTGTGCCAGGCCAGCTCACGGCGCACGGGTCGCTGCGAGGCGGGGCCGACGCCGTCCTCCCAGCGGTAGCCGGAGACGAAGTTGCCGCCGGGGTAGCGGACCAGCTCCACCCCCATCTCACGGGTCAGCTCCAGCACGTCGCCCCGGAAACCGTCCTCGTCGGCGGTCGGGTGGCCGGGTTCGTAGATGCCGGTGTAGACGCAGCGGCCCATGTGCTCGACGAACGACCCGAAGAGCCGGCGTCGCACGGGCGCGATGACGTAGTCGGGGTTGAGGGAAAGGGAGGCGTTGAGCACGATGCTCCTACTTCAGGGCGCCTGCCGTCGCACCGCTGCGCCAGAAGCGCTGCAGCAGGACGAAGGCGACGATGAGCGGGACGATGGCCAGCAGTGAGCCGGTCACCACGAGGTTGAACAGCATGCGGGTGCCTGCCTCCTGCTGCGCGGTGTTGAACCAGGTGGTCAGGCCGACGGTCAGCGGGTAGAGGTCGGCGTCGCTGAGCATCACCAGCGGCAGGAAGTAGTTGTTCCAGGTGGCGACCAGGGTGAACAGGAAGACGGTGACGATGGCCGGCCGCATCATCGGCACCGCGATCTGCCAGAAGATGCGCAGCTCGCCCGCCCGGTCGATGCGGGCGGAGTCGATCAGCTCGACCGGCACGCTCTCGTCCACGTAGACGCGGATCAGGTACGCGCCGAACGGGCTGAGCAGCGACGGCAGGATGACCGCCCACATCGTGTCGACGAGTTCCACTTCGGACAGGATAAGGTAGGTCGGCAGCACCAGCGCGGTGGCGGGCACCATGATCATGCCCAGCAGCGCCGTCTCGAACAGCCGCTTGCCCGGGAACCGGAACCGCGCCAGGCCGTAGCCCGCGGCCGCCGCCAGGGCCGTCGCGCCCAGCGCGCTCAGGCCCGAGTACAGCGCCGTGTTGACCAGCCACTTGCCGTACGCGCCGTCGTCCTCGCGGAACAGCAGCCCGATGTTCTCGAACAGGTTGAACTCGGCGAACCACAGCGCGGGGCTGTCGAGCAGGTCCGGCTGGCTCTTGGTGGCCGCGACGAGCACCCATAGCAGCGGGACGAGGAAGTACAGGATGCCCACGCCCATCAGCAGGTGCGGGAGCCGGGTCTTCACCTTCATGCGCGCTTCCCCCGCCGGCGGTTGTTGACGAACACGAACGCGTAGGCCACCACGAACACCAGGAAGCCGAGCGCGAAGGACAGCGCGGCGGAGTAGTGGAAGTCCGAGTAGGCGAACGCCTGGTTGTAGGCGTAGAGGTTCGGCGTGTACCCGGCCGAGATCTGCGGCGCGAACCGGGCCATGATCTGCGGTTCGGTGAAGAACTGCATGGTGCCGATGACGGTGAAGATCGCGGCCAGCGAGATGGCCTGCTTGATCGCGGGGACCTTGACCCGCAACGCGATCTGCACCGGCGTGGCGCCGTCGATCACCGCGGCCTCGTACATCTCGCGCGGCACGCCCTGCAGCGCCGAGTACAAGATGATCATGTTGTAGCCGGTCCACGCCCAGGTCACGATGTTGCCCAGCGACACCAGCAGCAACGAGACGCTGAAGAAGTCGATCGGGTCGCCGCCCACCAGCGTCGGCAGGTCGGCGAACGGGCCGAACGTGCGGCTGTAGAGGAAACCCCACATGAGCGCGCCGACGACGGCGGGCACCGCGTAGGGCATGAACGCGATGAGCCGGAACGCCACGGCGAACTTCGTGGTCACGGCGTCCAGCACGAGCGCGCCCGCCAGCGCGATGCCGAGCATGATCGGGATCTGCACGAGTCCGAACAGGACGACCCGCAGCAGGCCGTCGAGCAGCAACGGGTCGGTGAACGCGCGCACGTAGTTGTCGAGGCCGCTGAACCGGGTGCCGAGGGCGAGGCTCTTGCTGGACAGGCTGAGCCAGAACGCGTAGCCCAGCGGCACGACGAGGAACGCGACGACGACGAGGAAGAACGGCAGCACGAACAGCGCCCCGGCCACCGGGTGCGCGGTGACCCGGCGTGACCGCTGACGCGCCCGGGATTCGACCGGTGCGGCGGCCGGCGGGTGGTCGGCCTCGGGCGCCGCGATCGGCGTGGACCGCGTCACGGTGAACCTCCTGACTTGGCCTGGGCCCGCCGCGGCGTCGAGCTCGCCGCGACGGGCCGCCGGAGCGTTACTTGCTGACCTTGAAGCCCTGCTTCTCGGCGTACGCGACGACGTTCTTCTGCGTCTCCTCCAACACCGTGCCCCACGGCCTGCTGCCCGACATGGCCTCGGCGCTGCGGTCGTTCAGCTCGCCGTACACGAAGTCCTGGAACGGCGTGAACTGGAAGTCGCCCAGCTTCTCCGACACCGGCACGAAGATCTCGTTCACCTTCTGGCCGTTGAAGAAGTCGTAGGCCTTGCCGGTGAACGCCGGGTCCGCCGCGACGTCCTTGACGAGCGGGTAGAGGAACGCCTTGTCCAGGCCGATCTGCCAGGCCGCGTCGGACTTGCCGAACAGCTCGCGCGCCACGGTGGTGGCGGCCTTCGGGTTCTTGGCCTGCTTGGTCACGGTGAACGTGGAGCCGCCCCAGTCGCCCTGCTCGTCGGCGCCCGCGGTCCACTGCGGCATCGGCGCGACCGCCCACTTGCCCGCGGTGTTCTTCAACGAGCCCGCCAGGTAGCCGGGCGTCCAGCCGGCCGCGGCCCACGTCCAGTACTTGCCGGAGTCCAGCGCGGCGGTGGCGTCGGCGGTGAAGAACGGGTCCTTGGCCATGAGGCCCTTGTCGACCAGGTCGCCGACCAGGTCGACCACCCGCTCGCACTCCGGCGCGGTCAGGTTGATCTTCACCTGGTCCTTGGCGGTGGTGTGCGAGTAGCCGTACGGGCGGCAGCCGGACTGCCACATCAGGCCGTTGAGCCAGCCGCCGTCGCTGCCGAAGCTCGCGATGTGCGCGTTCGGGTCGACCGCCTTGATCTTCACGGCCGCCTCGGCGTACTCGGCCCACGTGGTCGGCACACCGATGCCGTGCTGGTCGAACAGGTCCTTGCGGTACATCAACGCCATCGGGCCGCCGTCGACCGGGATCGCGTAGACCTTCTCGCCGTCGGTGGCCTGCTCCCACGCCCAGTCGGCGTAGAGGCCCTTGTCCTCGTTGGCGCCGTGCTCACCCATGTCCGCCAGGGCGTCGAGGATGATGAACGTGGGGATCTGCTGGAACTCCACCATCGCCACGTCCGGCGCGCCCTTGCCCGCGGTGATCGCGGTCTTCAGCTTGGCGTAGTGGTCCGCCCCGGTGCCGGCGTTGGTCCACTCGACCTTGATGTCGGGGTGGCTGGCGTTGAACGCCTCGACCACCCCCTTGAACTCCGGGTACCAGGCCCAGACGGACACCGTCACGGGTCCGCCGTCGTCGCCGCCGGCCCCGCCGCACGCGGCCACGGCGAGCAGGCCGCAGGCGGCGAGCCCTCCTCGGAGTTTCGCCAACCAGGTGGTGCCGAGCATGAGTGCGCCTTTCCGTCGCGGCATGCGCCAGTGCATGCGCGACCGCGATCACGGTGCGTGAGCGAGACGTACAAGGTGTGCGTCGACCCCGCGAGGTGCGATCCGACGCCCTCGGGGTCGTGGTCCGGGTGTCGCGCCACGGCCGGCGGGTTCGGGGGAACCGACCGTCGTTGCCACCGTGGCACCGGTATTGCTGCGCTGCAAAGCACTATGGACGGCGTTTTGCCGCGCTGCAAGACCTCACGGGAACTTAATCCAAACGAGATTTGAGACGGTTGTGGATCATCGGGCGGTCGGGGCTTGTCGCGGCGTTGGTCGGCGTGCACACTCCTTTGCAGCGCTGTAGCGGTGGGGCCGCCGCGCCGGTCCGACGGAGGAGAACGATGCGCGATGCCACGCTGCGTGACGTAGCAGAGCTCGCGGGCGTGTCCGCGCGGACGGTCTCGAACGTGGTCAACGGCTACGCCAGGGTCACCGAGCGGACCCGCGAGAAGGTGGAGCGGGCGATCGCGGAGCTGGGCTACCGGCCCAACGTGCTGGCCCGCAACCTGGCCAACGGCCGGTCCGGGCAGATCGCCGTGGTCGTGCCCTACCTGGACACGCCGTACTTCGCGGAGCTGTTGCAGGCCATCATCCCCAGGGCGCGCGAGCGCGGCTACAACGTGCTGATCGACCAGACCGACGGCGACCCGGCGCACGAGCGCGAGCTGATCCGGCGCGGCGCGCGGGCGCTGCTGTTCGACGGCATGATCTTCAGCCCGCTCGGGCTGGCCCAGGAGGACCTCGACGAGGGCGACCCGACGTTGCCGCTGGTCGTCCTGGGTGAGCGGTCGTCCAACGGCACGTTCGACCACGTGGGGATCGACGACGTGGCGGCGTCCCGCGAGGCCACCGCGCACCTGATCGGCCTGGGCAGGCGTCGGATCGCGGCCATCGGCGACCAGCCGTACCCGACCGGCGAGGCGGCGCAGCTGCGCACGCTCGGCTACCGGCAGGCGCACGCCGAGGCCGGGTTGCCGGTGGACGAGTCGTTGATAATCCACACCCCGAGGTTCAACCGGGCCGACGGTTCCGGCGCGATGCGCGTGCTGCTCGACCGGGACGACCCGCCGGACGCCGTGTTCTGCTACAGCGACCTGGTCGCGCTCGGCGCGCTGCACGAGGTGCTGGAACGCGGGCTGCGCGTGCCCGAGGACATCTCCCTCATCGGGTACGACGACATCGAGGAAGGCCGCTACTCCAACCCGACGATCAGCACCATCTCGCCGGACAAGGTGACCATAGCGACCACGGCGGTGGAACGGCTGCTCGCGCGCATCGACAGCACCGGGCCGTTGCCGGGCATCGAGGTGCGCGCCGCGCACAAGCTGATCGCCCGGCAGAGCACCCTGGGCCGCACTCCCCACCCCTGACCCGAACGGCGGACCCGGGGGGACCTGAGCGTTCGACACGCGGTCCCCGAGTCCAGGTCGCGCGGGTCCTGCGTTCGGCTGCCCCGAGTTCAACGCCCGGGTTGATGGGCGCGGCGGAAGAAAGCGCTTTCCCGAAGGGTTGACACCCGCCGTCACGGGGCGGCAGCATCCTGTGTCGTTCTGTTGCTCTGCGCACTTCTCTGATCGGTGTTGTCGATTCACGACGCGTGGAACCGGGGTCCAGGTGGACAGACACAGGCGTGTGCTCGCGGCGGCGGTCGTCGCGCTCCTGCTCGGGTCGGGCCTGGCGCCGGGCCCGGCGGCGGCGGGTGAGCCGGCCGCCCACCCGACGCGCGGCGAGAGCTTCGACGGGTCGTGGAAGTTCGCCCTGGCCAACACCAGCGGTGACGACGAACCGGCGTACGCCGACGCGGACGAGCCCGGCTTCGACGACTCGGCGTGGCGGGTGCTGAACCTGCCGCACGACTGGTCGATCGAGCAGCCGATGACGCCCGGGGCCGGCAGCGGCACGGGCTACTTCCCCGGCGGCCTCGGCTGGTACCGCAAGACGTTCACGCTGCCGCGCTCGACCGCCGACAAGCAGGTCTCGCTGGAGTTCGGCGGCGTCTACATGGACTCCGAGGTCTACCTCAACGGCGCGCTGGTCACCGCGCACCCGTACGGCTACACGGGTTTCGCGGTCGACCTGGCCGCGGCGCACAAGGACGGCCGGACCCCGAACGTCGTCGCGGTGAAGGTGCGCAACAAGCTGCCGAGCAGCCGCTGGTACTCCGGCAGCGGCATCTACCGGCACGTCGACCTCGTCGTCACCGACCGGGCGCACGTCGCCCGGCACGGCACGTTCGTGACCACCCCGGACGTCGAGCGCGAAGTGGCCTCGGGCCACGCCACCGCGCACGTCCGCACCGACGTGGTCAACGGCCGCGCCGCCGAGGACGTCGCCGTGCGGTACCGCGTCAAGGACTCCGACGGACGCGTCGTGGCACGTCACCACACGGCGGTCACCGGCACGACCGTCGAGTCCGACATCCGCGTGCCGGAGCCGACCCTGTGGTCCATGGCGGACCCGCACCTCTACACGCTGGAGACCGAGGTGACGGTGGCCGGCCGGCGCGTGGACGCCACCAGCACCCGGTTCGGCTTCCGCTGGGTCCGGTTCGACGCGGACGAGGGCTTCTTCGTCAACGGCGAGTACCACAAGATCCAGGGCGTCGACCTGCACCACGACCAGGGCGCGCTCGGGTCCGCGGTGAACCGCGACGCGCTGGAGCGGCAGCTGCGGCTGATGAAGGGCATGGGCGTCAACGCCTTCCGCACCTCGCACAACCCGCCGTCGCGCGAACAGGTCGAGCTGTGCGAGGAGCTGGGCATCGTGATGATGGTGGAGGCGTTCGACACCTGGCGGCGGCCCAAGATCGCCTACGACTACGGCCGGTTCTTCGACGCCAACAGCTCCGCCGACATCAAGGAGATGGTGCACGCGGCGAAGAACTCCCCCGCCGTGGTGCTGTGGTCGGTGGGCAACGAGATCCCGGACTTCTGGAACGTCCCGTTCGGCCCGGACACCGCCCAGCGCCTGGCCGCCGACATCCGCTCGATCGACACCAGCCGCCCGGTGGTGTTCGGCTCGGACGCCTACCGCCGCGTGCCGGCCACGGGCTCCGGTCCGGACCGGATCCTCGGCGCGCTCGACGGCCTGGGCCTGAACTACAACACGGCGGGCGCGGTGGACGCGTTGCACGCCAAGTACCCGGACAAGTTCATCTTCGAGTCCGAGTCGTCGTCCTCGACCTCCACGCGTGGCTCGTACCAGGACCCGTTGCTGGTCAACACCGGCGAGAACCACACGCCCGGCAAGCGCGAGGTCTCGTCGTACGACAACAACATGGCGTCCTGGACGTTGAGCGGCGAGTACGGGTTGAAGAAGGACCGGGACCGCAAGTTCTTCCTCGGCCAGTTCCTGTGGGCGGGCATGGACTACATCGGCGAGCCCACGCCGTTCGACGGGGTGTTCCCGGTGCGCACCTCGCACTTCGGCGCGATGGACACGGCCGGGTTCCCCAAGGACCTGTACCACCTGTTCAAGAGCCAGTGGACGACCGACCCGATGGTGCACGTCGCGCCGATGGACTGGACCGGCCACGAGGTGGGCGAGCCGGTGCAGGTCTGGGCCTACGCGAACGTGGACACCGTCGAGCTGTTCCTGAACGGCACGTCGCTCGGCGTGCGGAAGTTCGACCGCAAGAAGACCACGTACGGCAAGGAGTACCTGGAGACGACCGAGCCGTCCAACGACGACAAGAACGTCACCACCGGGCCGTTCCCGGGCAGCTACACCAGCCCGAACGGCAGCGCGGGCAAGCTGCACCTCACGTGGACCGTGCCGTTCCAGCCGGGTGAGCTGGTCGCGGTGGCGCGCGAGGACGGCAAGGAGGTCGCACGGGACGTGGTCCGCACGGCCGGTGCGGCGGCTGCGGTGAGGCTGACGCCCGACCGCGAGGTCGTGACGGCGGACGGCCGGTCGCTGACCTACGTCACCGCCGACGTGGTCGACCGCGACGGCGTGGTCGTGCCGAGCGCGGCGGACAGGGTCACGTTCTCCGTCACCGGCGGCCGGCTCGTCGGCGTGGACAACGGGCGGCCGGAGAGCGTGGAGCCGTACAAGGCGGACGGCATGACCGCGTTCCACGGCAAGGTGTTGGCGATCGTGCAGTCGGACGCGCGCGGCGGCCCCATCACGATCCGGGCGACGGCGCCGGGCCTGCGGTCCGGCCGCACGTCCGTGCTCGCCATCCCTCGCGGTCCCAAGGGACCCGGCGGGTTGACGGCGGTCGGGGCGGCCCCGCCGATCGCCGACGGCCCGGTGGTCGACGCGAGCTACAGCGGCCGGGCGACCACGCTGCCGGCGGCGATGGTGGACGGCGACCTGACCACGCGGTGGTCGAACTCCTACGCCAAGCAGGCGACCCAGGTGCTGCCCGCGGTGTCGTCGGCGCACGCGAGCGACTGGGTTTCGGTGGCGTGGCCGCAACAACGGCAGGTCGGCGGGCTGGCGTCGCACTTCGCCGTGGACGCCGCTCACCAGCTGCCCGCCTCGGTCCGGGTGGCGCACTGGGACGGCCGCGCGTGGGCGCCCGCGTCGAACGTCCGCGTCGACTGGGGCGCCGGCGGGCCGAGCCGCATCACGTTCGATCCGGTGACCACGACGCGGGTCCGGATCACCATGACCAGCCGTGCGCCGGGCACGTCGACCGGCTTCCTCGGCATCGACGAGCTCCAGGTGATCGGAGGCCCGTGATGGCACAGGTGAACCGTCGGACCTTCCTGGGCGGGGTGGCCGCGGCCTACGCGCTCCCGTTCGGCGCGGGCCAGGCGCAGGCGGCGCCGGAGCCACCGCGCCAGGCCGCGCTGACGTGGCTGGAAGGCGGTGCGCCCGCCACCCACGCGGGCACCACCTGGGGTGTGCCGTGGCCACGCGGCGCGTTCGCCAAAGACCAGGCGTTCTCGCTGGTCACGGCCACGGGCGAGCAGGTGCCGGTGCAGTCCTGGGCGACCGGCGTGTGGCCGGACGGCTCGCTGAAGTGGAGCGCGCACGCGATCAGCGGACCCACCGCCGCCGACGGGTACCGGCTGGAACCGGGTCCGGCCCGGGCGCCGGCGCAGGCCGTCACGGTGGAGGACAGGGCGGAGCACGTCATCGTCCGCACCGGCGTGATCGAGGTGACCGTGCGCAAGAGCGGCGCGGACCTGATCGAGCGGATCACGCGCGGCGGTGAGCCGGTCGTGCGGCGCGGGCACCTGGTGTGCCTGCGCCAGGACCACGACGAGGACGAGGACACCGGCGGCGCGAAGCGGGAGAAGTTCGTCAGCGCCGTCAAGAACGTCATCGTGGAGCAGAGCGGTCCGGTGCGGGCCGTGCTGCGGGTCGACGGCGTGCACCGGGCGAAGCGGCGCGAGTGGCTGCCGTTCACCGTGCGGTTCTACTTCTTCGCGGGCACGGACAGCATCAAGATGACGCACACGTTCGTGTGGGACGGCACGGAGGACGACTACCTGCGCGGCCTGGGCATCCGGTTCGCGGTGCCGATGCGGGACGAGCCGCACGACCGGCACGTCCGGTTCGGCGGCGAGGAGGGCGGGTTGCTGCGCGAGGCCGTGCGCGGCATCACCGGCCTGCGACGCGATCCGGGCGCGGCGGTGCGCAGCGCCCAGGTGGCGGGGCGGAAGCTGCCGCCGGTGTCCACTTGGGACACCCGCGTCAGCGGCAGGCTGAACCTGATCCCGACGTGGGGCGACTACAGCCTCAGCCAGCTCACCGCGGACGGTTACGCGATCCGCAAGCGCACCAAGCCCGGCCACACGTGGGTGGACGTGGACGCGGGACGGCGGTCGCCCGGTTTCGGCTACGTCGGCGGCGCGAGCGGCGGCCTGGCGTTCGGGCTGCGCAACTTCTGGCAGCTGCACCCGACGCAGCTCGACGTGCGCGGCGCGGCGGGTGAGGAGGCCGAGGTGACGGTGTGGCTGTGGTCGCCGGACGCGCGGCCGATGGACCTGCGGTTCTACCACGACGGCCTGGGCATGGACACGTTCCCGGAGCAGTTGGAGGGCCTCCAGATCACCTACGAGGACTACGAACCGGGATTCGGCACCGCGTACGGCGTGGCGCGCACCAGCGAGCTGACGTTGTGGGCGGTCGGCTCGACGCCGGACGACGCGAGCCTGGTCGCCATGGCGCAGGCCGTGCAGACGCCGCCGTTGCTGGTCGCGCCGCCGCAGCACCTGCTGGCGGCGGGCGTGTTCGGCGACTGGTCGTTGGTCGACCGCTCGACGCCGGCGCGCGCGGCGATCGAGGACCGGCTGGACTTCCTCTTCGACTACCACCGCGACCAGGTCGAGCAGCGCCGCTGGTACGGGTTCTGGAACTACGGCGACGTGATGCACACCTACGACTCCGACCGGCACCAGTGGCGCTACGACGTCGGCGGGTACGCGTGGGACAACTCGGAGCTGTCCACGGACCTGTGGCTCTGGTACGCCTACCTGCGCAGCGGGCGGGCGGACGTGTTCCGGATGGCCGAGGCGATGACCCGGCACACCGGCGAGGTCGACGTCTACCACCTTGGCCAGTGGAAGGACCTCGGCACCAGGCACAACGTGCTGCACTGGGGGTGCAGCGCCAAGCAGCTGCGCATCAGCACGGCCGCGAACCGGAGGTTCTACTACTTCCTGACCGCCGATGAGCGGGTCGGCGACCTGCTGCGCGAGCTGGTGGACGCGGACCGCACGTTCGTCGCGCTCGACCCGTTGCGCAAGATCCGCACCGAGCCGTACACGCCCGATCCGAAGGCGCTCGCGGTCGGACTCGGCACGGACTGGGGCGCCTTGGCGGCGGCGTGGCTGACGGAGTGGGAACGCGGCGGCGACCCGGTCGCGCGGCAGAAGCTGCTGGGCACGGTCGAGGACATCGGGGCGCTGAAGAACGGCTTCGTCACCGGTGAGGCGCTCTACAACCTGGAGACGGGCCGGTTCGCCACCGATCGGGTGCAGGTGAGCGTGTCGCACCTGTCGGCGGTGTTCGGGTTGGCGGAGATCTGCGGCGAGCTGATCGACCTCCTGGACCGGCCGGCGTTCGAGAAGGCGTGGGTGCAGTACTGCCGGTTGTACGGCGCGACCAGGGAGGAGCAGCAGGCCGAGGTCGGCGGCTCGTGGAACGTCGGCTTCCGCCAGATGCACTCCCGCCTCACCGCGTACGCGGCGGCGCGGACCGGCGACGAGGCGTTGGCGCGGCGGGCGTGGGACGAGTTCTTCGCCGGCCAGGACGGGTACGGCCCGGGGCTGCCGTGGCGGTCGACCAGGGTCGAGGGCCCGAACGCGCTGCGCCCGGTCGACGAGGCGGTGTTCGTGTCGACCAACGCCTCCGCCCAGTACGGACTGGCCGCGATCCAGAACCTCGCCCTGGTGGGCGACGCGCTGCCACCTCAACGGGTGGACCGCTGACCGCTCGGCCACCGTGCCCCGGGGTGCGCTGGGAACACACCCGGAGCACGGCCGGCCGCGGCACCCGCCTGACCGCCGCGTCGCTCGTGCTGCCCGCCGCCGACGCCTGACGGCGGGCGCCCGACGACGCTGACCTCGGGTGCCCGACGACACCGGACCGCGGGCGTCCGGCGACACCTAGCCCCGGGCGCGCGGCACGACCAGGCCCGATTCGTAGGCCGCGACCACCGCCTGGGTGCGGTCGCGCAGGCCGAGCTTGTTCAGCACCCGGCTCACGTGCGTCTTCACCGTCTCCTCCGTGACCACCAGCCGGGCCGCGACCTCGGTGTTCGACAGGCCCTCCGCGATCAGCCGCAGCACCTGCGTCTCCCGCGGCGTGAGGGTGGACAGGGCGGTCCCGGACGTGGCCGGCTCGGGGCGCAGCCGGGCGAACTCGCTGATCAGGCGGCGGGTCACGGTCGGCGCCAGCAACGCCTCGCCGGCCGCGACCACCCGCACCGCGTCGAACAGCTGCTCCGCCGTCACGTCCTTGAGCAGGAAGCCGCTGGCGCCCGCGCGCAACGCGTCGTAGACGTACTCGTCCAGGTCGAACGTGGTCAGGATCAGCACCCGCGGCCCGTCGGCGAGCCGGCGCGTGGCCTCGATGCCGTCCACGCCCGGCATCCGCACGTCCATCAGCACCACGTCGGGTGACAGCTCGCGGCAGACGCGCACCGCCTCCCCGCCGTCGGACGCCGTGCCGACGACGGTGAAGTCGGGTTGCGTGTCGAGCAGCGCGGCGTACCCGGTGCGGATCACCTGGTGGTCGTCGGCGACCACGATCCGGACGGCGCTCACCCGGCCGCCCCCGTCGGCAGGCTCGCCTCGACCAGGAATCCGCCCACGGCCGTCGTGCCCGTGTGCAACCGGCCGCCGACGGCCACCGCCCGTTCGCGCATGCCGGTCAGCCCGTGCCCACCGGACGGCGCCGCGCCGCGTGGGCCGGGCCCGTTGTCCCTGATGCGCAACCGCAACGCCTCCTCGGTGTAGTGCAGCTCCACGTCGACCGCCGCGCCGGGCGCGTGCCGCCGCGCGTTGGTGAGGGCTTCCTGGACGATCCGGTACGCGGCCAGCTCCACACCGGGGTCCAGCGGGCCGGGCGTGCCGGAGACGATGAGCCGCGCGCCCGCGCCGGACGTGTCGCGCACGTCGTCGAGCAGTTCGTTGAGCTGCGGCAACCCCGGCTGCGGGCGGCGGTCCGCGACCTCCTCCGGCGCGTCGGACCGCAGCACGCCCAGCAACCGCCGCATCTCGGTCAGCCCGGCCCGCGCGGTGTCGCCGATCTCCGCCAGCCGCTGCGCGCCGGCGGCGGGCATGCCGGGCGTGGTCAGCCGGGCCGTCTCCGCCTGCACCGCGATCATCGAGATGTGGTGCGCCACGACGTCGTGCAGCTCGCGCGCGATCCGGGCCCGCTCGCCGCGCGCGGTGTGCTCCAGCAGGCTCCCGGCCACGGCCTGCCGGGCGGCCCGGTGCACCAGCGCCTCGCCGCGCGCCCACCGGGCGACCCCGACCCACCCCGCCGCCAACGCCGACGACGCCGCCAGCACGGTCATCGCGTCCGCGTCGCGCACCAGGGCCAGCACCGGGTACGGCACGGCCAGGCAGGTCGCCAGGACCTGGCCACCGACCCGTCCCAGCCGGTACAGCACGATCAGCTGCGCGCCGAGGCCCGCCGCCGTGAGGCCGTGGAACAACCCGAGCGACAGCACGGCCGCCGCCGTCACCGCGACCGCGGCGGGCGCCGGGCGCAGGAACGCCGCCGGCGCGGTGGTCGCCAGGGCCAGCACCCCGAGCACCAGGACGAGCTGCGGGTCGGCGCCGCCGGTCACCGCCCGCGCCACCGCCTCGCCCACCGCGCCCGCGCCCAGCAGCGCCACGACGCCCCCCGGCACGCGCGGGCCGTCGGCCAACCGCCGGGCCCACCCCTCATCGCTCACCGGGTCATTGTCGTCGCCGACCCGCGCCGACGCGTCACCGCAGGTGGTGACACCGGCATCCCTCTCAGGAGGGATGCGCCTCCCCCGCGCCGGCGAGGCGGAGACGGCTCTCCCGCGTGACGACCCGACCCGGGCCGCGCTCCTAGCCTTCCCGGCATGGAAGCAACCATCGAAGTCTCCGGGCTGCGCAAGCGGTACGGGCCGACCGTGGCGCTGGACGGGATGACGTTCACCGTCGCACCGGGCAAGGTCACCGGCTTCGTCGGGCCCAACGGCGCGGGCAAGTCCACCACGATGCGGGTGATCCTCGGCCTCGACTCGGTCGACGAGGGCCGTGCGCTGGTCGGCGGCCGGCCGTACCGGACCCTGCGGCACCCGTTGCGACAGGTCGGGTCCCTGTTGGACGCGTCGGCGCTGCAGCCCGGTCGCACCGGCCGCAACCACCTGCTGTGGCTGGCCCACTCGCAGGGCCTCGGCGCGCGGCGGGTGGACGAGGTCGCCGAACGGGTCGGCCTGACCTCGGCGATCCGGCGCAAGGCCGGCGGCTACTCGTTGGGCATGCGGCAGCGGCTCGGCATCGCGGCGGCGCTGCTCGGCGACCCGCCGGTGCTCGTGCTGGACGAGCCGGTGAACGGCATGGACCCCGAGGGCATCCGGTGGGTGCGCGGTTTCCTGCGGTCGCTGGCGGCCGAGGGCCGGGCGGTGCTGGTGTCCAGCCACCTGATGAGCGAGTTGCAGGACACCGCCGACCACGTGGTGATCGTCGGCCGGGGCAAGGTCATCGCCGACGTCGGCGTGGCGGAGCTGATCGAGGCCGCATCCGGCGAACGGGTCACGTTGCGCACCAGCGCCCGCACGCCGGCGACGACGGTGCTGGCACGGGCGGGCGCGACGGTCGCCGTGACCGGCGCCGACACGCTCACCGTCACCGGGCTGTCCGGTGAACGGGTGGTGGCGCTGCTGGGCGAGCACGCGGTGCCGTTCTCCGAGGTGTCGGCGCACCGCGCGTCCCTCGAAGAGGCCTACATGGAGCTGACCAGGGACGCGGTCGAGTTCCACGCGGCCGAGGGCGCGCGATGAGCGGGCCGGACGGGTTCGGGCACGTGCTGCGCGCCGAGTGGACGAAGCTGCGCACCGTGCGCGGCTGGGTGTTCGGTCTGGTCGCGGCGGCGCTGGTGATCCTGCTGATGGGGCTGTTCGCCGCGGCGGCGAGCAACTTCTCGTGCAGCGGCCCGAACGGCGCGCCGTGCGCGGGCAGCACGCCGCCGACGGGTCCGGGCGGCGAGCCGGTCGTCGACAACTTCTCGTTCGCGCACCAGGCGTTCACCGGCGACGGCAGCATCACCGCCCGCGTGACGTCGCTGACCGCGGTGTCCTCTTCGGACGGTCAGGCGCCGGTCGAGGACACGCAGCCGTGGACCAAGGGCGGGATCATCGTCAAGGCGAGCACCACGCCGGGATCGCCGTACGCCGCGTTGATGCTGACGGGCGGCCACGGCGTGCGGTTGCAGCACGACTTCACCGGCGACGTCGCGGGCACGCTGCACGCGACGCCGAGCTGGCTGCGCCTGACCCGGTCGGGCGACACGATCACCGGCCACGAGTCGCCCGACGGCGCGACCTGGCACCTCGTCGGCTCGGTCACCCTCCCCGGGCTGCCGTCGACCGTGCGGGCCGGGCTGTTCGCGGCCTCGCCGCACCACGAGGTGATCACCGAGTCGTTCGCCGGCGCCAGCGGCGAGAGCTACCCGACGCGGGCGACCGCCGAGTTCGACCGGATCGGGCTGGAGGGCTCGTGGCCGGACCGGAAGTGGGTCGGTGAGGACGTCGGCGACCTGGGCGGGCCGCGCGCGGGCGCCGGGGCGGGCACCGGGTTCGAGGAGACCGCCGACGGGGTCGCGGTGAGCGGGTCGGGCAACATCGCGCCGGTCGTGGCCGGGCGCGGTGGGCTCGGCAAGACGGTCGAGGGTCGGCTGGTCGGCGCGTTCGCCGGGCTGATCGCGGTCATCGTGGTCGCGGCGACGTTCATGACCTCGGAGTACCGGCGCGGCCTGATCCGCACGAGCCTCAGCGCCAGCCCGCGGCGCGGTCGGGTGCTGGCGGCGAAGGCCGCGGTGATCGCGGCGGTCACGTTCGTCACCGCGCTGGCCGCGGCCCTGATCACGGTGCCGTTGGTCCGGGCGGTGGAGGTGGACAAGGGTTTCTTCCTGTTCACCGTGCCGACCGCGACCGAGGTGCGGGTGATCGTCGGCACGGCGGCGTTGCTCGCGGTGGCGGCGGTGCTCAGCCTGGCCGTCGGCACGGTGCTGCGGCGCAGCGCGGGCGCGGTGGCGGTGGTGATCGTGGCGATCGTGCTGCCGTACGTGCTGGCGATCGCGTCCGTGCTGCCGACCGGGCCGTCGGACTGGCTGCTGCGGGTCACGCCGGCCGCCGCGTTCGCCGTCCAGCAGAGCTTGCCGGAGTACCAGCAGGTCACGGCGAACTACGCCCCCGCCGACGGCTACTTCCCGTTGAGCCCGCTGGGTGGGTTCGCGGTGCTGTGCGGCTACACGGCGGTCGCGCTCGGTGTGGCGTTCTCCGTGCTGCGGAGGAGGGACGCGTGAGGGAAGCGCTGCACGTGGAGTGGACGAAGCTGCGCACGGTGGCGGGCACGGCGTGGCTGCTGGCCGGGGTGGTGCTGCTGACCGTGGCGCTGGGGGTGGCGGCGTCGGTCGCCTGCGCCGACACGGGGTGCGGGGACCCGGCGAAGACCAGCCTGACCGGGATCGCGTTCGGCCAGGCCGTGGTCGCCGTGCTGGCCGTGCTCGCGGTGGGCGGCGAGTACGGCACGGGGATGATCCGGGTGACGTTCGCCGCGCTGCCGCGCCGGTCGACCGTGCTGGCGGCGAAGGCGGCCGTGGTCGGCGCGCTGGTGCTGGTGGCGGGCGGGGCGGCGGTGCTCGTGTCGGTGCTGGCGGGGCGGGGCGTCCTGTCGGGGGTCGCGGTGCTGTCGCTGGGCGACGGGCCGGTGCTGCGCGCGGCCGTCGGCTCCGTGCTCTACCTGGTGCTGGTCGGGCTGCTGAGCCTGGGCGTGGCCGTCCTGGTGCGTGACGCGGCGGCGGCCATCGGGGTGGTGCTCGGGCTGCTGTACCTGTTCCCGGTCGTGGCCGCGGTGGTGTCCGACCCGGACTGGTTCAAGCGCTTGCAGCGGATCAGCCCGATGACGGCGGGGCTGGCGGTGCAGGCCACCACGAACGTCGAGGGCCTGCCGATCAGCCCGTGGGCGGGTCTGGGCGTGCTCGGGCTGTGGGCGGCCGGCGCGCTCCTGGTCGGCGGTCTGGCACTCCGGCTGCGTGACGCCTAGGGCTTCGTCGGCCGGGGCAGCAGCAGGTGCACGGCGAAGCCCGCCAGCGTCGTCAGGACCACCTGGTAGAGGATCGAGAGCCGCGGGTCGCTGCCGACGGTGAACACCGCGTCCAGCCCGGTGGTCGCCACGCCGGCGAGGGTGAGCAGGCCGGTCACGTGCCAGCCGAAGAAGCCCGCCGCCCAGGCGACCAGCGGCCAGCGGTTGCGGTCGGGGCGGCGCAGGACCAGGTAGGTGGAGAGCGCGGCGCCGGCGTTGAAGAGCACGCCGACGACCGTGAGCTCGGCCAGGTCGCCGGACAGCAGCGTCGACAGCGTCTGAGCGACGACGAGCGCGATCATCGACCAGCATCCGACCCGGGTCTTGTCCACGGCGCGGATGCTAGGGCACCGGCCCGGACCCGGACGAGGTGACGTGGTCCCGATCAGCTCGGCCCCCTGACGCGGGTGGGGCCGGTT
The DNA here is from genome assembly GCF_055603705.1 of Actinosynnema sp. NPDC037264. Classification (NCBI taxonomy): domain Bacteria; kingdom Bacillati; phylum Actinomycetota; class Actinomycetes; order Pseudonocardiales; family Pseudonocardiaceae; genus Actinosynnema; species Actinosynnema sp. NPDC037264. The sequence goes on along the minus strand of NZ_JBVJVK010000002.1, from coordinate 88,901 downwards.
GCCCGGGCTTTGCTCGCCGTCGTCCGGGCCGGCGCCCGGGTCGCAGTCGCCTGAGCCGCCGTGTCCGGGCCGTCGTCGGGTGATCGATAGGCTGGTCGGATGCGCGTGTTGTTCACCTTCATCGGCGGGTTGGGCCACTTCCAGCCGTTGGTGCCGTTCGCCTCGGCCGTGGTCGCGGCCGGGCACACCGTCGCGGTCGCGGCCGGGCCGAACCGGTGCGAGGCGGTCGAGGCCGCCGGGTTCACCGCGCTCCCGGTGGGTGAGGGAGGACGGCCCGAGCCCTCGGAGGTCGGGCCGCTGCTCGCGCCCGACCGGGAGCGGGACGACCAGGAGCTGCGGGACGGGTTCGTGCGGCGGGGTGCGGCCGAGCGGGTGCCGTTGTACCTGGAGCTGTTCGAGCGGTGGCGGCCGGACGTGGTGGTGTGCGAGGAAGTGGACTTCGGCAGCGTGCTCGCGGCCGAGAAGCTCGGCCTGCCCTACGCGAACGTGCAGGTCATCGCGTCGGGCGCGTTCGTGCGGCCGGCGGTGGTCGGCGAGCCGATCGGCGAGCTGCGCGCCGGCCTCGGCCTGCCGCCCGACCCGGACCTGGAGATGCTGCACCGGCGGCTGCTGCTGTCGCCGTTCCCGCCGAGCTTCCGCGATCCGGCGTTCCCCTTGCCGGGCACGGCTTTCCCGATCCGCCCGCCGGTCGGTCCGATCGGCCGGTCCGACCCGCCGACCGCGTACTTCACCCTCGGCACGGCGTTCAACGCCGAGTCCGGCGACCTCTTCTCGCGGGTGCTGGCCGGGCTGCGCGACCTGCCGGTGAACGTGATCGCCACGGTGGGCAGGCACCTCGACCCGGCCGCGTTCGGCCCGCAACGGCCCGGCGTGCGCATCGAGCGCTACGTGCCGCAGGAGACGGTGCTGCCGCACTGCGACCTGGTGATCTCGCACGGCGGTTCGGGCAGCGTGATCGGCGCGTTGGCGCACGGCTTGCCGACCGTGCTGCTGCCGTTGGGCGCCGACCAGCCGCAGAACGCCGACCAGTGCGCGCGGCTGGGCGTGGGCCGGGTGCTGGACCCCGTCGCCGCCACGCCGCAGGACGTGCGGGCCGCGGTCGCGGAGGTGTTGGCCGATCCGGGTTACCGGCAGGCAGCGGAGCGCGTGCGGGCGGAGATGCTCGACCTGCCCGAGCCCGCGCGGGCGGTGCCGTTGCTGGAGCGGCTGGCCGGCTGACTACCCGATCCGGTCGCGGTTGCCGGTCGGCACGATGAGACCGCTCTCGTAGGCGACCACGACGGCCTGCGCGCGGCTGGCCAGGGCCAGCTTGCCCATCATCCGCTTGACGTGCGTCTTCACCGTCGCTTCGCTGAGCACGAGGCGTTGGGCGATCTGGGCGTTGGTCAGGCCGTTGCCGACCAGGCGGAGCACCTCGGTCTCCCGCGCGGTCAGGGCGGCCAGCTGCGGCGCGCCGACGGCGGTGGCGCGGTGGTGCTGGGCGTAGGTCTCGATCAGCCGGTGGGTGATGTGCGGCGCGATGAGGATGTCGCCGGCGGCGATGGTGCGGACGGCGGAGATGATCCGCTCCGGCGGGGTGTCCTTGACCAGGAACCCGGACGCGCCCTCGCCCAACGCGGTGTAGACGTACTCGGGCAGGTCGAACGTGGTCAGCACGACGATCCGGGGCGGGTCCTCGCGATCGCGGTCCGGCTGCCGGCTGTCGGGCTCCCGGTCGCGGTCGTGGTCGCGGTCGCGGTCGTGGTGGGCGGCCAGGATCTGGCGCGTGGCGGCGATGCCGTCCAGGACGGGCATCCGGATGTCCATCAGGATCACGTCGGGCGAGGTTTGGGCGGCCATCGCCACCGCCTGACCGCCGTCGGCGGCCTCGCCCACGACCTCGAAGCCCGGCGCGGCGGTGAACAGGGCGACCAGGCCGGCCCGGATGAGCGCCTGGTCGTCGGCGATGAGCACGCGGATCGTCACCGGGCCGCCACCTCGCCCACCGGCAGCCGCAGGACCACGCCGAACCCGCCCTCGGCGATCGGGCCGGCGGTGAGCACGCCCCCGTACAGCTCGGCGCGTTCCCGCATCCCGCGGATGCCGTGCGGCTCGTGGTCCGGGCCCGACGCGCCCGGCGCCGCCCGGCCGTCGTCGGTCACCTTCAGCACCAGCGTCTGCTCGCCGTACTCGACCTCGATCCGCGCCCGCGCCCGCCCCGCGTGCTTGAGCACGTTGGTCAGCGACTCCTGCACCACCCGGTAAGCGCACAGGTCCGGGCCCGGCCGCAGCTCGCGCACCTCGCCGCTGATCACCACGTCGACCGGCAACCCCGCGCCCCGGGCCCGGTCCACCAGCTCCTCGAGAGCCGCCAACCCGGGCTGCGGCCGGTAGTCGTCGTCGTGGTCCACGCGCAGCACGTCGAGCAGGCGGCGCATCTCGGTCAACGCCTCACGGCTCGTGTCGCCGACCGTCGTGATCGCCTTGCGCGCGGTCGCCAGGTCGGTGTCCAGCACGTACCCCGCGACACCGGCCTGCAAGGAGATCACCGACATGTGGTGCGCGACGATGTCGTGCAGCTCGCGCGCGATGCGCACCCGCTCGTCGGCCACCGCCCGCGCCGCCTCCTCCGCCAGCCGCTCGGCCCGCTGCGCCCAGCGCTTCGTGCCCTCGCCGAGCATCCACGCGCCCGCCACGACCAGCACCGACTGCGCCACCTCGGACCACGAGCCCGCGGCGACGCCCAGGAACGCCAGCACCACGACCGCCGCCGTCGCCGCGAACGTCACCGCGGCCGCGAGCCGGGACCGCAACGTCGCCACGGTGAACATGCCGACCAGCGCGCCGACGCCGCCACTGGGCAGGCCGCCGAACCCGACCAGGCCGTAGCAGGCCAGCGCGCCCAGCATCACCACCATCGTGGCCACCGGCGCGAGCTGGCGCAGCGCGATCGGCGCGACGGTCAGCGCGGCCACCGGGTACGCCGGCCAGTCGGACCCGCCGCCGGTCTGGCTCACGGCGGTCGCCACGGTCAACGTCGTCAGCACCACCGCGAGCAGCAGGTCGAGCCGGATCGGCTTGATCGTGGCCAGCACCAGCCCAAAGTAGTCGCGCGCCGGGGCGCCCGTCGCCACCCCGTGGGCGGATTCCCCACTACCCCCACGGGGGTAGGTCGAGATGCCGTCGTGGGGCGACGACGCCGACCGCCGCGAGCCCTAACGTTCGGTGACATGAAACGACTCTGCGCGACAGCGGTGGTCGGGGCGCTGGTCCTCGCCACCGCGGGCACGGCCCACGCCCGCACCGACAGCACCACCCTCCAGCGGCACGCCGACGCGTTGCTGGCGCAGGGCGCGCCCGGGGTGCTGGTCGAAGTGGACACTCCGCGCGGTGACGTGCGGGTGCGCAGCGGCCACGGCGACGTCGACCGGCGCACGCCCGTGCCGTGGCGGGCGAAGTTCCGCATCGGCAGCTACACCAAGCCGTTCGTGGCCGCGACCGTGCTGCAACTGGTCGGCGAGGGCCGGGTGTCCCTGGACGACACCGTCGAGCGGTGGCTGCCCGGTGTCGTCGCCGGCCACGGCAACGACGGCGCGAAGATCACCGTGCGGCACCTGTTGCAGCACACCAGCGGCCTGGCCGACTACGTCGGCCAACTGCCGGAGCTGTTCCTGGAGGACGAGTTCGAGGACGTCCGGTTCCGGACCTACCGGCCGGAGCAGCTCGTCGCGCTCGCCGTGCGGCAGCGGCCGGACTTCCAGCCCGGCGAGCGGTGGAAGTACTCCAACACCGGTTACGTCCTGGCCGGGATGATCATCGAGCGGGTCACCGGCAACACCTGGCAGCACGAGGTGCGCACCCGCCTCGTCGAGCCGCTCGGCCTGCGCGACACCCACCTGCCGGGCACGTCGCCGTTCCTGCCCCGGCCGCACGCCACGGCGTACGAGCGGTTCCCGGAGAAGGGCCTGGAAGCCGACCCTGAGGACCCGCGGTACGGCCGCGCCCTCGACGTGACCCACTACAACCCGTCCTGGGGCGGGGCGGCCGGCGACATGATCAGCACCACCGAGGACGGCAACGAGTTCCTCAAGGCGCTGGTCGGCGGCAAGGTGCTGCGGCCCGCGCAGCTCGCCGAGATGACGAGGACCGTGCGCGCGCCGGACCTGGACGAGGGGTGGGCGGGCGCCGCGTACGGGCTCGGTCTCATGTGGATCCCGAACGCGTGCGGCGGCTACTGGTCGCACGGCGGCGACATCCCCGGCTTCAAGACCCGCAACGGCGTGACGGCCGACGGCAGGCGCAGCGTGATGGTGTCGATCAACACCGACTCGATGGTGGCCGAGCCCGGCGCGCCCGAGCTGGACCAGGACGTCACCAAGGACCTCGTCGACCACGCGCTCTGCGGTCTCAAGTAGACCCGGGGCGGCGGTGGGGCGCCCGCGTGGTTGCCCCGCCGCTGCCTCACGTCCGCGAGGCGTCCCGGACCAGCAGGGCCGCCTGCACCCGGTTCTGACAGCCCAGCTTGGCCAGGATGCGGCTCACGTACGTCTTGATCGTGGCCTCGCTCATGTGCACGCGGCGGCCCACCTCGGCGTTCGACAGGCCCTCCGCCACCAGCGCGACGACGTCCGACTCGCGCGGCGTGAGCGCGGCGAGCCGGCGTGCGGCGTCCTCGTCGCGCCCGTCCACCGCGACCATCCCGAGCACGTGCCGCGTCACGGCGGGCGACAGGTAGGCCTCACCGGCGTGCACGGCCCGCACGGCGCGGATCAGCTCGTCCGGCGCGCAGTTCTTCAGCACGAACCCGTCGACCCCCTGCCGCAGCGCCAGCCGGACGTTGGCCTCGTCGCCGAACGCGGTCAGCACCACCACCCGCGGTCCGCGCAACGCGGCGGCCGCGGCCAGGCCGCCCATCACCGGCATGGCGAGGTCGAGGAGCGCCACGTCCACGCGGTGCCGGCGGGCGGCGTCCACGGCTTCGCGGCCGTCGGCTGCCACCGCGACCACGTCGAGGTCTCCCGCCGACTCCAGCACCGCCCGGATGCCCGCGGTGATCAGCGGTTCGTCGTCGGCGATCAGCACCTTGATCACGACACCGCCTCCACGCGGTCCGGCACGACGGGCAGCATCGCGGTCACCCGGAACCCGCCCGGCTCCTCGTGCACGCGCAGCAGGCCGCCGGCGGCCCGGACGCGGTCGGCCAGGGTCGCCAACCCCGTGCCCCGCGCGTCCCGGACGTGGCCGCGCGTCGGGTTGGCCACGGCGAGCAGCAGCGCGTCGGGCTGCCAGTCCAACGACACGACCACCGGCTCACCGGGCGCGTGCCGGGCGGCGTTGGTCAGCCCTTCCTGCACGACCCGGTAGGCGGCGTGGCCCGCGTCGCCGGTCGCGAGCGGTCGGGCGGCGCCCGAGCGCTCGACGGTCACCGCGACGCCCGCGCGGCGGAACTCCGCCACCACCTCGTCGACGCCCGCCAGCCCCGGCGAGTCGCGCAGGGTGGCCACGACGGCGTGCAGCTCGTCCACGGCGGTGCGGGCGGCGTGCGCGAGGTTGCGCGCCACCGGGCGCTGCTCGGCCGGGAGCGGGGCCACCTCCAGCGCCGCCGCCTGCACCGAGACCAGGCTGAGCCACCGGCCGAGCGAGTCGTGCATGTCCACCGCGATGCGCAGCCGTTCCCGCAACCGCTCCCGCTCGGCGTGCAGCCGCCGTTCCCGGCGCAGCCGCTCGGCCTGCCTGGTCAGGTGCACGCCGGCGACCAGCGGCAACGCCACCAGCAGCACGACGCGGGCCAGCGCGGGCCACGGCTCGGGCTCCAGCCGCTGCGTCGGCACCAGCAGCACGGCGGGGTAGGCGAACGCGGCGACGACGGTCAGGGTCAGGTCCCGGCGCGAGGCGACGTGCCGTCCGGCCTCGTGGCTCGTGCACGCCAGCAGGGCCAACCCACCGCCCGTGACCAGCGCCGACGTCACCGCGATCGGGAACGCCACCAGCGGTCGCCGGGCGGCGAGGAGCATCACCAGCGCGGTCAGCGCGGCGTGGGCGGCCAGGCCACCGGCCGACATCCCCTCCAGCCACCCCAACGCGGTGTCGGCCACCACCACTGCGAGCAGCAGCGCAGTCCTCGCCATGGCCGCCACCCTAGCCGGCCGCGACCCCCCGTCCACTTTCGTGGACACCGCCGACGACGATCGCGAACAGCGGCCGGCGGCCCGGTCTCCCTAGCGTCGGCGGCGTGATCAAACTCCTGCTACCGCTGCTGCTCCTCGTGCCGCCGCACGCCGACCGGCCGCCGGAGAACCTCGACTGGCAACCCTGTCCCGGCGACAGCGCGGTCGCCGCCGAGTGCGCCGACCTGCCCGTGCCCGTGACCTCGACCCGGACCGTCACGTTGAAGCTCGCCCGCCTGCCCGCCACCGGGGTCCGCAAGGGCACGGTCATGGTCAACTTCGGCGGGCCGCAGGGCGACCAGATCGCCATCATGCGGTCCAGGCCGGGGATCTTCGACCGGATCCGCGAGTCGATGGACGTGGTGACCTGGGACCCGCGCGGCTACCCCGGCCTGAGCGGTCCGGTCCTGAACTGCGACTGGCGACTGCTGCGCACGCCGCGCTTCCCCACCGACCCGGCCGCGTTCGACCGGCTCGTCGCCGACAACCGCGCGCGGGGCGACCGGTGCCGCGACACCGACCCCGACCTGTTCGACCACATGGACTCGGGCAGCGACGCCCGTGACGTGGAGGCCATCCGGGTCGCGCTCGGCGAGCGGCGGGTGAACTTCATCGGCACCTCGTACGGCGGCGTGATCGCGCAGGCCTACGCCCGGCGGTACCCGCACCGCGTGCGCACCGTGTACGTCGACGGCACCGGCAACCACAGCGCGCGTGACTGGGACCGCGAGCTCGACGCCATCGCCCGGGACAACGAGGCGTTCGCGAGGCGGTTCCTGGACTGGGCCGGGCCGGGGGTCGAGCAGCGGTGGCAGGCGCTGGTCGCCAAGGCCGACGCCGAGCCGGTCCCCGCCCTCACGGTCGGCGTCGCCTACGACGGCACGCAGTTGCAGGCGCTCGCGTTCGGCAAGCTGCGGGGCGGTCCCGACCGGTGGGCCGAGGTGTCCCGGGCCATCGCGGCGGCCGAGGCCGGTGACGCGTCCGGTTTCGCCCCGCCGCCGGGCCGTGACCCGTACCCCGGGCTGCCCGGCGGCGGGGTGAAGGAGTGCCTGGACTTCCCGCACTCCGACTTCCGGCAGGTCACGCGGACCGTCGAGCGGCTGCGGCGGATCGCGCCGAACACCGGCGCGTCGTTCCCCCTGGCCTGGCACCTGCCGCTGACGTGCACGGGCTGGCCGACGCCGACGGCCAACCCGCCCGCGCCGCTGCCGGCGGGGCTGCCGCCGTTCCTCGGCGCGGGCACCTGGATGGACCACGCGCCGACGAAGCGGGTCACGGACCAGGTCGCGGGCAGCCGCACGATCTTCCACGACGGGCCGGGTCACAACCTGTTCGCGGCGATGATGAACCCGTGCGTCGTCGAGCACGTGAGCGCCTACGTCACCGACCGCCGCCTGCCGCCCGCGAACGCGACCTGTCCCTGACCGCGCCCACCGACCGGGCCGCGGACAGGCCATGATGTACGGCGTGGAGTCCACCCGTGTGGACCGCTGGCTGTGGGCGGTCCGGCTGACCAAGACCCGATCCGACGCCGCGGCGGCGTGCAAGGGCGGGCACGTGCGCGTGAACGACCGGCCGGCCAAGCCCGCCACGGCGGTGTCACCCGGTGACGAGGTGCGTGCACGAGTGGGTGACACGACCCGGATCGTGGAGGTCGTCCGGGTGATCCAGAAACGCGTCGGCGCGGCCGACGCGGTCGGCTGCTTCATCGACCGGACCCCGCCGCCACCGCCGCCGACGGAAGCGCCCGCGCAGGTCGCCCGTCGTGACCGCGGCGCGGGCCGGCCGACCAAGCGCGAACGCCGGATCCTGGACAAGTTCCGCACCGGCCAGTGATGAGGCCACGGGTCCGCCACCGGGTGGCGGACCCGTGCGTCGGCCGGATGGCGTTCAGCGGGCCTGGACTGTTCGGGTGAATCAGGCGACATCCGTCTAACGGGCTACCCAGTCGAAGCGATCAAGGAAAGGACGGCGTGCTCGCGTGGGGCGGCCCGCACCGCCGCGGTGGGAGGTGCGGTGGACCGGAAGCGGCGGGACGAGCGGAACGCACGGGTGGGGCTGGCGCGGTGGCGGCTGCGGGAGGGCGACTCGGCGGTGATCGCGGGCCGGTTCCCGGAGGCCGCCGACCTGTACGCCGTCGCGGGCTACGAGCTGGCTGGCCTCGACCGCCGCGACCGCGAGGTCGCCGTGCTGCTGGCCCAGGCGCTGGCCGGGCACGGGCGGATGGACGTGGAGCTCGGCAACCCGCGGCGCGCGCTGGAGACGTTGGCCAACGCCCTCGACCTGGTCGAGCAGGCCGAGCCGAACGGCGTGCTGCACGCGAAGGTGCTCGCCTGCCGCGGGTGCGCCCTGCGTGACACGGGAGCGCTGGACGAGGCGGTCACGGCGTTCGCCGGGGCGTTGGCGATCCAGCGGAACGTGGACCGGACCGGCGAGACGGTGGTGTGCACGCTCGCCGAGCTGTCCCACGCGTTCCGGCTCCAGGGCAAGGGGCGTGCCGCCGAGCAGGCCGCCCGGGAAGCCGTCGCGCTGGCCGAGCGGATCGAGCCCGGCGGCCTCGCGGCGGCGGTCGCCCACCACACCCTGCGGCAGGCGTTGGACGACCTCGGGCGGGTGGACGAGGCCGAGGCGCACCTCACCCGCAGCATCGACCTCCTGCTGCGGCACGCGCCCGACGCGTCCGTGACCGCCGACGCCGTCGACCGGTGGTGCGAGGTCGTGCTGGCGCGGGAGGGCCCGCACGACGCGCTGCCCGGCATCGACCGGCACCTCGCCGTGATCGAGCCGCGGGCGACCGGCGCGCCCGTGGTCGGCGTGCTGCGGCTGTGGCGCGGCATCGGCCTGGCCTCGCTCGGTTCCGACGAGGCCGACACCGAGGCGTTGCGCGAGTTCGAGACCGCCGAGCGCGTCCTGTCCGGCCGGCCGGACCAGGCCGAGCGGGCCGCCCGCGCCGAGGCCAAGCGGACGGCCCTGCTGTCGTGGCACCAGCGCCCGGAGTCCGTCGAACGCCCGACGTTCTAGCGCCGCGTGAACCGGCGGTGCTGCGCGGCCACCACCTCCGCCGACGCGGCGACGTCCAGGAACATCAGCGAGTCCACCCGGCAGGTGCACGGGTTCCGCTCGGCGGTGTCCTGCGGGAAGCTGCCGCCCACCTTGATGCCCCTCGGGTCGGTGGCCGACGTGCCGGTGCCGTCGACCTGCCAGGGGTCGCCGGGCACGGTGTAGGAGCCGGGCAACGGGCGTCCGTCGCGGTAGAGCGCCATCCGGCCCGTGGTGAAGTCGAACGTGGCCGCCAGGTGCACCCAGCGGTTCGGCGGCAGCACCTGCTGCCAGTCCGCGTCGGCGGCGTAGGTCTGGGACGCGCCGCCGTCGGTCCGGCGGCCGAGGGCGACCAGCCGGAGCCTGCCGTCGACCTCGAACGCCTCGATCAGCGCGCGGACGGCGTGCCCTTCGGAGTCACCGCTGAGCAGGCCCGCGAGCCCGACCGCGCCGTGACCCGGGCTGGGGTTGGCGCCCGTCTGCTTGAACCAGCCCATGATGGTGATCCCCTCGACGCCGTTGAACGCCCGCAGCGACTCGGCGCCGTCCTCGTCCCACACGCCCGCTTTCCAGTCGTCGTTCGCGCCGGGTTGCGGTCGCAGCTCCAGGGCGTGGCCACCGCCGGGGAACGCGGCGTCGCGGGTGCGCATCCGATCGCCGCCGTTGACGAGCCGGAACAGGGTCCGCGACCGGCCGAGGTCGATCTCGCGGGCGTCGTCGACGGGGAACGGGTGCTCGAAGTCGTAGTGCGCCACCAGGTTGCGCGCCACGTCGGGCGTGACCTCGGACCTCGGGCCCTCGCGCGTGCCGACGACCCGCCAGATCCGGCCGTCCGCCTTGGCCAGCAGGTACAGCTCGCCGGCGGCGTCCGTGCCGAAGCGCAGGTCGACGCGTCCGTCGCCGACGAGGTCGGCCATCCGCCGCTCGGTGCCGTCGGTGTCGAACACCTTGAGCTCGTGCAGCGGCGCCGGTGGCTCGCCGCGCCTCATCCGCGCCACGTCGGTGGCGAAGACGCGGCCGTCGACCAGGTCGCCGAAGACGTACTTGCCCCGCAGGCCCGGCACGGCGCTGCCCCGGTAGACCTGGCCGCCGGAGATGGCGTGGCCGCTGTCGGTGGTGCACGGCCAGCCGGCGGGTCGGTCGTGGTCGTAGGCGGCCACCGGGTAGGCGTAGCCGTGGCCGGGGTCGTCGGCCGGGAGCGGGTAGACGTGGCACTGGTCCTCGTGGCGGTAGGCGAACGCGCCCTCCCGCCTGCTCCAGCCCAGGTTGTCGCCCGCGCGGACCTCGTACACGGCCTCGATCGAGTGCTGGCCGATGTGCCCGACGTACAGCGCGTGGTCGCCGCCGCGGTCCCACGTGAACCGGTGCGGGTCGCGCATGCCGTAGGCGAAGATCTCGCCGAGCGCGCCGGGGCGGCCGACGAACGGGTTGGCGGCCGGGATGCCGTACCGCCCGCCGGGGCCGTTCGTGCCGGCCGGGTCGATGCGCAGGATCTTGCCCGCCGGGTTGCCGAGGTCCTGGGGCACGTCGGAGGTCACGCCGATGCCGCCGTCGCCGACGGCCAGGTACAGCAGGCCGTGGTCGGGGTCGCCGGGGCGGGCGGTGGGGTTGAAGTCGATCTGCTGCACGGCGTGGACGTAGGTGGCGAAGCCGTAGCGGAAGAGCTCGCGGCGCGTGCCGGTGAAGACGTCGGCGGAGGGGTCGGTGGCCGTCCACTCCGACACCACGCTCTGGACGACCGCGTTGGGCTGGTTGGGATAGGTCGGCGTCTCGGTGTCGATCGCGCCCTCGCCCTCGGTGTGGACGGTGTAGAGCTTGCCGTTGCGGGCGAAGTCGGGGTGGAAGGCGACGAACCCGAACCCGCTGCCCATGCCGCGGCCGGAGAAGAAGTTCGGGAAGCGCGCGGCGAAGTCGAGGTAGACGTGCCGGGTGTCGCCGTCGAGCAGGTGCAGCGGCCCGTTGAGGTCGGGCACGTACCGCCGCCCCGACCCGTCCGGCACCTCACCGACGAAGTTGATCCGGTTGTGCCGGTTGAGGCGGGTGTCGGTGGTGGGCGGGGTCGGTGTCGAGGCGGGCAGCCGCGCCACCTCGTCGAGCACGAGCCCGAGCCGCGACCGGATGGGGTCCTGCGGGATCGGGTCGGCTATCGGGTCGTCCGGCGAGCCTCCCGCCGGCACCGCAACGGAGACCACCACGGCCACCGCGAGCACCACTGCCCACCACCTGCTCTTGCCCATCGCTGACCTCCCGACAGGGCCCGGAACTGTCGGACCCCTTGGATAGAATCGAATCCAGGGTTCCCCTGGGCGGCGACCCCTGCGAAGCACTGCGGTTGCCGGGTCAAGGGCGCGACCGTGGCGAAGCGCCGCGGTCGCCCGGCGGAGCCGATCCCGCCGACGGTGACGTGCGACGCGTCGAGCGGCACGAGGGTCGAAGGCGGAGGACGCGAGCCGGTCCTGACAGCAGTCATCGAGCTCGGCCGGCGGCTGCGGAGGAAAGGCTGTCACGTCGGCATTCCTTGGCCTCCTCGCGCCACTCGTGCGGCGCGGCGCCGAACTCCTCGCCCGGACCGCCGAGGCGGAGCTTCGCCTCCGGTTCGCGCGCACGGCGGCTGAACCGACGCGATCGGGTTGGCAGCGGAGGTCGCCGGCGCGCCCACTTCCGCCGCTCGCGCCACGTCCGCCTGCCCGCCGAGGGTGGAAGCGGCGGCCTCGTCCAAGCTGACGAGCGACTTGCTCCGGTCCGGGTCGGAAGCGGACCGGGTCGGCTCGCGGTCGGCGGGAGTGCGGCGGGTGCTCGTGGGGTGGTCGGGGCGGAGCGGGAGGGGGCGTTCACGGCTCGGTCCTCGCGCGGCCGAGGTAGAGGTCGCCCAGGCGGTGGTCGGCCAGCAGGGTGGGGGCGGGGCCCGCGAGGTGGACGCGGCCCAGGTCCAGGACGCAGCCCAGGTCGGCGATCTCCAGCGCACGCCTGGCGTTCTGCTCGACCAGCAGCACGGCCGTGCCCGCGTCACGCATCCGCACGATCTGCTCGAACACGGTCGCGGTGGACTTCGGGTCCAGGCCCATCGACGGCTCGTCCAGCAGCACGACCCGCGGCCGGACCATGAGCGAGCGGGCGAATTCCACCTGCTTCTGCTGACCACCCGACAACGCGCCCGCCAACGCGTCCCACCGCTCGCCGACCACCGGGAACAGCGACCGCACGAAGTCGACCCGCTCGGCCACCACCGCCTTGTCCCGCACGGTGTACGCGCCGAGCACGACGTTCTCCCCCACGGTCATCTCGCGGAACACGCTGTGCCCCTGCACGACGTGCGACAGGCCGTCCGCCAGCAACGACCGCGGCCCGCGCCCGGTGACGTCGCGACCGTCCAGCACGACCCGGCCGGCACGCGGCGCGAGCAGCCCGCTGGCCACCTTCAGCACGGTGGACTTGCCGGCGCCGTTCGGACCGACCAGGCACACCACGGACGCCGGCGGCACGCGCACCGTCAGCCCGCGCAGCACCAGCGCCGCCCGGCCGTAACCGGCCTCGACGTCCACGAGCTCGAGCAGGTCAGCCGCCAAGGTAGGCCGCCAGCACGAGAGGGTCGGCACGCACCACGTCCGGCGGCCCCGAGGCGATCGGCCTGCCCCGGTCGAACACGACCACGTGATCGGACAAGCTCATCACCACGTCCATGTTGTGCTCCACGATCAGGAACGTCCGGCCTTCGGCGTTGAGCGAGCGCACCAGCTCGCCGATCCGCTCGATCAACGCCGGGTTCACGCCGCCGGCGGGCTCGTCCAGCAGGATCGTCTCCGGCTCCGCCATCAGCACCCCCGCCAGCTCCAGCAGCTTCTGCTGCCCGTAGGACAGGTCACGCGCCTCGACGTCGGCCAGGTGCTCGATGCCGACCCGGGTCAACCACCCCATCGCGCGGTCCACATCGGACTTGCGGCGGGCCGGCGCCAGCGCGCGCAGCACGGAGCCGGGCCGCACCGCCGCCAGCAGGTTCTCCACGGCGGTCAGGCGCGGGAAGACCCGGCACAGCTGGAAGCTGCGGCCGATGCCCGCGTGCGCGATCTTGTGCGCGGGCCGTCCGGTGAGGTCGCGGCCGTGGTAGGTCACCGTGCCCGCGTCCGGCCTGACCATCCCGGTGACGCAGTTGAAGAACGTCGTCTTGCCCGAGCCGTTCGGCCCGATCAACGCGTTGACCCGGCCGTGCCGGAACCGCACCGAAGCACCGTCCACCGCCCGCACCCCGCCGTAGGACTTGGTCAGCCCCTCGACGCGCAGCCCCTTCACCGGCGCACCTCCTCGGCCAGCTCCTCCTGCGTGACCTCGCGGATCGACGCCTGCCCCGGCCGCAGCCGCGCCACCAGCCCGCGCAACGCCGGGATGATCCCGTCCGGCAGGAACAGCACCACCACCGCCAGCAGCACGCCCATCGCGACCAGGTGCAGCTGCGTGTCGCCGTACTGCGCCTTGAAGAACTCCGTCGCATAGCCGACGACGACCGCGCCGACCAACGGCCCGAACAGGCTCCGCACGCCGCCGAGCAGGCTCATCAGCACCATGTTCGAGCCGACCAGGATGGAGAACTGGAAGATCGGGTCGAGGAAGCCGAACCACAGCGCGTACAGGCCGCCGCCCAGCGCGGTGAAGAACGCCGACACCACGAACGCCGCCAGCTTGTACCGCACCGTCGGCACGCCGAGCGACCGCGCCTTGTCCTCGTCCTCGCGGATCGCCTTGAGCCCCATGCCGAAGCGCGACCGGTCGACCAGCCACCAGCACAGCAGCATCACCGCGAGCAGCACGGCGTGCAGGTGGAAGAACCGCTGGTGCTGCTCGGGCCGGAGCACCTCCGCGCCGAACGGCCGCGGCACGCGCAGCCCGTCCGAGCCGCCCGTCACCGACTCCCAGCTCTGGAACACCAGCAGCAGGACCAGCACCACCGCGATCGACACGATGACGAACGACGCGCCGCGCACCCTCAGCGCGGCGATGCCGATCGGCACCGCGAGCGCCGCCACGACCACCCCGCCGAGCAGGAAGGCGAGCCACGGGTCCACGTCCGCGCGCAGGACCAGCAGACCGGTGGCGTAACCGCCGAGGCCGGAGTACGCGGCGTGGCCCAGCGAGATGTAGCCGGTGAACCCGCCGACGAAGTTCCACGCCGTGGCGAGCACCGCGTAGCTGATGATCACCACGCCGACCGAGAGCACGAACGGGTCCGACGCCAGGCTCGGGAACGCCACCAGGAACGCCGCGAGCACCACCAGCCCGACGGCCTTCAGCACCACCTCAGAACCGCTGCGCAAGGCGGCCTCCAAAGAACCCCTGAGGGCGCAGGATCAGCGTCACGAACAGGGCGGCGTAGAAGAACGTCTGCGCCCACGTCGTGCCCAGCGGCAGTTGCAGCAGGTTCTGCCCGACGCCCAGCAGCAGCGCCGCGACGGCCGCCCCGCCGACGCTGCCGAGCCCGCCGACCACGATGATCGCCATCAGCGGCCCGATCCAGTGCCAGTGCAGCGACGGGTAGATCGTGGCGTCCAGCGCCAGCGCGGTCCCGCCGACGGCGGCCGTGGCCAGGCCCAGCCCGAAGCCGTACCCGGCCACCCGGTCGGTGTCCACGCCGAGCAGGCGCGCCGCCTCGCGGTGCTGCATCGTGGCCCGCAACGCCTGGCCGAACCGGGTGACCTTGAGCAGCACGTGCAGGCCGGCCAACGTCACCACCGCCAGCCCGAACGCGATCAGCTTCACCACCGCCACGCTCGCGCCGAACAGCTCCAGCCGGGCGCCCGAGTAGGACAGCGGCACCCGCCGGTGCGTGCCGCTGAACACCAGCCCCAGCGCGCCCTCCACCACCAACGCCACCGCGAACGTGAGCAGCACCGACATCATCGTCAGCGTGGCCGGCCGCAGCCGGGCCACCAGCAGCCGCTGCACCGCCACGCCGACCACGAAGAACAACGGCACCGTGGCCACCAGCGACAGCATCGGGTCGAGCCCCGTGCCCACGGTGAACGCCCACGCCAGGTACGCCGCCAGCACCAGGAACGCGGAGTGCGCGATCATCACCACGCGCATCACGCCGAAGTAGAGCGTCAGGCCGGCGGCCAGCAGGGCGTAGAGCCCGCCCATCAGCACGCCGAGCACGAGGCTCTGGAAGACGAGGGACACCCGGCCTCACCACGCGGGCTTCGGGTAGACCAGCTCGGCTTCCCGGGCCTCGGCGGGCAGCACGATGCGGATCTCGCCGCCCACGTACTGCTGGATCAGGTGTGCGCCTTGGGGCCGACCGGCCGAGTCCCACCGCAGCGGACCGACGACGGTGCGCACCTCGTTGCCGTGCAGCCAGTCGATCATCTTGCGCTGGCACGACTCGGACGGGTCGGCGCAGCCGGCGGCCGTGACGGCGGCGGCGACGACCTGGCCCGTGGTCCAGGCGTTGGCCTCGTCCTCGGTGGGCGCGGCGCCGTGCTCGCGGGTGTAGAAGTCCACGAACTCCTTGTTGGACGGGTAGTCCGCCTCGGGCGTGTAGCCGGTCGGCGAGAGGATGCCCTCGGTCTGCGCGCCGATCGCTCTCGGGAACTCGGGGTTGGTGGGCGCGGTGGAGAACGCGGCCAGCTTCGGCTGGTAGTCCAGCTGCCGCAGGGCGACGATCAGGTTCACCGCGTCCTGGTACTGCGTGCCGCCGACCACGACGTCCGCGCGCGAGTCGGCGATCTTGGCCGCGATCGAGCCGAAGTCGGTGGTGTTGGGCGGGTACACCTCGTCCACCACGGTCCGGATGCCCGCCGCGGCGAGCTTCTCCTTCAGCCCGTTGGCCGTGCCCTGGGCGAACGGGTCGTCCATCGCCGCGTACGCCGCCGTCCTCGGCCGGGTGGCCTCGGGCATCGCGATGATCGCCTCGGCCAGGTGGTCGTAGTGGTCCTGCGCGACGGCGGGCGCGGCGTAGAACAGGTTGTCGAAGCCCTGCTCGAAGACCTCGCGCGCGGCGCCGGCCGGTTCGACGAACAGGAAGCCGTAGTCGCGGGCCACCTGCGCGGCCGGGATGACCAGGCGGGTGGAGAACGGGCCGAAGACGAGGTCGACGCCGTCGGAGTTGATCAGCTTCTCGTAGTCGGCGGCCACGCGGTCGGCGTTGGACTGGTCGTCCAGGACGATCAGCTCGACCTGGCGGCCGAGGAGCCCGCCGTTGGCGTTGACGTGCTCGGCCCACGCCTCGTAGCCGCGCTGCACGCCCTTGCCCGGCTCGGAGAAGTCGCCGGTGAGCGGCAAGGAGACGCCGACGCGGATCGGCCCCTGGGCGCCCGCTCCGCCGTCGGCCGGTCGGCCGCCGAAGCACCCGGAGACCAGCAGCGCCACGGCCGCGCCGAGGGCGGCGATCCGGAGCCCGTGAGCGATGTCCATCGTCCACCCGTCGTCGAGGGATGAGGTAAGCGCTTTCCGAGCATAGGAAGGCCGCAGTGATGTGACAAGGACCCGAAATAATTCCACGCGACCCATAATCGTTCCGCATTGTCGAACCGCACTTCCCCCAGGTCCACGTGAGTGACCCTCATGATGTGTCCGAATGTCGTAATACTTCCGGACCACCAATCGAAACGTGCCCACAAAGGCAGCGGGGACATACGCCGTTACCCACCGTCACCGCTTTTGCCCATCGCGCACCGCGATCCGCGCCTGGCCCGGATCCGCGATTTCCGCAGCCTCGGGGCCGTTCATGGTCAAGGTTGTGACCAGGAGTGATGCAAAGGTAACACTGTCTCGATCACCGGCCGTGGCGATCGGGACCCATGCCTCACACGCGCATTTCACACGACCGCCGACACGCAGCGGCGGAAGCCCGAAGCGACCTGGTACAACGGTATTGCCGACCCACTCCACCGAGTGTGTGATGGGCGCGAAATCGTGGCAGGCCGCACAACGCACCGGGAATCCGTGCTGCCGGAAAAACCGGCGAAATACAAACATGGGGGAACACCAGTGAGCTTCGCCGCCCGGACGACCAGCTACTTCACCACCCCGCAGCACGAGCGGCTGCGCGCCGAGGTGCGCGCGTTCGCCGAGGCGGAGGTCGCGCCGGCGGTGGCCGGCATGGAGGAGTCCAGAGCCGTCCACGTCGAGTTGTCCCGGCTGATCGCGCGGCAGGGCTGGCTCGGCGTCACCGTCGAACCGAGGTACGGCGGCATGGGTCTGGGTCACCTGGCCAAGACCATCATCATCGAGGAGCTCTCCCGCGTCAGCGGCGCGATGGGCGCCATGGTGCAGGCGTCGCAGCTGGGTGTCGCGAAGATCGTGCACTTCGGCGACGAGGAGCAGAAGCGGCACTGGCTGCCGCGGGTGAGCGACGGCCGGTGCCTGCCGACCATCGCGGTGACCGAGCCGGAGGCGGGCGGGCACGTGCTCGGCATGGCCGCCACCGCCGAGCGCGTGGGCGACGAGTACGTCCTCAACGGGCGCAAGGTGTTCGTCGGCAACAGCCACGTCGGCGACCTGCACGGCGTGGTGGTCCGCACCGGGCCCGGCTCGCGCGGCCTGTCCGCGTTCCTGGTGGAGGCGACCGCGCCGGGCTTCTCGCTGGCGCCGCACCAGCCCGCCCTCGGCCTGCACGGCTTCAGCTTCGGCGAGCTGGTCTTCGACGACTGCCGCGTGCCGGCGGGGAACCTGCTGGGCGCCGAGGGTGACGGCCTCGCCGTGGCCTACTCCTCCAGCGTCCTGTACGGGCGGCCCAACCTGACCGCCGTGTCGCTCGGCATCCACCGCGCGATCGTGGAGCAGACGGTCGAGTTCGCGAGCAGCCACCGGCGCTACGGCGAGGCGCTGTCCGAGCTGCCCACCGTGAAGCAGAAGCTGGGCCAGATGCAGTCCCAGCTGATGACCGCGCGGCTGGCCGCGTACTACGCCGCGCACCTGCTCGACCAGGGCGCCCCGTGCGACGCGGACCTGATCAGCGCCAAGCTGCTCAACGTCGAGTCCTCTTTGGACTCCGCGCGCACGGCGATGGAGGTGCACGCGGCGTACGGGCTCGACCCCGGCCGCACCGTCGAACGCCTGCTGCGCGACGCCAACCACATCTACTCCCCCGCCGGCACGTCGGACATCCAGCGGCTGCGGCTGGCCGAGGTGGCCCTGGGCACCTACCGGGACCAGTGGTCCGCCCGGCTGTCCGACAAGCTGCGCGCGAGCAGCGCGGGGCTGGAGCGGATGACGCTCGTGGCGGGCGAGCCGGTGAACCTCCCGATCGGTCAACCCGCGGTCGCGACGTCGCACTAGCGCCGGGGTCGCACTGGCGCCGGGGGGCCTCCGGGACGTTCCGCCCGTCCCGGAGGAGCCCGGCACTAGCGCGGCTCGCCCAGCTTGACGGCCACCACGCCGCCGAGGATCAGCGCGCCGCCGGCCAGCTGGACCGGGCCCGGCGCCTCGCCGAGCAGCAGCCACGCGAAGAGCAACGCCATCACGACCTCGGTCAACGCCACGAACGACGCCAGCCGCGAGCCGAGCCGCCTGGTCGCGGCGATGCCGGCGACGTACGCGAGGGCCGCCGTCACCACGCCGAGCGCGAGCACCGGCAGCCACCACGCCACGGTGAACCCGTCGAACGCGACCGGCGCGGCCGACACCGCGAACGGCACGACCCCGACCGCGCCCGCCAGCAGCAGCACCACACCGCCCAGCAGCAACCCGCCCGCGGCCAGCACGGTCCCAGGCAGCCCTTCCGCGTCACGCGCGTTGAGCACGAAGTACACCGCCGCGCCCACCATCGCGGCCAACGCCCACAGCACGCCGACGACGCTGACGTGCGCGCCGGACACGACGTCGAGCACCAGCAACAGCCCGAGCAGGCCAAGCACGCCGCCGAGCACCGTCAGCCGGGTCGGCCGCTGACCGTGCCGCAGCCACAACCAGCCGACCACGGCCACCGGCGCGGTGTACTCGACCAGCAGTGCGACACCGACCTCCATGTGCGCGACGGCGTTGAAGAACGCCAGTTGGCAGCCCGCCACCGCGACCAGCCCGTACGCCGTGATCAACGGGGCGATGCGCCGCAGCAGGCGCCACCGGCCGCGCAGCTGCACGACCGCGATCGGCGCGAGCACCGCCGCGGCCAGCAGGACGCGCACCGCGACGGCGGCGGCGGAGGACCAGCCCGCGTCCATCAACCCGCGCGCCAGCGGCCCGGACAACCCGAAGGACGACGCGGACAGCAGCGCGAACCCCAACCCGGCCCGCAGGCCGCCCACCTGCACGTCATGTGTCATCGTCGCCATGACCCATGACGCTATGGACCTCGGGAGTAATCTGTCAACATGCTTTTCACCCATGACACGACCGCGTCGCTCGTCGCCGCGGTCGCCTTGGTGAACTCGGCCGAGGAGCCGGACACGATGACCGACCAGGCGCAGCTGGACGCGTTCTTCGCCGAGCACGGCTACACCGGCTCGCGCGCGCACGACGCGGCGGAACTGGAGGCGGTGCGAGCGCTGCGCGGCTCGTTGCGGCGACTCCTGACCAGCGACCGCGACACCGCCGCCGGGATCGTGAACGACATCCTGGCCACGCACCGGGCCGTGCCGCGGCTCGTGCGGCACGACGGTTTCGACTACCATCTGCACGCCACCGACCCCGCGACGCCGCTGGCCGACCGGATCGCCGTCGAGACGGCCATGGCGATGGTCGACGTGATCCGCGCCGACGAGCTGAGCCGCCTCTCCGTCTGCGCGGACGAGACGTGCGGCGGGCTCGTGCTCGACCTGTCGCGCAACCGCTCGCGCCGCTATTGCAGCACGACGTGCGGGAACCGGATCGCCGTCGCGGCTTATCGCGCCCGCCGGAACTGAGACCTTTTCGCACTTCGACCTAGAAGGAGAGCACTAGGCGAATCCAGTGAGCCACATCACTCGATTGGCGGCCTCGCCACCGGACTGATAATGATTACCATTCCCTCAGTCCCGGTCCGACGCCCCCTTCGGAGGAGCACGCGTGGCGCACTTGTTGATGATCGAGAGCTGGGTCGGCGCGATGAGTTCGTTGCTGCCACGGGCGATCCACGAGTCCGGCCACCGGTTCACCTTCCTCACCCGCGACCTCCAGCACTACCTGCGCGCCGCGCCCGCACACCCGCACCCGTTGCTGGCGGCGGACAACGTGCTCACCGCCGAGACCAACGACGTGCCGTCACTGCTGTCCTATGTGGAGCGGCTGCACGGGGTGCTGGCGTTCGACGGCGTGATCTCCTCCTGCGACTACTACCTCTCCACCGTCGCCACCGTGGCCGCGCACCTCGGCCTGCCCGGCGCGGACCCGAAGGCCGTGGAACGCGCCTACCGCAAGGACCTCACCCGGGCGACCACCTCCGCGGCGGGCGTGCCCGGTCCCCGGTTCGCGCTGACGCGGGACTGGCCCGCGACCGCGAAGGCCGCCGCCGAGCTGGGCTACCCGCTGGTGGTCAAGCCGGTCGACCTGTGCGCGGGGATGCACGTGCGCGAGGTGGGCGACGAGACCGCGCTCCGCGAGGCGTACCTGGCGCTGGAAGCGTTCCCGGTCAACGCGCGGGGTCAGGAGCGGGTGCCGACCGTGCTGCTGGAGGAGTTGCTGGTCGGCCCCGAGGTGAGCGTGGAGACGGTGACCGCGGCCGGCACGACCTACGTGATCGGGGTGACCGACAAGAGCCTGGCCGGGCGGCCGTGGTTCGTGGAGAGCGGCCACATGTTCCCGGCCGCGCTGAGCGAGGTCGACCGGGACGCCGCCGTGGACACCGCCGTGAGCGCGATCGACGCGCTGGGCCTGGACCACGCGGTCGCGCACACCGAGGTCAAGCTGACCGCCGACGGCCCCCGGCTGATCGAGGTCAACCCGCGCCCGGCCGGCAACCGGATCACGGAGCTGGTGCGCCGCGTGACCGGGGTCGACCTGCCGTCGGTGTTCGCCGAACTCGCCGTCGGCCGCCAGCCCGACCTGCGGGCCCGGGAGACCGGCGTGCGCAGCGCGGCCGTCTCGTTCCTGCTGCCGCCGCGGGCGGGCGTGGTGGCGGGGATCGACGGTGCGGAGGCCCTGGCCGCGAACCCGGAGGTGGTCGACTGGGCCGCGAAGCCCGCCGGCCACCGCGCCGGCGAGCCGACCAGCAACAACAGCTACCTGGGGCACGTCATGGTCACCTCCCCCGACACCGACGCCCGGGCTCGCGCCGAACGCGTCGTCGGCACGCTGGACGTCCGCTACGCGGAGGACATCGCGTGACCGGGCAGGCAGACCGAGTCCCCGGCCGCCGCCACACGACCGGACACCGGGCAGCCGCGCGAGCAGGCCGGGTCACCAGCAGTCCCGACCTCCGACACCCCGCCGGACACCGCGCAACCGCCCGACCCGACCGGACGCCGGGAGGAGTGGCGTGACGGCGCAGGCAGACCGGCGTCCCCTGTCAGGCGTCACCGAACTGGTCGCGCTGGCGCGAGCGGGCGCGGTGGGGCCCGACCCGGCCGACTGCCGGGTCAGCGTCGCGTTCACCACGAGGCAGGGCGCGCGGCACGTGTCGCGTGGCCAGGTGTACCGCAACACCGTGGTCAGCGTCCGGGTCGGTGACGCGGTCGGCTCGTGCGCGGTCGAGCCCGAGGGCGCGGACGACGCCGCGGTGACGGACTGCGTCGGCGAGACCGTCGCCGACCTGCTCGCCCACCCCGACACCGCGATCCGCACGGCGGTGCTGGACGCGTACCTCATGCACGCGCACCCGCACCACCTCTCCGCCGCGCGGCACGTCGTGATCGGCGCCGGCGACTCGCTCACCAAGTCCATGGCCCGCGCCTCGGCGGTGGTCGACCTGCTGGACGCCGCGCCGGGACAACGCGTGCTGGTCGTCGGCGTGGTGAACTCGCTGCTGCACCACCTGCGCGCCCGCGGCGTCGAGTACGTGCCGTGCGACCTCAAAGGCGGTCGCACCGAGTGGGACGAGCCGATCGTGACCGACGCGCTCGCCGCCGTCGCCGACTGCGACCTGGTGCTGGCCTCCGGCATGACGGTCGGCAACGGCAGCTTCGAACCGCTGCTGCGCGCGACCGCCGCCACCGACCGGCCGCTGGTGGTGTTCGCCCAGACGGCGAGCGCGATCGTGCCGTGGTTCCTCGGCTCGGGCGTCACGGCGGTGTCGGCGGAGCCGTTCCCGTTCTTCTGGCTGCACGGCGGCCCGACCACGGTGCACCACTACACCGCCCCGGGACGGGCCCGGTGACCGTGCGACGCAACCCCCACCTGTTCGACCTGCTCGGCAACACCCCGGTCGCCCGCATCGACACGCCGCTGCCCCACCGGCACGGCGGGTTCTGGGCGAAGCTGGAGTGCCTGAGCGCGGGCGGGATGAAGGCCCGGTCGGCGGTCGCGATGCTGTTAGCCGCACGGGAGCGCGGCGAGCTGCGCCCCGGCGCGGTGGTCGTGGAGTCGACCAGCGGCACGCTCGGCCTCGGGTTGGCGTTCGCCGGCCAGGCGCTGGGCCACCCGGTCGTGCTGGTGGTCGACCACGAGCTGGAGCCGTCGATGCGCGCCCTGCTGCGCGCGCACGGCGCGCGGCTGGAGGTCGTGGACCGGCCGCACCCCACCGGCGGCTGGCAGCAGGCCAGGCTGGACCGGCTGCACGCCGTGCTGCGCGGGCTGCCCGGCGCGTACTGGCCCGACCAGTACAACAACCCCGACAACCCCGCCGGGTACGCGGGCCTGGCGCGGGAGCTCGCGGCCCAGCTCGACCACGCGGACGTGCTGGTGTGCAGCGTCGGCACGGGCGGGCACAGCGCCGGCGTCGTCACGGCCCTGCGCCGGCACTGGCCGGACGTGCGGCTGATCGGCGTGGACACGGTCGGCTCGACCATCTTCGGCCAACCCGCCCGGCAACGGGTCATGCGCGGGCTCGGCAGCAGCATCCACCCCCGCAACGTCGCCTACGAGGAGTTCGACGAGGTGCACTGGCTCGGTCCGGTCGAGGTGGTCGACGCGTGCCGCCGACTGGCGCGGGACTGCTTCGTCACCGGCGGCTGGAGCACGGGCGCGGTCGCCCTGGTGTCGGCGTGGGTGGCGCGCGTCGAGCCGGGCGCGACCGTGGCGACGATCTTCCCGGACGGCCCGCACCGCTACCTCGGCACCATCTTCGACGACGACTTCTGCCGGTCACGGGGCCTGCTGGGCACGCCGGAGGACCGGCCGGTCGAGATCGCGGACACCGGCGAGGTCGAGGTCACGAGCTGGGCCCGGTGCCGGTCGGTCTACGCGCCCAAGGCCGTCGGGGTGCCGGCGTGAAGCTCGACTGGACGGTCTACGGGCTGGAGCTGCGGTCGCCGTTGCGCATCTCGCGGTCGGTGATGGCGCGTCGTGACGCCGTGCGCGTGGTCGTCGAGTGGGACGGGGTCCGCGGCCACGGAGAGGTCGTCACCAGCCAGTACTACGGGCTGGACGTGGAGCGGATCACCGGTCTGCTGCACGCCTTGGCGCCGGTGGTCGACTCGTGCGCCGACCCCGACGAGCTGCGTGGGCGCTTGCCCGAGCTGCCGCCGGGCGTGCTCGCCGCCGTGGACGCCGCGCTGTGGGACCTGACGGCGTTGCGCGCCGGGGTGCCGGTGCACGCCTCGGTCGGCGTTCCACAGTGGACGGACGTGCCGACGGCCCGCACGATCGGCATCGTCGCGCCGGACGACGCCGCCGCCGAAGCCGCCGCGCTGGCCGCGCGGGGGTTCACCGTGCTGAAGGTCAAGGTCGGCTCGGCGGACGACGTCGCCAGGGTCTCGGCCGTCCGGTCCGCCGCGCCCGAGGTCCGCCTCATCCTCGACCCGAACGGCGGCTGGACGGCCGAGGAGACCGTGCGGGTGGTCGACCAGCTCACCGGTGTCGACGCGGTGGAGCAGCCGCTCGCGCCCGGCCGGTGGGACGAGCTGGCGTGGCTGCGCGAGCGGTGCGCGGTGCCGTTGATCGCGGACGAGGACGCCGCCACCGTCGCCGACGTGCGGGCGCTGACGGGTCTGGTCGACGGGGTGAACGTCAAGCTGGCCAAGTGCGGCGGGATCACCGCGGCCCGGGAGGTCGTCGACGTCGCGCGTGGCTGCGGCCTGGACGTGATGCTCGGCTGCCTGGTCGCCAGCTCGCTGGGCATCGCGCCCGCCGTGCACCTGACCGGCTACGCGCGGTGGGTCGACCTGGACGGCCACCTGCTGCTGGCCGACGACCCGTGGACCGGCATCGGCGGCGAGGACGGCACCCTGCGCCTGGCGGGCGTGCCCGGTCTCGGCGTGGCGCCCGCCACCACCGCATCGGGCGGGGTCGTGCGCCGATGAGGCGGTTCCCGCTGTCCGTGCGCCTGCTGCTGGTCAACCAGTTCGGCGTGAACACCGGCTTCTACCTGCTGATCCCCTACCTCGCCACGCACCTCGGCGACCTCGGCCTGTCGGTCGCGGCCATCGGCGCCGTGCTCGGCGTGCGGACGTTGAGCCAGCAGGGGCTGTTCCTGTTCGGCGGCTCGGCGGCCGACCGGCTCGGGCCCCGCCGGGTCATCATCGCGGGCTGCGCGGTCCGGGCCGTGGGGTTCGGGCTGTTCGCGGCGGGCGAGTCGGTGGCGGTGCTGCTGGCCGCCTCGGTCCTCAGCGGACTGGCCGGCGCGTTGTTCAACCCGGCCGTGCGCGCGTACATCGCCGACGAGTCGTCCGACCGGGCGGGCGCGTTCGCCCTGTTCAACGTCTACGGGCAGGCGGGCGCGCTGACCGGGCCGCTGCTGGGCGGCCTGCTGATGCTGTGGGACTTCCGCGTCGCGGCACTGGTGGCGGCCGGGATCTTCGCCGCGCTGACGGTCGCGCAGGCCGTCGTGCTGCCCGACCGGCAGGCGGCGCCGCACCGGGGCACGGTGCTCGACGACTGGCGCGAGTGCCTGTCGGACCGGCGGTTCCTGGCGTTCACCGGCGCGCTCACCGGCATGTTCGTGCTGCAGAACCAGCTGTACCTGGTGCTGCCGCTGGAGGCGCGGCGGCTGTCCGGCTCGTCGTTCGCCGTCGCGGCGCTGTTCCTGGTGTCCACCCTGGCCACGCTGCTGTTCCAGGTGCGCATCACGCGTGCGCTGGACCGGCTCGCGCGCGGTCGGGCCATCGCGCTCGGGCTCGCCGTGATGGGGCTGGGTTTCGTCGCCACGGCGGTGAGCCACGTCGGCCCGCTCGGCGGCATCACGCCCGTGCTGGTCGCCGCGCTGCTGCTGTCGGTGGGCGTGATGATCGCGCACCCGTTCGTCTACGAGCTGATCCCCGCGTTCGGCCGCACCGGTCTGGCCGGCACGTACTTCGGCGTGTTCTACCTGGTCTCCGGCCTGGCCGCGGCCCTGGGCAACGCGGCGATCGGCTGGGTGTTCGGCCGGTCGGCCCCGGTGGCGTCGCTGCTCTGCGTCGGCGTCGGGCTCGGGTGCGCGGCGGCCGTGGCCTGGCTGCACCGCCGTGGCGCGCTCACCGTGAAACGAGAGGTGGCCCGATGAGCGAGAACCTGCTGACCGACAACCCCGGTCTCTACGAACGGCAGTTCCCCGATCCGGACCACGTCGCCGCCCGCTTCGCGCACGACGTGGTGACCAGGTTCGGCGGGGGGCGCACCCTGCTGGACGTCGGCTGCGGCACCGGCCGCGACGCGGGCCACCTGGCCGGGCTCGGCTACGAGGTGGTCGGGCTGGACAGCTCCGAGCGCATGGTCCAGCACGCCCGCGCGCACCACCCGGCGGTCGGGTTCGTGCTCGGCGACATGCGGTCGTTCGCGCTCGGCCGGCGCTTCGACGTGATCACGTGCCTGGACAGCGCGCTGCTGTACTGCCACACGAACGCCGACCTGGACGAGTTCCTGCGCCGCTGCCGCGACCACCTCGAACCGGGCGGCCTGCTGGTGGCGGAGATGCGCAACGGCGCGTTCTTCCTGGGCAACACCGAACTGCTCGACGGCGTCCGCACCCGCACGGTCGTCTGGGAAGGCGTCTCCTACACCTCCCACACGAGGCTCTGGATCGACCACGCCGCCCAGCTGCTGCGCCGCCGCCGCGAGTGGTGGTGGCCCGGCGCGCAGCCGCTCGTGCAGCGCTCGGCGTGGCGGCTGCTGTTCCCGCAGGAGCTGCGGCACTTCCTCGACCACGCCGGTTTCGACGTGCTCGCCCTGTTCGACGCGCCGGGGCCGCGCACCGAGCCACCGTGGGCGCCCGACGAACCGGGGACGGCCGACGTCGAGTTGAGCGAAGCCCTGTCCGGAGACCGCCTGCACCTCGTCGCGCGCCTGCGCCACTGAAAGGAACGACATGCACCCCCTCAACCGCCGCGGTTTCCTCGGCCTCACCGCCGGCCTCTCGGTCGCCGCCCTCACCGGGTGCGGCGCCGCCGAACCGACCTCCTCCGCGTCCACCCCGCGCGACGGCGGTCGGCTGCGCGCAGCGTTCGCGGGCGCCGGCGCCAAGGAGGTGCTGGACCCGCACCTGGCGAACCTGTTCGTGGAGGCCGCCCGGTCCAAGGCGCTGTACGACAAGCTCGCCGACCTCGGCCCGGACGTCTCCGCGCAGCCCAGACTCGCCGAGAAGTGGGAGCCGGACGCCGGCCTGACCCGCTGGCGGATCACGTTGCGGCAGGCCGCCTTCCACAACGGGCAGCCGGTGCGCGCGGAGGACGTGCTGGCCAGCTACGCCCGCATCCTCGACCCCGCCCGCGCGTTCCGGGCCAAGTCCAGCCTCGCGTTGATCGACCTGCCCAACAGCCGCGCGGTGGACGAGCGGACGGTGGAGTTCGCGCTGAAGCGGCCGTTCGTGGAGTTCCCGAACGTGCTGGCGGCGTTCGGCGCGTACATCGTGCCCGCCGGCACGGAGGACTTCACCACGCCCGTCGGCTCGGGGCCGTTCCGCTTCGTGTCGTTCGAGCCGGGCAAGTCGGTGCTGCTCAAGCGGCACGCCGAGTACTGGGAGGGCGCGCCCCACCTGGACGAGCTGGAGTTCGTGATCGCCAACGAGGAGTCCGCGCGGACGAACGCGCTGCTCGGCGGCCAGGTCGAGTACGCGCACGACCTCACCCCGACCACCGCGCGCAGCCACGCGGCCGGGGACCGGATGGCGATCCACCGCGCGCCCAACAGCGCCGTGCAGGCCTTCGCGATGAAGCTGGACCGGCCGCCGTTCGACAACCGGGACCTGCGCGAGGCGATGTTCCTGCTGGCCGACCGGGCGCAGCTGGTCGAGTCGGTGCTCGCGGGCTCCGGGCAGGTGGGCAACGACCTGTTCGGCAAGGGCTACCAGCACTACGCCGACGACATCCCGCAGCGCACGCGCGACCTGGACAAGGCGAAGTTCCTGATCCGCCGCGCGGGCGCCGAGGGCCTCACGGTCAAGCTGGACACGTCCACCGCCGCGGCCGGGATGGTCGAGGCCGCCACGGTGTTCGCCGACCAGGTCAAGGGTTCGGGGCTGACCATCGAGGTGGTCACCGGCAACAAGGACAGCTACTGGTCCGACACGCTCAAGAACGGCTCGCTGTCGAGCTTCCGCTCCGGCGCGATGCCGATCGAGACCCACGTCGCGCAACGCCTGCTGAGCGGTTCGGGCACGAACGTGACCAAGTGGGCCCGGCCCGAGTTCGACGCGCTGTACGACCAGGCTGTGTCCACTGTGGACGCCGGGCGGCGCGGCGAGGTGTACCGGGAGATGCAGCGCTCCCTGCACGCCGAGGGCGGCTACCTGATGTGGGGCTTCGCGGACTGGATCGTCGGCGCCGCGCCGAAGGTGGGCGGCATCTCCACCGCGCCCGCGAACACGCTCGACTGGGCGCGGTTCGACAAGGTGTGGCTGGGATGAGCCTGCGCCGGTACGCGGCCCGGCGGCTGGCCATCGGCCTGGTCCAGGTGCTCGCCGTCGTCACCGCGGTGTTCCTGCTGGTGCAGGCGTTGCCGGGGGACGCGGCGGTGGCGTTGGCGGGCGACAACCCGGATCCCCAGCGGATCGCGCAGATCCGCGCCGCGATGGGGTTGGACCGGCCGCCGCTTCCGCGGTTCGGCGACTGGCTCCGGGGGTTGGCGCGGGGCGACTTCGGCGTGTCGCTGATCTCCGGTCGGCCGGTGGCGGAGTTCCTGCACGACGGGCTGGGTCCGACGCTCGTGCTGGCCGTGCTCGCCCTGGTGCTGCTGGTCCCGCTGGCCGTGCTGCTGGGCGTGCTGGCGGCGTTGCGCGAGGGCGGGCCGGTGGACCGGGTGGTCACGACGGTGACCGTGGGCCTGCACTCGATCCCGGAGTTCGCGCTGGCCGTCGTGCTGATCGCGTTGTTCGGGGTGCAGTTGCGGTGGCTGCCGCCCACGGCGGTGGGCGCGGACCTGCTCGGGCAGCCCGCCGTGCTGGTGCTGCCGCTGGTGGTGCTCGTCGCGCGGCCGTTGTGCTCGATCAGCCGGCTCGTGCGCGCCGGCATGATCGACGCGCTGGCGTCCGACTACGTCCGGCACGCGCGGCGGCTGGGCATCGGGGTGACGCGGGTCCGGTTCGCGCACGCGCTGCCGACCGCGCTGGCGCCCGCCGTGCAGCAGGTGGCGCGGACCACCGACTGGCTGCTCGGCGGCGTGATCGTGGTCGAGGCGGTGTTCGTCGTCCCCGGTCTCGGCACGATCCTGGTGGACGCGGTCGCGGGCCGCGACCTGCCGGTGGTGCAAGGGCTGGCGGTGGTGTTCGCGGTGACCACGGTGGTGGTGAACCTGGTCGCGGACCTGCTCGTGTTCCGGCTCGCGCCGCGATCGGTGGCGATCGCGTGAGGGGCGTCGGCTGGTTGCTCGTGCTGGTGCCGCTGGCACTGGCGCTGGTGGGCCCGTTGTTCGTGCCGGCCGAGCTGACGCGGGGCGCGCCGTTCGCGGAGAACTCGTCGCTGGGCACCGACTTCGTCGGCCGGGACGTGTGGCACCAGGTGCTCGCGGGCGGGCAGACGGTGGTGCTGGTGGCGTTGCTGGCGACGGTGTTCTCGTACGTGCTCGGCGTGCCGTGGGGCGTCCTCGCCGCGATGACCCGCCTGCGGATCGTGGACGAGGTGCTGATGCGGCCCTTGGACCTGCTGCTCGCGGTGCCGTCGTTGCTGGTGCTGATCCTGGTGGCGGCGATCGCCGGGCCGGGGCTGGTGGTGCTCGTCGGCGTGGTGGCGCTGGTCAACTTCCCGGACGTGGCGCGGATCTCGCGGGCCGCTGCGCTGGAGATCGCCGGCCGGCCCGCGCTGGAGGCGATGCGGTTGCAGGGCGAGGCGTGGTGGCGGACGTCCATCGTCTACACGGGACGATCGATGCTGCGGACCCTGGCCGCCGACCTGGGCGTGCGGCTGACCGGCGCGCTGTACCTGGTCGCGTCGGCCAGCTTCCTGGGCGTCGGCGTCGCGCCGGACGCCGCCGACTGGGCCGTCATGGTCGACCGCAACCGGGTGGGGCTGTTCCTGCAGCCGTGGGCGGTGGTCGTGCCCGCGTTGCTGATCGTGGCGTTGTCGGTGGGGTTGAACCTGGTGTTCGACCGGGCGTTGCGGGCGGAGGCGCGGACGTGACGGCGGTGGTGCACGTGGAGGGCCTGCGCGCGGTGGCCGGGTCGCGCGCGTTGGTCGACGGTGTCAGTTTCGCGCTGTCGGCGGGGCAGGTGGTGGCGCTGGTCGGCGCGTCCGGCAGCGGCAAGACCACCACGGGGTTGGCGCTGCTCGGCGAGCACGCGCCGGGGGTGTCGGTGAGCGGGCGGATCACGGTGACCGGGCGGATCGGGTTCGTGCCGCAGCAGCCGTCCGCGGCGCTGAACCCGGTGCGGCGGCTCGGTGGCGTGTTCCGGGAGATCGCCGCCCTGCACCCCGGTGATCGCGACACGTTGATCGCCGACGCGCTGCGCCGCGCCCGCGTGCCGGTGGAGCTGCTGCGCCGGTACCCGCACGAGCTGTCGGGCGGCCAGCAGCAACGGGTGGTGCTGGCGCAGGCGCTGGTCGGCGACCCGGCGGTGCTGGTCGCGGACGAGCCGACCACCGGGCAGGACCCGATCACCCGGGCCGAGGTGGTCGACGAGCTGTCGTCGGTCGTGGCGCAGGGCGTGGCGCTGGTGCTGCTCACGCACGACCTGGACGTGGTGCGGGCGTTGGCGGACGAGGTCGTGGTGCTGCGGGCGGGCCAGGTCGTGGAGGCGGGGCCGGTGGCCGACGTGCTCGACCGGCCGCGGACGGCCTACACCGCCGAGCTGGTCGCGGCGCAGCCCCGGGTCACCGTGCCCGCCGAACGGCCGGTCGAGCCGGTTCGGCTGGAGGCGCGGGCGCTGACGGCGCGGCACCGTGCCACGACCGTGCTGCACGACGTGGACGTGCGGGTGGGCGCGGGCGAGTGCCTCGCCGTCGTGGGGCGCTCCGGGAGCGGCAAGACCACGCTGGCCCGGTGCGTCGCCGGGCTGCACGCCGGGTTCACCGGTGACGTGCTGCTGGACGGGCGTCCGCTGCCCCGGTCGTTGCGCCGCCGGTCACGGGCGCAGTTGGCCGCGGTGCAGTACGTGTTCCAGGACGCCCGTGCGTCGTTCGACGCCTACCGGACCGTGCTGGACCAGGTCAGCCGGACCGCGGTGCGGCTCGGTGGCGTCGCCGACCCGCGTGCGGCGGCGTTGGCGGAACTGGCGGCCGTGGGGCTGGACGAGGCGACCGTGACCCGCCGGCCGTCCGGGCTGTCCGGCGGCGAGCTGCAACGCGCGGCGCTGGTGCGGGCGCTGCTGGCCCGGCCTGACGTGCTGGTGTGCGACGAGATCACCTCCGGCCTCGACACCCTGACCCAGGCGAGCCTGCTCGACCAGCTCGCCGCGCTGACCTGCACCGTCGTGCTGATCAGCCACGACCTGGCCGTCGTCGCGCGGCTGGCCGACCGCGTCGCCGTGCTGCACCGCGGGCACGTCGTCGAGCACGGGCCGGCGGGCGACGTCCTGGGCTCCCCCACCCACCCGGTGACCATCGGCCTGCTGGGCCGCTCGATGGAAGGAACAGAGGAGAGGAAGACATGACCTTGTACCACCGCGAAGTAGGGCCTTACGAGGTCCGCCTGGCTTCGCCGACCGACGTGGACGGCGCGCGCAGCGTCATGCTGGACACGTTCTACCAGGAGTTCGGCTACGGCTACCGGCCCGAGTGGCACGGTGACGTGGTCGACCTCGACGGCGCGTACCTGCGGCCCGACCGGCACGCGTTGTTCGTCGCGGTCAAGGGCGACGAGGTGGTGGGTACGACCGGCGTGCGCGCCACGGCGCCGGCCAGCCCGCCGCACCCCGCCTGGCTGGCCGCCCGCTACCCGGACGGCAGCACGGCGCAGTTGTTCCGCGTGTACGTGCGGCCGGAGCACCGCCGGTGCGGGCTGGCGCGCGCGTTGGTCGACATGGCCACCGCGTTCGTCGCGGGGACGCCGGGCTACGAGCGGCTGTACCTGCACACCGACACCCGGATCGCGGGTGCCGAGCCGTTCTGGCGCTCGGTGGCCGAGGAGGTGCACGACGCGCGTGACGGCGACCCGATTAGCTTCCAGACCGTCCACTTCGAGATCCCGCTGGCCCGCTGAGCCCGCTCACCCGTCACGTCGTCGGTGGAGCAGGTCCGCCAACGACGTGGCGGGGTGGCCGGTGAGG
Source organism: Actinosynnema sp. NPDC037264 (assembly GCF_055603705.1). Lineage (NCBI taxonomy): Bacteria > Bacillati > Actinomycetota > Actinomycetes > Pseudonocardiales > Pseudonocardiaceae > Actinosynnema > Actinosynnema sp. NPDC037264. The sequence continues at coordinate 57,107 of NZ_JBVJVK010000002.1, read as the reverse complement.
GTGGGCACGGCGTCGCCGACCTCGGACAGCTCGCCGCTGGCGACGGCGGTGTAGGTGGAGACCCAGGCGTCGAGCTGCCAGTCGGGCGCTCCGTACCCGGCACGCGAGCGATAGGCCTCGTCGACCGTCTCCGGGTGGTAGGTGATCGTCCGGCCGGTGGCTGCCGACAGCACGTCGGCGATCTCGTGGAAGGTGAGCGCCGCCGGACCCGTGAGGTCGTAAGTGCGGCCCGCGTGGGCGTCGGGGTCGGTGAGCACGGCGGTCGCGGCGTCGGCGACGTCGTCCCGCGCGACGGCGGCCAGGCGACCGTTCCCGGCGGGACCGCGCAGCACGTCGTCGTCCCCGACCATGGCGGGCAGGTAGTCGGCGTAGAGGTTGTCCCGCAGGAACGTGAAGTCCAGCCCACTGGCTTCGACGTGCCGTTCGGTGGCCCAGTGGTCGCGGGCGAGGGTGAAGGTGGCGTTCGGCGCGGCGCCCACGAACGAGAGGTAGACGAGGTGGGCGACCCCGGCCGCCGCCGCGGCGTCGACGAAGGCGCGGTGCTGGTCCACCCGGTCGGGTGATTCCGAAGCCGAGACCATGAGGACGGTCGGGATGCCGTCGAGGGCCCGGCGAACGGCGTCGTGGTCGGCGAACCCGGCTTTCGCCACGGTCGCCGCGGGCACCTTGGGCGCGCGGGCGGGGTCGCGGACGAGCAGCAGCTGGGCGTGCCCTGCTTCCGCGAGGCGGCGGGCGACGCGGCCACCGACGTGCCCGGTGGCGCCCGTGACGGCGATCGGGGGCTGGGCCATGGGTCTCCTCTCGGCGGTCGGCGCACCCCAGGCTCCCACGGACGGGCGCGCCGGACCTGCTCGACGTTGCCCGGTTCGCGCGCTGGCGACGCGCCCGTGCGTCCCATGAACGCGATCGCCATTCGACGACAATTCGCGAATTCGTCGAAACATCGCCTGTACGCGGACCTATTCACGTGCATGAACTTCCTACACAAATGTGACCGCGCAGGGTTACCCTTCCTGGGAGCGCTCCCAGAATGCCCTGCTCGCAAGGAGGCGACGCATGAACACGGTTACTGGCACGCGCAGAAGAAAGCTGACCGGTCGATTCGCGGCGATCACGGCCGCGGCTTCGGTGACGGCGATGGCCGCGGCGATGGTGGTGGCCGGCGGCCAGAGCGCCTACGCGGCCGTCGGGTGCCGCGTCGACTACACCGTCACGAACCAGTGGGGCGGCGGGTTCGGCGCGAACGTCACGATCACCAACCTGGGTGACGCCCTGTCGAGCTGGAGCCTGGAGTGGACCTTCGCCGCCGGCCAGCGCGTCGACCAGCTGTGGGGCGGCGAGTTCAGCCAGTCGGGCAGCACGGTGACCGTCCGCAACGCGAGCTACAACGGCTCCCTGGCCACCGGCGCGAGCACGACGCCCGGCTTCAACGGCTCGTGGTCCGGCTCGAACCCCGCGCCGACCTCGTTCAAGCTCAACGGGGTGACGTGCACCGGCTCGCCGACCAGCACGTCCGTCTCCCCCTCCACCTCGCCCTCGACCACCAGCCGGACCACCACCACCACCACCACCACCACCACCACCACCAACCCCGGTGGCGGCGGTGACGGCAGCGGCCCCTGGCCCACCGACACGGGCAGCGTGCACACCCCGACCACCCGCAACGCCGGCACGTTCTTCGACGGCGGCATGAAGCGGTACTACGGCATCGGTGACGGCGGCCAGGGCGAGAGCCAGGACCCGATGTTCGTGGTGGCCAACGGCGGCACCATCCAGAACGTGATCATCGACGCCCCGGCGGGCGACGGCATCCACTGCGAGGGTTCCTGCACCATCCGCAACGTCTGGTGGAACGACGTGGGCGAGGACGCCGCGACGTTCAAGTCCTCCAGCTCCTCGGCGCAGTACCTGGTCGACGGCGGCGGCGCGAAGTCGGGCGCGGACAAGGTGTTCCAGCACAACGGCGCGGGCACCGTGACCATCCGCAACTTCCAGGTGCACAGCAGCGGCAAGCTCTACCGCGCCTGCGGCAACTGCTCGACGTCCTACCAGCGCCACGTGGTCATGGACGGCGTCACGGCGCGGTCGACGAAGGTCCTCGCGGGCATCAACACCAACTGGGGCGACACCGCCCGCTTCTCCCGCATCACCGTCTACGGCAGCACGGTGATCTGCGAGAAGTACCAGGGCGTGCCGAAGGGCTCCGAGCCGAAGAAGATCGGTGAGGGCGCGGACGGCAAGAACTGCTTCTACTCGCCGTCCGACATCACCCAGCGGTAGCGGCACCGGCGGTGCGGGCGCGGCCACCCCTCGACGACGCGCCCGCACCACCGGTCACCAGTGCAGGTCCGGCAGTTCCGCGATCCGGACCAGGTCCGCCTCCCCCAGCGGCGGGGTCGGGCGCGTCGGTGCGTCGGACGCCCCGCCGGTCTGCGCGGCGTTGGAGGTCTGGACGCTGACCCACGTGCCGTCCGCCGCCTGCGCGGTCAGCGACAGCCTGGTCACGCCCCCTTCCACCACGGTCTCCAACGCCGCCTTGCGGCCATCCGAGAGGTCGACCAGGCGGCACGCGGCACGACCGGCGCAGCCCACCTCGCCGCCGCCGGGCTTCTCCAGGTTCACCATCAGCCAGCCGCTGCCGGCGGCGTCGGTCAGGTTGGCGATCGCGCGGTAGGCGCCCTGCCTGATGCCGAACTTCAACGCCTCCTCGGCGGGAGTCCGCTCGGGCCTCAAACCGGGTGGGAGGGCGCCCGCCAGCACCGGGTCGAGCTCGGCCGCGCGGCGGTCCGAAGGCGCGGGGGGCACCGGACGGCCCACCCACTGCACCTTGAGCTGCGGCGCGGTGGCGATGGCGGTCAGGCGGTCGTCGTCGAGCACCCTCGTCTTGGAGCCCTGTCCGCCGGTCTCCATGACGCGCACGTACGTGCCGTCGGTGCGCCACACCTCGACGGTGGCCATCGTCACCTCGGCCGTCGACAACACGTCGACCTTCGCCGTCGCCCCGTCCGGCAGCTGCTCGATCGCGCACCGGACCTCCGACGTGGGCGCCCCCGACAGCGTGCACTCCCCCGGCGGCTGGCCGCCGAGCGGCCTGACGTAGACGATGACCGTCCGGTCGCCGGTCAGCACGAAGTTGCCGCCCCAGCTGTCCGCGATGGCGCAGAGCCGCAGCGGTGTCGCCTCGACCCCCGCCGGCAACGGCAGCGCGAACCGCGCGAACGCCTCGGTGAGGCGACCGGACTCGGCCAGTTCCGCCGGCGTCGCCGAACCGCGCGGCTGGTCGGGGAAGCCGCCCGTCATCCGCTCCGCCGCGCATCCCGGAGTCGTCACGACCGCCGACGTCGCGCTCGTCGTCGGCGACGTCGACAGCACGCCGGCGGGCGGGGCCGAGGCCTGCCCGAACGTCCCGCTCACCGCGACCGCGACCACCGCCACGACACCCGCCGCCGCGGCGGTCAGCGCGCCGTACCGCCGACGTGCCCGCCGCCTGCGCCCGTCCTCGACCACCTGCTCGAACGCCAGGCCCAACGCGGGCTCGTCCGCCAACGCCGACCTGATCATGTCCCGCACCTCGTCGCTCACGAGCCCTCCCACAGCACGGTCCGCTTGGTCGCCAACGCCCGGCGCAGGGCGCCCAGCCCCTTGGCGACCTGGCTCTTCACCGTTCCCTCGCTGCAGCCCAGCGCCGCCGCGGTCTCCGCGACCGGCAGGTCCTCCCAGTACCGCAGCACGACCGCGGCCCGCTGCCTGGGCGGCAGCGCGGCCAACGCCCGCCGCACGTCCAGGGCCTCCTCGAGCCCCGTCGACGCCTCGGCCACCTCCGGCACGGCCTCGACCACCGTCTCCGGCCGCCGTCCCCGCCACCGCGACTCGTCGATCACGGCCCGCACGAGCACCTTGCGCACGTACGCGTCGACCCGTCCCTCCCGGTCCAACCGCCCCCAGTGCACGTAGACCTTGGCCAGCGCCGTCTGCGCCAGGTCCTCGGCCCGGTGCCAATCGCCGCACAACAAGAAGGCGGTCCGCCGCACGACAGCCGCCCGTGCCTCGAAGTACGCCCGGAACTCGCGGTCCCGATCGTGCACGTGACACCTCCTCCACTCGGTCACCCCCTATACGGCGTCCGCACGCGGCCCGTTGCCCGTAACTTTGCGTGAGCACGCCGAAGGGCCCGCGCGCCGTCGAGCGCACGGGCCCCCGAACCGCCGGGCTCCCCGATCAGCCGGCGGGCTCGACCCCGATGGCGTCCACCACCGCCGTCGTCACCGCGGTGAACTCCAGCACGGTCCCGGCCTCGAAGTCGTCCACGTCGTCGGTCGCGACCTGCCGCTCGCCGATGAACCGGCCGGTCTCCGGGTCGATGATGATGTCCCGGCGCCGGTCGTCGTCCTCGACGCCCAACGCGATGCCGACCCGACCGCCCAGGTTGGCCTGCTCCTCGGTCACCTCCAGGCCGTCGATCCTGGTCAACGCCCGGTAGATCGCGGCACGCACGTCCTTGTCGACCAGCCCGCTGCGCAACGCGTCGGCGGCGTAGGCGAACAGCGCGGCGTCACCCCGGCCGTCCGGCACGTCGGCCCGCAGCCGCTCGAACAGCGCGTCCGGATCGGTCGGCAGGCCCGCCTGCCACTCGGCGGTCGGGTTCTGCCAGGAACCGCCGTCCTGGCACTTCGACTCGCCGAAGAAGTCGCCGCACGGCGCGCGCCACTCCCCCTCGGGCCAGCCGCGCCGGTCGGGCAAGCCGCGCCGGCCGGCCACGCCAGCCGCCTCCGCCTCCGCCCGCGTGCCGATGACCCACTGCTCGTTGCCGGTCGCGTCCCGGCGCAGCATCCACTCGTCGCTCGGGTTCGCGGGCACCCACGTCTCCATCAGGTGCTCCGTGAGCCAGGCGAAGCCCTTGCCCTCGACCGAGGTCGTGCCCATCCACCAGGCGTGCGTCGCGACGTAGCGGTACTGACCGGGCCCGACGGGCTCGTCCACGGCGCCGATCGTCGTGGAGGCCGCCTGGTCGAGCGTCCGCACGGCCTCGGCGGTCGCCGGCGCGGGACCGCCGAACGACACGGTCTGCGCGACCAGGGCCCCGGCCACCAGCACCACGACCACCGCCGCGGCGGCCAACCAGCGCCCGGTGCTCCTCCGTGGTCGGCGCTCCGGTGTCGTGGTCACGCCCTCCTCCTCCTGCTCGATGTCCGCGAGCAACGCCGCCCTGGTCCGGACGAGCACCGGCTCGTCCGCGCGGACGTGGGCGTTCAAGGCGTCCAGCGCGGAGTCCAGTTCGTCCTCGGTCCACAGGCGGCGGACGTCGTCGTCACTCATCGCCGCTCCTCGTGTGCTCGGTGTTCGACGCGTGGGCCCGCAGCCGCTGCCGCACGCGGTGCAGCCGGGAGCGGACCGTGCCGACGGGGATGCCGAGCGCCTCGGCGACCTCGTTCGAGTCGAGGCCCGCCCAGCTGGTCAGCAGCAGCACGTCCCGGTCGCCCTCGTCCAGCCCGACCAGCGCGCCGGCCAGCAGCCTGGCCCGCGACGAGGCGTCCACCCGGTCGGCCACCCGGTTCCCGTGGTCCTCGGCGCCCGAGGCCGACCCGGCCGCCCGCGCCGCCGCGCGCAGCCCGCGCACCTCCTGCCGCACGTGCCTGCGCAGCAGGTTCGTGGCGATGCCGTAGAGCCAGGAACGCGCCGTGCCGCGGCCCGGGTCGTACCCGGTGCGGGTCTGGAACGCGATCAGGAACGTCTCGCCGACCAGGTCGTCGGCCAGGTCGCCGACGCGGCGGGCCAGGTACCGGTGCAGCGGCCGGGCGTGCCGGTCGAACAGCTGCCCGAAGAGCCGCGACGGGTGCGGTCCGGCCAGGTCCGGCCGGTCGTCGGCGGCCGCGGCCCCGCCGCCCGCGTGCTCGGTCATGATCCTCACACCAGGTGTTGCCCGCAGCGCGCCGCCACGTTCACGCCGTGCCGGTCGGTCACGCCGCACGGTACGGCGTCCGGGGACGTCTCCGGGGCGCGATCAGGGGCGTCCGCAGTGCAGCGCGGTGATGCCGCAGTCGAACGCGCGGGCCTCCACCAGCCGGAACCGCCGTCGGGCGGCGGTGTCGCCGAACACCGGCAGGCCCGTGCCGATCGCGGTCGGGTCGACGAACAGGTGCAGTTCGTCCAGCAGGTCCTCGGCGAGCTCGCGGCCGAGCACGATGCGGTCGACCGGTCCGGTCAGCGCGCCGACGTGGGGTGAGGTCCTCGGTCCACGGGGAGGTGAGCCAGTCCGTCTCCCCGCCCGGACCGGCCACCACCCCGTTCCGACACCGACGACCGGGAACCGCGCGCGACGGCCGTCGCCTCCGGCTCAGCGGGCGCCGGGGCGGTAGGCGTCGTTCACGGCCACCGGGCCGGCGCCGCTCGTGGTGCCACCACCCGGGACGTAGATCGTGCCGTCCACCGCGACGGCGGCGGTGCCGTGGCGGGGTACCGGCATCGGCGCCAGGCGCTGCCAGCGGTCGCGGGCCACGTCGTACACCTCGTGGTCGGGGAAGACGCCGTGCGCGCCCGGCGCGTGGTTGCCCTCGCCGCCGAACGCGTGGATCCGGCCGCCGACGACGGCGGTCGCGATGCCGCCCCGGGCGGTCGGCATGGGCGCGCGCTCGGTCCAGCGCCGGGTGCGCAGGTCGAGCGCGTACACGCTGTCCCGGACGTTCACCTGGCCCCGGTCACGTCCGCCGAGCACGTAGAACGTCGCACCGAGGATCGCGCCGCCGACGTGGTCACGGGCCTCGGGCAGGCTCGGCAACGACTCCCAGCGACCGGTGACGACGTCGTAGGACGACACGGTGTCCACCGTGTCCTGCAACCCGCCGGGTCCGGGCGTCAACGTCCGCATGCCGCCGGCGAGGTAGATCTTCGTCCCCCGCACGCCCACGGCGGCGCTGCCGCGTTCGGCGCCGGCGGGCATCGGCGGCAGTTCGGTCCACCGGTCCGCGCGCGGGTCGTAGACGTAGCTGTCGGGCAACGCCTGCCACGACGCGCCGCCGGTCAGCCCGCCCACGACGTAGAGCCGACCGCCCACCGCCGCCACGTTCGGGTGGTTCATCGCCACCGGCAGGGGCGCGGCCGTCGACCAGCGGTCGGTGCGCGGGTCGTAGACCTCGACCTTGTCGGTGGTCACGACCCCGCCGCCGGCGTTCGGGAGGATGCCGCCGATGACGTAGACCCGGCCGTCGAGCGCGGCGACGCTGTGCTCCTGCCGCGGCCCGCTCGCGATCGGCGCCAACGGCTGCCAGCCGTGGCCGTACCCGGTCGTCGGCGGCGTGCCGCCGGGGGATGTCCCGGGTCCGGGATGGGCGTGGGCCGCAGGGGCGACCAGCAGCGCCACGCCCGCGGCCAGGGCGGTCCATCGTCGCATCGCGACCTCCACTTGCACGTCGTTACACCATCTCTATATCGACGTTAGACGAGTTCTATAACGGTGACAAGTGTGGGTATAGTCCGGTTACATGAGCGAGGGGCAGCAGGCGCGGGAGCGCATCCTGGCCGCGGCGGCGACCCTGGTCGGCAAGGTCGGCATCGAGGGCACGTCGATCCGCGACGTGTGCACGCGCGCGGGCGTCACGCCGCCGACCGTCTACCACTACTTCGGCGACAAGCGCGGTCTGCTCGACGCCGTGGTCGCCGACGGGTTCGAGCGCTACCTCGCGGAGAAGCGCAGGCGTCGCCCGTCTCCCGACCCGGTCGAGGACCTGCGCCGCGGCTGGCACGGGCACGTGGAGTTCGGGCTGCGCAACCCCGCGTTCTACGGGCTGATGTACGGCGGCGTGCGGGCCGGTCGGCACCCGGCGGCGCTGGAGGGCGAGCGGATCCTCCGCCGGATCGTCGAGCGGATCGCCGAGGCCGGCCTGGTGCGCGTCACGGTGGACGAGGCCGTGCAGACCGTCCACGCCGCCACCGTCGGCACCACGATCCTGCTGATCGGCGACCCCGACGCGCCGGGCGCCGCAGGGCTGTCCGAGCGCAACCTCGAAGCCGTGCTCGACGCGGTGCTGATCACCCGGCCCGACGCCGACCGCACCGGCCTGCCCGCCGAGGCCGAGAAGCTGGTCGCGCTCGTCGCGCGGACCCCGGATGCCCCGCTCACCCCCGGCGAGCGGGGCATCCTGCTGGAACTGCTGGCGAAGCTCGCCCGGACCGGGTGAGCTACGCCTCCCTGGCCCAGGCCTTGGCCAGCGCGAGCTTGCCGCCGGTGTGCAGCAGCGACCCGGAGTACACCCGGCTCGCCAGCAGCACGGTCAGCACCACCGTCCCGGCCAGCAACCCCATGGCCAGCAGCGGTTCCCACAGCGCCGCGTCACCGGCGAACAGCCGCACCGGCATGGCGATCGCCGACGAGAACGGCAGGAACGACAGCACGGTGAGCACGGCGACGTTGTCGGAGAAGAACATCACGCCGAAGTAGGGCCCCATCACCAGGAGCATCACCAGGCCCATGCTCGAACCCAGGTCCTCCTGCCTGCTGACCAACGACCCGGCCACCGCCCACATCGCGGCCAGCAGCACGAAGCCGAGCAGCAGGAACGGCACGAACCAGCCCAGCGCGGGCGCGACCAGCGCCAGCAGCTCCGAGTGCCCGCCGAGCCGCATCGCCACCGGCCCGGCCACCGCGATCACCAGCACCTGGCCGATCGTCAGCAGCGAGTGGCCCACGATCTTGCCCGCCAGCAGCGCGCGCACCGGCACCGTCGACACCAGGATCTCCACGATCCGCGTCTGCTTCTCGGTGACCGTGCTCTGCGCGATCGCCGTGCCGCTCATCCCGAACATGAGGAACAGCAGGGCGAACACCATGATCACGAGCTGCCGCTGACCCTGGCCGACCTCGGCCGGGTCGAGCAGGTCGACCGGCGGCGCGGTGCGCAGCGCGGCCAGGACGTCGGTCGGCGGGTCGGCCAGCGCGACCACCCGGACACCCGTGGCCGACTCGCCCGTCGGGTCCGGCACGACCGCCGCCTCCACCTCCTCCGACCGGACCAGCGCCTCGGCCTCGGCCACGTCGGCGACGGCGCGGACCTCGACACCGGTGTCCGTCAGCACGTCCGCGGCCCGCGCGCCGACCGTGGCCACCTTGGTCTCGCCGCCGCCGATCACGGTCGGCAGGATCGACATCGCGAACAACCCCACCACGATCACGCCGAGGCCGATCCAGAAGGCCTTGGCGCGCAGGAAGGTCTTCATCTCCCGCTCGGCCACCAGCCTGGTGGCCGCGACGAACCCGCGCGACCCGCCGTCCCGCTCCCGCTCCGCCACGCCGGTCATCAGATCGCCTCCATGAAGATCTCGCCGAGCGTCGGCACTACGGGGGTGAAGCTGCGCACGGGACCGCGGCGCAGGGCCGCTGCCAGGACCGCCTGGTCCACTTCGGCGTCACCGTCCGGTTCGAACACCACGCGCGGACCGTCCACGTCGACCACCCGGACGCCCGGCACGTCGCGCACCCACCCCGCGTCGGACGCCACGACCAGCTCGAACCTCGTGGTGCCGTACCGGGTCCGCAGCTCGTCCCGCGCGCCGGCGACCGCGATCCGGCCGCCGGAGATGATCACCACGTCGTCGCAGAGCCGTTCCACCACCGACAGCTGGTGGCTGGAGAACAGCACGGGCACGCCGTTCGCGGCCCGCTCGCGCAGCACGCCGAGCACCGTCTCGACCGCGATCGGGTCCAGCCCGGAGAACGGCTCGTCCAGGATCAGCATGACGGGGTCGTGCACGAGCGCGGCGGCGACCTGCGCGCGCTGCTGGTTGCCCAGCGACAGCTCCTCGAGCTTGTCCTTGGCCCGGTGCCCCAGTTCGAGCTGGTCGAGCAGCCGCTCGGTGTTGCGCCGCGCGGTGTCCTTGTCGAGGCCGTGCAGCTGCCCGAGCCAGGCGATCTGCTCGCCGACGGCCATCTTCGGGTAGAGGCCGCGCTCCTCGGGCATGTACCCGAACCGCTGCCGCACCGCGCCGGTCACCGGCGAGCCGTGCCAGGCGACCGTGCCGCCCTGCGCCGCCAGGACGCCGAGGACGATGCGCATGGTGGTGGTCTTGCCGGACCCGTTCGCGCCCAGGAACCCGGTCATGCGGCCGGGTCGGACCTCGAAGGACACCCCGTCGAGGACCTGGTGGTCGCCGAAACTCCGGCTGACCGACGTCACTGTCAACATGACCGCAACGCTAGGTCCCGCAACCCGGCGGCGCGTCCGGCGCGAGATCGACTCCCGGGGTCATCCTCGCGGAGGACCCCCTTGGCCCGGCTCCACGATCCCGTGCTCGTAGGCGAACACGACGGCGTGCGTGCGGTCGCGCAGGCCCAGCTTGGCCAGGATGCGCGACACGTGCGTCTTCACCGTCGTCTCGCCCAGGTACAGCGCGCCGGCGATCTCCGAGTTGCTCGCGCCGCGCGCGAGGTGTTCCAGCACCTCGAACTCGCGGTCGGTCAGCTCCGCCGGCCGCCGCGCGGGCGTGGCGGGCCCCCGTTCGGTGAACCGGGCGATGACGCGCCGCGTGACCTCGGGCGAGAGCAGGGCGTCGCCGCGGGCCACGATCCGGACCGAGTCGACCAGGTCCTCCGGCGAGGCGTTCTTGAGCAGGAAACCGCTCGCGCCCGCGCGCAGCGCCTCGAACAGGTAGTCCTCGCGGTCGAACGTGGTGAGGATGACGACCTTGATCGGGTTGCCCGCGCCGGCCGGGCCGAGGATGCGCCGGGTGGCCTCCAGGCCGTCGACGCCCGGCATCTGCACGTCCATCAGCACGACGTCCGGCCGGAGCCTGCCGACCACCTCCACGGCCTCGACGCCGTCACGGGCCTCGCCGACCACCTCGATGTCGTCCTCGGTGCCGAGGATCACCCGGAAGCCCGCCCGCACCAGGTCCTGGTCGTCGGCGAGCACCACGCGCAACGGGATCGTCATGCCGGGAACCTCGCACGGACCCGGTACCCGGCATCACGGCGGGGTCCGGCTTCCAGCTCGCCGCCGTGCACCGCGACCCGCTCCCGCATCCCGACCAGGCCGAACCCGGCCCGACCCGACGTGCCCGACCGACCCCGGCCGTCGTCGGCCACCTCGACCTCCAGCGAGTTCGCCAGGAACCGCACCCGCACGTCGGCCTTGCGCGCGTCCGCGTGCTTCACCACGTTCGTCAACGACTCCTGCACGATCCGGTACACCGACAGCGCCACGCCCTCCGGCACCGGCCGAGGCTCGCCGTACACGCCGTGCTCCACGTCGAGCCCGGCCGACCGCGCCAGTTCGGCCAGCTCGGGCAGCTGGTCCAGCCCCGGCGAGGACGTCTCGCCCGCCTTGGGTGGCGCCTCGTCCTGATCGGCGCGCAGCACGCCGAGCAGCCCGCGCAGCTCGCCGATGGCGGTGCGGGCGGTGTCCTCGACGGTCCGCAACGCCTCCCTGGCCAGGTCGGGGTCGCGGTCGAGCACCCGCCGCGCCGCGCCCGCCTGCACGCCCATCACCGACACGTGGTGCGCCACGACGTCGTGCAGGTCGCGGGCGATGCGGACGCGTTCGGCGACGATCGCGCCACGCGTGTTCTGCTCCTGCGAGCGGCGCAGCTGCTCGGCGCGGTGCTCCAGCTCGGCCTGCCGACGGGCCGAGACCCACGCCATCTCGCCGAAGAAGTACGCGGACAGGAAGAACAGCACGTTGAACCCGATGCCGTAGAGCACGGTCGCGAGCACCGGGTCGAGCGGCCCGGCCGCGCCCTCGAACGGCGGCATCGGCCTGACCAGGAACCGCACCAGCCCGAACCCGAGCCAGCCGAACATGGCCACGATCACCGCGATCCGCGCCCACCGCGCCCGCGTCCGGTCCCGCCCCCACGCGCCCGCGCTGAAGATGGCCAGGAACAGCGCGACGGACGGCACGAGGTTGTCGCCCACCTGCCGGGCCTGCGCCGCGACGAGCAGCGCGCCCACCACGAACATCACCGTCAGCGGGTAGCGCCGGCGCGCCGCCAGCGGCAGGGTCATCGCCGCGCCCCAGGCGAGCTGCTCGGCCAGCGGCGGTCCGCCGTCCCACGGGCTCGCGCCCATGCTGTTGATCAGCACGGTCACCGCCACCGCGCCGGCCAGGGCCGCGAGCGCCAGCCAGACGTCCTCGCGCCACTCGGCCCCGGTGGGACCGGGACGCCGCCACCGCGCCCACACCGGCTCGGGACCGCCGTCGCGCGTCCAGTCGTCCGCCATGCCCGTGAACGTAGCCCGAGCGGCGTTCGGCCGGAGCGCCGGACCACTGCGGTTCACCGGGCAGGTGCGGCAGCGGGGGTGCTGCGCCAGACCGGCGGGGTGGACGGGTTCCGCCACTCCGGCCTGCTCGACGACCGGGACCGGTTGCCCATCCCGCCGTCCGGCGACCCGCGGGCTTCCTAGTCCGCGCCCGACCGGGCGGCGGTGACGACGACGGCGGTGTAGCGCATGACGAAGGCGCCGCCCACCGAGTCGATGGCGGCGCCGGTCGCGGCCAGCACCTCGTCCAGCTCGGCCGGTGGGAGCCGGGCGGCCACGCCGGAGGTCGGCAGCTGGTCCAGCCACTCGTCCCGGGTGTAGGTCCGCTCCCAGTCGAACCGCCACTCCTCGTGCTCGCCGAACGCGCCCGACCGCCGGATGCCGTCGACCGCCTTGGCGGTGAAGGGCGAGTACCCGGCCGCGGGGGCGGGCGGGGAGTCCGGCAGGACGCGGCGATAGCCGGCGTTGAAGGCCTCGGCCAGGTCGGGCGGCGGTTGGGCGACGTTCCAGAACACGGCCAGCCGGCCGCCCGGCCGCAGCACGCGGGCCGCCTTCGCCGCGCCCGCGACCGGGTCGACCCAGTGCCAGGTCTGGCCGGACACCACGGCGTCGAACACGCGGCCGGCGGGCTCCCAGTCCTCGAACCTGCCCACCTCCACGTCGAGACCGCGCCGCCGTGCCACGTCGGCCATCCGGGGGTCGACCTCGACGCCGAGCACCCGGCACCCGGCCGCCTGGAACCCGCGGGCCGCGATGCCGGTGCCCGTGCCGACGTCCACCACGTGGGGCCCGGGGCTCGCGGCGACGATCGCCCGCACCATGGCGTCGGGATAGGACGGTCGGGAGCGGTCGTAGCGCTCGGGGTCCGTGCCGAACGACTCGGCCATGTCACGGGCGCGGTGCGGGTCCGGGGGTACTGTGGGCATGCGCCCACTATGAGTGGGCAAGCGCCCACTCGTCAACCGAGAGGAGCACCGTGCCGACCGGTGTGGCCATCCGCGACGTGCGCGAGCAGCTGTTCGACGCCGCCGACCGCATCCTGCTGCGGGACGGGCCCAGCGCGCTGACCAGCCGTGCCGTCACCACCGAGGCGGGTTGCGCCAAGGGCGTGCTGCACCGGCACTTCGAGGACTTCGACGCCTTCCTGGCCGAGTTCGTGCTCGACCGCGTCGACCGGATGGACGCCCAGGCCGCCGCGCTGCGCGGGGCCGCGGGCTCCGGCGCGGTCGTCGACAACCTCACCGACGCGCTCATCTCGCTGTTCGGGTCGGTCGCGGTGGCGATCGTCGCCCTGGTGACCTTCCGGGACGAGCTGCGCGCCCGGCTGCGGCGGGCGTGGCCCGCGGGCGTGCCGGTGCTGACGGAGGCGGTGACCATGATCGCGGCCTACCTCACCGCCGAGCGCGACCTCGGCCGCATCGCGCCGACCGCTCAGGTCGACGCCCTCGCACCCACCCTCATCGGCACCGCGCACCTGCTGTTCGCCGACCGCGGCGCGCGGCCGGAGCGCGACGCCGTGCGCCAGGCCGTGACCGCGGTCGTCGCCGGCGTGCTCTGAGCGCTTCAGCGCGGCTCGACCCTGGTGGCCGTGTCGCCGAAGACGAACGCGGACGGCTCGCACTCGGCGATGAAGTCGCCGGGGAACCCGAGCCGGAACTCCACCGCCGCCTCCAGCCGCCGGACCGCGTCCTCGGGCAGGGTCAGGTCGAGCGCGCCGAGGTTCTCGGCGAGCTGCTCGACGCTGCTCACGCCGACCAGCGGCAGCACCGCGCGGTGCTTGGCGCGCGTCCACGCCAACGCCACCTGCGCCGGGCGTGCGCCCAGCTCGTCGGCGACCTCCCGGACGGCACGGGCCGCCGCGCGGTCGCGTTCGGTCAGCGTGGCGGGGTCGGCGCGCCTGGGGTTCGACGACCCGGACAGCTTGCCCGCCGCGAGCGGGGCCCAGGCGGTGACGCTCAGGCCGAGCGCCTCGGCCATCGGCAGCAGCTCGCGCTCGACGTCGCGGTTGAGCAGGTTGTAGGGCACCTGGAGCCCGGCGAACGGCGTCCAGTCGCGCCACTGCGCGAGCGTGTTGGCGCGGGAGACGACCCACGCCGGCGCGTCGGAGATGCCGGTGTAGAGGATCTTGCCCGCGCGGACGGCGTCGTCCAGGGCGCGCATCGTCTCCTCGACCGGGGTGTGCCGGTCCCAGATGTGCACCCAGTAGATGTCGACGTAGTCGGTGCGCAGCCGGCGCAGGCTCCGGTCCAGCGAGGCCGTCAGGTTCTTGCGGTGGTTGCCCGAGGCGTTGGGGTCGGCGGCGTCGCGCGACAACGTGTACTTCGTGCCGATGACGAACCGGTCCCGCCGGTCCACGATCGAGCCGAGCAGCTCCTCGCCGGCGCCGTAGGCCGACGCGGTGTCGAGCACGTTGCCGCCCGCGTCGGCGTAGGCGTCCACGATGCGGCGCGACTCGACGGGGTCGCTCAGGGTCATCGTGCCGAGCAGGAGTTCCGACACGCGCAAACCGGTCTGGCCGAAGAGGCGGTACTTCATGGTCATGCCGCCCAGCCTGGGGTGGCGGGCCGGGCGGAGGGAGGCCCCCGCAGGGCCACCGTCGGCCTAGACTCGGCGACCATGAACGCGTTGGGCGGGTTCCTGCGTGCCCGGCGGGAGGCGATCACCCCGGCCGAGGTCGGCCTGCCGACCGGACCGCGCCGCCGCACGCCCGGTCTGCGCCGGGCGGAGCTGGCCGCGTTGGCCGGGGTGAGCGTCGAGTACCTGACCCGGCTGGAACGCGGGCGTGACCGCCACCCGTCGGCGCAGGTCGTCGGGGCGTTGGCGGACGCGTTGCGCCTGTCGTCGCACGAGCGCGTGCACCTGCACCGGCTGGTGAAGGGCGGCGGCGCGGTGTGCCCGGCGGCGCCGGAGCCGCGTCCGGTGCGGCCGACCGTGCTCGCGCTGCTCGACCGGCTGGAGCCGACGCCCGCGTACGTCTGCGACGGGCAGGGCGACCTGCTCGCGTGGACCGCCGGGTTCCGCCTGCTGGCCGCGCCGTCCGGCCTGCTCGACGTCGACCGGCCGAACCTCGCGCGGTTCGTGTTCGGCGATGCCAGGGCGCGCACGGCGTTCCCGGACTGGGACCGCGTGGCCGACGACCGCGCGGCCGCCCTCCGCACGGCGGCGGACCTGGGTGACGGCTCGGCGGCCGTGCTGGCGGAGGAGCTGTCGATCACGGTGGGCGCGGACTTCGGCCGCCGCTTCACCGCCGGAACGGTGCCCGGCGGCACGGGCGTCGAGCGGTGGCGCCACCCGGAGGCGGGCGTGCTGCGCCTGGCCTACGAAACCCTGACCGTGCCGGGCGACGAGGACCACAGCCTGGTCGCCTACCTGCCCGCCGACCCCGCGACCGCGCAGGCGCTCGACGCCCACGCCTACGCCGCCACGTCGTAGGCATCGGGACACCGCGCCGGCCGAGCGGGCTGCCCGGCGGACCGCGGCAGCACCGCTGCCGCCCGGCGGGCCCGGGACCGCGCCGCTACAGCACCGCGGCGAGCTCTTCCAGCGCCGCCAACGGATCCGGACCGATCGGGAAGAGCACGGCGCTGTCCACACCGGCCGCGAACAGCTCGGCCAAGCGGGCCCGCGCGTCCGCCGGCGTGCCGGTCACCGCGAGTTGCCGCACCCACTCCTCCGGCAGCCGGCGCACGAACTCCTCCCGCGTGCCGCACTCCCGCCGCAGCGCCGCGAACTCCGCCGCGAACGGCAGCGGGGCCAGGTGCGGCGCCCAGTCCGGCTCGCCGATCCACTCCAGCCCGGCCCGGACGGCGTCGATCGCGACCGTCGCGTCGGCGTGCACCGCCGCCACGTTGTAGCCGACCAGCCGGTGGGGCCGGCCCGCGTCCACGTGCGCCAGCGCCGCTCGCGCGTACTCCGGCGTCGTCGGCTCGGCCAGGACCGTCCCGTCCGCCACCCGCCCCGACACCGCCAGCGAACGCGGACCGCGCACCCCGGCCAGCACGCGCGGCGGGATGTCCGGCACGCAAGCGGGTTCCAGGCGGACGCCGTCCAGCCGGACGTACGTACCCCGCTCGACCGACTCGCCGCGCACCAGGGCCATCACCGCGCCCAGGTACTCCTCGATCGACGTCAACGGGCTGGCGGGCCACTCCCCGACCGACCGCATCCACCCCGGCATGCCGTGCCCGATGCCGATGTCGATCCGACCGGGGAACAGCTGGGCCAGCGTCGCCGCCTCCATCGCGGCGAACGCGGCGTTGCGCGCGCCGACCGGCAGCAGCCCGATGCCGACCCGGATCCGCCCCGTCACCGCCAGCACCGCCGCGGCCTGGCCGATCCCGCCGCGGAAACCCAGGTCCTCCACCACCCACAGCTCGTCGAACCCGAGCTCGTCGGCACGCCGCGCGAACGGCAGCACCTGCGACGGCGCGAGGTCACGGGGCAGGATCAGCCCGACCGATCCGGAACGACTCACCACAAGCTCCTAGGTCCGCAAGTACGAAGCGCCGTTGAGGTCGAGCACCGCGCCGGAGGCCCACTCCGCCGCCGGCGAGGCGAGGTAGACCACCGCGGCGGCCACCTCCTCCGGTTCCGCCACCCGGCCGAACGGGCTCTGCGCCAGCACCTCGTCGGTCACCAGGTCGGCCACCCGGTCGGTGCCGACGAACCCGGGCGCCACCGACGCCACCGCGATGCCGTGCGGCGCGAGGGCCACCGCCAGGGACTGCCCCATCGAGTGCAGCGCCGCCTTGCTCGCGCCGTACGCGGGCATGGCCGGCTCACCGCGGAACGCGCCGCGCGATCCGACGTTGACGATCCGCCCGCGGGTGCCGCGCGCGATCATGTGCCGGGCGACGCAGTAGGACATGTCGGCCGCGCCGAACACGTTCACCGCGAACGTGCGACGCCACAACGCCTGCCACTGCGCGTACGGGAGCTCCACCGAACCGAGCTCCACCAGACCCGCGTTGTTGACCAGGACGTCGATGCCGCCGAGGGTGTCCTCGGCGGAGTCGACCACCCGCTCGATCGCCTCCGGGTCCGCCAGGTCGACGTCCGAAGAGGACAGCGCGACGACCTCGTCACCGAGGTCCCGGAACGCCTGGACGATCGCCGCGCCGATGCCGCGGCTGCCACCGGTGACCAGCACGCCCCGGCTCACTTGGCGAACACCTGCGACTCGTCCTTGAAGGCCTTGAACTCCAGCGCGTTGCCGGCCGGGTCGCGGAAGAACATCGTCCACTGCTCGCCCGGCTCGCCCGCGAACCGCAGGTACGGCTCGATCACGAAGTCCGTGCCCGCCGCGCGCAGCCGCTCGGCCAGCGCGTGGAACTCGTCGACGGGCAGGATCAGGCCGAAGTGCGGCACGGGCACGTCGTGGCCGTCGACCGGGTTGCGGCCGGAGTCGCCGCGCGGTCCGGGCACGACGTGCGTCACGAACTGGTGGCCGTAGAAGTTCCAGTCCACCCACTTCTCGGCCGAGCGCCCCTCTTCGAGCCCGAGCACGCCGCCGTAGAACTCGCGGGCCCTGGCCAGGTCGTCGACGGGAACAGCGAGGTGGAACCCAGGTCTCATGCCTCCACCTTGACCAACGGCCGGGCCAATGTCAACATTCGACATTATGCAGCTGCGCAAGGCCGACCGGCGGGGCCTGGCGGACGAGGCCGCCGACCGGATCCGGGAGGCGATCTTCGCGGGCCTCTTCCCGCCCGGCTCGCCGGTGCGCGAGGTGGAGCTGGCCGAGTCACTGGACGTCAGCCGCGGCTCGGTGCGCGAGGGCCTCGCCGTGCTGGAGCGCGAAGGGCTCGTGCGCAGCGCCTGGCACCGCGGCACCAGGGTCATCGACCTCACCGCGCGGGACGCCGAGGAGGTCTACTCGGTCCGCGCCGCGCTGGAAGGGCTGGCCGGCCGCCGCGCGATCGGCCGGGTCGACCTGGACGCGCTCGGCGACCTGGTCGACGCCATGGCCCGGCGGCTGGCCGCGGGCGCGCCGAGCGACGAGCTGCTCGCGCTGGACATGGAGTTCCACGACACGATCTACCGGTCCGCCGACAACCGGCGCCTGCTCGAGGCGTGGCGCGCGGTGCGGTCGCAGGTGCACCTGTTCCAGCTCACCCGCATCCGCCTCGGCCACCACGACTACCGCGCCGTCGTCGTCGACGAGCACCGGGAGATCGTGCGGCTGCTCGACGCCGGCGACGCCGACGAGGTCACCCGCTTCGCCGAGGAGCACGTCCACTCGGCGAAGCGGGTGCTCGTCGGTCAGCTCGACGGCTCGACGAGCGAGACCTCCGGGTAGCTCGCCGACGCCCGGTCCAGCAGCGGCTGCGGCTCACCGCGCAGGTGCAGGTCGAAGAACGCCCGCACGTAGGCGCGGGTGATCGCCGCGCCGCGCTCGCCCGGGACGCCGCCGCCGGGACCGATGCCCAACTGCGGCAGCACCACGCCGATGTCGGTGAACGACGGGTGCGACATGCCCGCCACCACCAGCCAGCGCTTCCACCCGGTCAGCATCGGCCAGGTGTCCTGCCAGCTCTTGGCGCCGTCCCGGCCGGGCGCGTAGTTGTCCTCCCGCCCCAGGAGCATGACCGGCTGCGAGATCCCCGGCGCCGGGACCGGCGTGCTGATCACGCCGTCCACGTCGATCGCGGCGCGGATGCGGGCGTCGGCACGTGCGGCGACGAGGCTGCTCGCCCCGCCCACGGAGTGGCCGCCCATGGCGATCCGCGAGGCGTCGACCAGGTTCGCGCCCCGGTGGTGGCGCAGCGGCCCGGTCAGCTGGTCAAGCACGAACGACACGTCCGCCGCGCGGCCCTCGCCCAGCTTCAACCAGAACTCGTGGTCGTGGAAGAGCTCGCAGGAGGCGCAGGGCGCGACCCGCCCGTCGGGGAACGTGGTGGCGACGTTCTCGTAGGTGTGGTCAACCACCGCGACGACGTAGCCGTGGCTCGCCAGGTCCTCCGCGAGGGTGGTGAGGGTGGCGCGGGACCGCTTGTAGCCCGGTGACAGCACTACCAGCGGCAGGCCGTGCCGCCGCCCGACCGGTCGGGCGTCCACCACCGCGTTGGTCCGCACGTGGCTCAACGCGTCGGGCGGCACGGTGGTGATGCCGCCTTCTTCGAGCGCCGCCTGGGACTCGGCCGGCGTCATGTACTGCTTCTTCGGACCGCGCGCGGACGCCGTCGGGTAGAAGAGGGAGACCATCAGCTCCCGGTTCACCGCCGGCACCCAGGGATCGGGGCGCGAGGGGTCCGTCAGGTGCAACGAGGTCGTGCCCACCGGGTGCCGACCGGTCGGCGCGGGCAGGTACGGCGTCGGGTCGGCGGGCTCGGGCTCCGACGCCGACGCGGGCGTGGCGGACAGGACGAGGGTCAGGGCGATCAGGAACGTGAGGCCACGCATGGGCCTTCCTTCCGACGAGGGGTCAGGACAGGTGGCGCAGCCGGCGGAAGCAGAACCACGTCAGCAGTGCCGACAGCACGAGGAACAACGCCAGTTCGGCCCACTGCAAGGGCCAGAACCGGGTCACCGGCTGGTAGGCGAGGTGCTGCCGGTAGCCGAGGCCGTCCAGCCGCGCGAAGCACGCGCGGATCCGGTCGAGGTCCGCCAGGGTCGGCGGGTCGGCCGACGCGGGCGGCAGGCAGTCGCCCACCGCGGCGGGCAGCGGGTGCGTCACGACGCCGTTCGCGTCGACGGTCTCGTTCGCCAGCACCCAGGCGCCCGCCGGTTCGGCCACCCGCACGGACACGGGCACGTCACCGCTCACGCCCTCGTCCGCCTGGATGCCCTCGATGCTGCGCGCGGTGAGCGTGACGGACTCCTCGACCGGCGGCAGCACGTGCGGGCGCACGCCGTACGGGACCGCCAGCTGCACGGCGACGTACACCACGAGGGTCACCGCCATCGCGGGCACGGTGCGGCGCAACAGGATCGCGATCGCGACACCGAGCACGAACGCGAACGCGGCGTAGCCGATGGGCGCGATCCCCCGTGCGGCGAACACCAGCGGCGTGACGCGCGCCTGGAAGCCCCGCTCGGCGTCGAGGTCGGCCGCCGTGTCGATCGGGTCGGCCCACCAGCCGACGACCAGGCTGAGCACGCCCGCCGCGACCATGGCGGCCGGCGCGCCGATGCCGAGCTTCACCGCGAGCCACCGGGTGCGGGTGACGCTCTGGTTCCACACCAGGTTGTGCGTGCCGGTCTCCAGCTCGCGGGTGATCATCGGCACGCCCCAGAACACGCCGAGGACGGCCGGCAGCAGCTGCACCGCCAGCGTGCCGGCGAGGTAGGCGAACCCCAGGTCGCCGAAGTCGCCGCCCACCGGGCGGCTGATCGCCAGCACGAGCACCGCCGGCGCGAGCACCGCGTACACCGACATCACCGGGAAGCGCAGCTGCCGCCACGCCAACCACGTCATCGGACGACCCCCAGAGCGGGGCGTTCGACGCCGGACGCGGTCAGGTAGGCCAGGATCAGGTCCTCCAGGCCGGGTTCGCCGACGTCCCACGCGGGGTCGAGGATCGGCGCCCCGGTGCGCACCAGCGCGGTGGTCTGGCGCTCGGTGTGGCTCGCCGCGACCACCCGCTGGTCCGCGGGCAGGGTGTCGAGGTCCCGGCGCGGCCCGGTCAGCCTGCGGTGCGTGGCGAGCAGCTCGTCGACGTCGCCCGCGATCCGGACCCGGGAGTCCACCAGCACGACGAGGTGGTCGCAGACCCGTTCCAGGTCGGCGACCAGGTGCGAGGACATCACCACGCTCAGCCCGTGCTCGGCCACGGCCGCCATGAGGTCGCCCAGGAACTCCCGCCGCGCCAACGGGTCCAGCGAGGCGACCGGTTCGTCCAGCAGCAGCAGTTCGGGCCGCTTCGCGATGCCGAGGGTGAGCGAGAGCTGGGCGCGTTGCCCGCCGGACAGCTTGCCCGCGGCCAGCGCCGGGTCGAGCCCGAGCCGCGCCACCCGGCCGCGGGCCAGCTCGTCGTCCCAGCCGGGGTTGAGGCGGGCGCCCAGGCGCAGGTGCTCTTCGACGGTGAGGTTCGGGTAGACCGGGGTGTTCTGCGCGACGAAGCCGACCTTCGCCAGCTGGGCCGGACCGCTGCCCGGCACGCCGCCGCACACCTCGATCGTGCCGCTCGACGGTGCGAGCATGCCCGCGGCGAGGCCGAGCAACGTGGACTTGCCCGCGCCGTTCGGGCCGACCAGCCCGGTCACGCGCCCGGCGGGCACGTCCAGCGTGCAGCCGGTCAACGCCCAGCGCCGCTTGTACTTCTTGCCCAACCCCCGGGCGCGCAGCACGCTCACGCTATGTCCTCCTTGGCCCCGGTGCGGAACGTGGTGAGGAACAACGCCTCGATGCTCTCCTCGTCCAGCCCGGCGCGGCGGGCCTTGGCCAGCCAGCGCCGCAGGTCCTGGCGCAGCGGCGCGAGCGCGGCGGGCGACGTGCCGGACAGCGTGCCCGTCACGAACGTGCCCACCCCGGGACGGGCGGCGACCAGGCCGTCGTGCTCGAGCTCGCGGTAGGCCTTGAGCACCGTGTTCGGGTTGATCGCGAGGTCCGCCACCACGTCCTTCACCTTGGGCAGCTGATCGCCTTCGCGCAGCAGGCCGAGCCGCAGCGCGTGCCGCACCTGTCGGACCAGTTGCTGGTACGGCGACAGTCCCGACTTGCCGTCCAGGTGGAACTCGATCACGACTACCTCCATTTATCTAGCTACCTAGCACTATAGGCATAAGGAGGTGCCGCGTCGAGCGGGCGACGGCGCGACGGGCCGGTCCTCGGGTCAGGGTGGACAAACGACGGGCGGGGGGGGGGGGGGGGGGGGGGGGGGGGGCCGCGGGGGGGGGGGGGGGGGGGGGGGGGGGGGGGGGGGTGGGGGGGGGGGGGGGGGTGGGGGGGGGGGGGGGGGGGCCCCCCCCCCCCCCCCGCCCGTCGGATCGGAGGTCAGAAGCGCGCGCCCACGTCCGCGCCGTTGCTCGGGCGCAGGAAGGTGGAGGACGGGATCGAGCCGTCGGCGGTGCGCGGACCGGTGATCGTGCCCGGGTTCGTGCTCGCGAACGACCACGAGCCGCCGAGGTCCCACGAGTTGCCGGTGCCGGCGGAGTTCGAGCCGAGCGAGGCGTTCGTGCCGTTGGCCGCCGCCAGGTTCTTGGTCAGCGTGCTGCTCGACCGGTCGAACTGGAACCCGGTCTTCGGGTTGTCCCAGGCCGTGCTGCGCTCGATCCGGTGCCGGCCGGGGTTGTTGTTGTCCACGAAGCCGCCCGCCGCGTTGTCCCACGTCATCGTGTTGCGCACGGTGTGGTCGGCGGCGACGCCGTTGCCGCCGAGCTTGAACCCGTTGCCGTCACCGGTGAAGCCGGGCAGGTTCCAGCGGTTGAAGCCGTTGCCCCAGGCCAGGCTGTTCTCCAGCAGGATCGGCGAGGAGAACATCCAGTAGTCGAGGCCGTCGTCGGAGTTGTTCCACAGCCGCGCGCCGCGCACGACGTTCCCGCTGCCGGAGCCCTCCTTGATGGCCAGGCCGTCGGCGCTCTCGCCGTTCTTGCGCGGGTCGCGGTTGCCGTAGGCGTCCAGGTTGACGATCTGGTTGTTGCTCGACGCGCCCTGGAGGTGCAGCCCGGACTCGTAGTTGTCGCGCGTGACGAGCCGGTCGAAGACGGAGTTGTTCACGTCCAGGCCGAACACGCCGTACGGGCCGTGGACGATCTCCAGGCCGATCAGCCGCCAGTGGTCGCCCTCGATGTGCACGGCGCCGCGTTCCGCGCGGGGGATGCTGGACCCGACGGCACCCGGCGTGTGCGGCATGTTCTCGCCGTCGATGACCACGTGCTCGCCGTTGTAGTTGCGCAAGGTGATCGGCCGGCTCGCGGTGCCGTCCTTGAGCAGCTGGATGTTCGTGCTCGGCGCGTACGTGCCGCCGCGGACGTGGATCGTGGAGCCGGGCTGGGCCAGGTCGACGCCGCGCTGGATGGTGCGCAGGGGTGCGGCCAGGGTGCCGGGGTTGCCGTCGTCGCCGTCGGGCGCCACGTAGAGCGCGTCGACGGGTGGCGGCGTGCCGTCCTGGGTGAAGTCCAGGTAGTCGACGTTCGGCAGGCCGGCGGAGGTGGTCGGGCTGAGCCGGATGTCGACGGCCCCCGACGGCACCGTGACGGCGAGGGTTTTCGACGCCCAGGTCGACCACGCGCCCGTCGCCTCGAACGAGACCGACCCCGCGGTCGAGCCGTTGACCACGAGGTCCGCGGTGCGGGCGGTCGTGCCGCCGTTGGCGAACCGGACCAGGACCGTCGCGGCGCCGGCGGCCGGGGCGCTGACGGTGAACTGCGCGTGGGCGCCGACGGCGTTGTCCGCGTTGCAGAACCCGGAGCCCGAGTAGCCGCCCCAGTTGGCCTCGATGGCGCCGGTGCACACCGCGGGCGCGGATTCGGCCTCGTGGTGCGTGGTCGCCGCACTCGCCGCGGTGCCCGGCAATACGAGGGCCGCGACCACCGCGGTGGCGACGACAAAGGGTTTCAACGACATTGTTTCTCCCTCGATGTGACGCGAAGCGGGGTCGGTTCACGCTTCTGAACAGCGCAAACCCGTTCCGGTAGCGGCCCGGGCACGCTAACGCACATCTTTGGAAGCACGCAATGCACCGAGGGAGGCAAACTGCGGTTTCACAATTATGAACAATTGCGACAACCGCGACGAAGGTCGGGCGCGGGGGCGAATGCCGCCCCCGCGCCCGCCGTTCGCTAGTGCGGGGCGTCCTCGGCCTTGCCGGCCTTGATCATGAACGAACCGGCGACCGCGACCAGCGACAGGATCGCCGCCAGCAGGATCGCGGCGTGCATGCCGCCCATCTCCGCGCCGACCTTCGCCTCACCGGCCGTGGCCAGCTCGGCGGCCCGCGCGCTCATCACGCTGACCAGCAACGCCACGCCCGCCGCGGCGGCGAGCTGCTGGGTCGTGCTGAAGATCGCGCTGCCGTGCGAGTAGAGCCGCGCGGGCAGGGCGCCGAGGCCGGAGGAGAACAGCGGCGTGAACGAGAACGCCAGGCCCAGGCTCAGCACGAGGTGGAACACCAGCACGAGCGGCGTCGGCGTGCCCTCGTCGAACGTGGTGGCGAACCACAGCGAGCCGCTGGTGGCGACCGTGCCGACGATGAGCAGGACGCGCGGCCCCACCCGGTCGTAGAGCCGGCCGACGAACGGCGACAGCAGCCCCATCAGCAGACCGCCCGGCAGCAGGAGCAGGCCGGTGGCGAGCGGGTCGAGCGCCAGCACGTTCTGGGTGTAGATCGGCAGGATCGTGACGACGCCCAGCAGCAGGCCCATCATCACCATCATCAGCGCACTGGCCAGGGTGAACGTGCGGAAGCCGAACGTGCGCAGGTCCAGCAGGGCCCGTTCGTGCCGTTGCAACTGGACCTGCCGCAGCACGAACGCGGTGATGCCCACCACGCCGACCGCGAGCGACACCCACAGCGTGGCGGACGACCCACCGCCGCTGTGCCCGATGCTCGACAGGCCGTAGACCAGCCCGCCGAACCCGAACACCGACAGCACGACCGACAGCACGTCGAGCGGCGCGCTGCTCGACTCGCCGATGCGCGTGACCCAGCGCAGGCCGAGCACCAGCGTGGTCACCGAGATCGGCAGCACTACCCAGAACATGGCGCGCCAGCTGAACATGTCCAGCACCACGCCGGACACCGTCGGCCCGATGGCGGGCGCGACGGAGATGACGATGGAAATGTTGCCCATCACCGCGCCGCGGCGGGCCGGCGGCACGAGCGTCATGACGGTCGTCATGAGCAGCGGCAGCATGATCGCCGTGCCGCAGGCCTGCACGACGCGTGCCGCGAGGAGCACCTCGAAGCCGGGAGCCAGCGCGGCGAGCAACGTGCCCGCGCTGAACAGGCCCATCGCCACGCCGTAGAGCACGCGCGTGGTCACGCGTTGGATGAGGTAGCCGGTGATCGGGATGACCACCGACATGGTCAGCAGGAAGCCGGCGGTGAGCCACTGGCCCACGGCGGCGGTCACGTTGAGTTCGGTGAGCAGCACGGGCAGTGCGACGCCCATGATGGTCTCGTTCAGGATGACCACGAACGTGGCCACGAGCAGCACGCCGATCACGGCGCGGTCGGCGCGGGTGAGCGCGGGCGGCGACGTCACGGCGTCGGACACACCTGCGGAAGTCATGCGTGGATCCCCCAGAGGAAAAGACGGGCGCGACAAAGAGGCAACGGCGCCCCGAACACACCAACCCTACCTCCGAAGATGCCGACGACAACTCGCTTTTCCGTGGGCGAACGCCGACGGACCGGCGTGCCGGCCCGGACCGGGTGTCCAACCGCGACGCCGCCGCGGCGCTGCGCGACCGACCCTGTTCAGCCGGTCACCCGCGTGAGGAAGGCGTGGAGCTTGACGGTGGTCCGGTCGACCAGTTCCGCCAGGGTGAGCGACTCGTGCAGCCGCGAGCCGGGGCCGGCGTCCTTCTTGCCGCGCAGGTAGAGCGAGCAGGCCAGGTCTGCGCAGAGGTAGACGCCGACGGAGTTGCCCTGCTGGCCCTCGCGTCCCGCCTTGCGCGCCGTCATCAAGGAGACGCCGCCACCTTGGTGCGTGGTCAGGCACAGCGAGCACATGGTGCGCCGCGGCTGACCGGCGTGCGGCGACGCCAGGCGCAGCGCCACGCCGACCACGGCGTCACCGGACGTGGCGACCAGGTAGGCGCGTTGCGGTGACGCGGGATCGCGCCAGCCGAGGAAGTCCAGGTCGTCCCACGGCCGCTCGGACAGGTCACCCGGCACGGACAGGCGCTTCGCCTCGCCCTTGGTGCAGTTGACGAACGACGCGCGGATCTCGCGCTCGGTTACGGGTTCCATGCACCCCAAGCTACGTCAGCTAGTCACCAGGGACAAACGTATAAGTGCTAGCCTAGGACTCCTAGGTTGCGGGAGGGCGACATGGCACGCGTGGGACTGACCGTCGAACGCCTGGTCCGAGCGGCGGCGGAGCTGGCGGACGAGGTCGGGTTCGACAACCTGACCGTGTCGGCGCTCGCCCGCCGGTTCGGCGTCAAGGACGCGAGCCTCTACTCCCACCTCAGGAACGCCCAGGACCTGCGGGAGCGGGTGGCGGTGCTGGCGCTGGCGGAGCTCGCCGACCGCGCCGCCTCCGCCCTGGCCGGGCGCGCGGGCAAGGACGCCCTGGTCGCCTTCGCCAACGCCTACCGCGACTACGCGAGGGAGCACCCCGGCCGGTACGCCGCCCTGCGGGTCGACCTGACCCCGGAGATCGCGGCCACGAGCCGGGCCGACCGGCACTCGGAGCTGACCCGCGCCATCCTGCGCGGCTACCACCTGCCCGAGCCGGACGAGACCGACGCCGTGCGCCTGCTGCACAGCACGCTGCACGGCTACACGGCTCTCGAAGCGACGGGCGGCTTCAGCCACCACCCGCGCGACACCGAGGCGTCGTGGGCGAAGGCGCTCGACGCGCTCCACGCCGTCCTCGGGAACTGGCCGTCCTGACGCGCCGTCCGAACTCCCCCGTCTTTGTCGGACCCCTGCGCTACCGTGCGCCGACGACTTTCTTGGGGGTTGGGACCGTGCTGTACTTCGGGGGCCTCTTCGGCGTGCTCACGCTGGGCCTGTGGTTGTTCTGCCTGGTCGACGTCATCACCACCGACGACGGCGACGCCCGGAACCTGCCCAAGGCGGGCTGGCTGCTGATCGTGCTGTTCTTCCCGCTGGTGGGCTCGATCAGCTGGCTCGTGGCGGGCCGCCCGGTCCGTCCCGCCGGCAGGCCGCGCGCCTACGAGCGCACCGCGCCCGCGTTCCCCGAGTACGACCGCCCGGGCCGCTTCGCCGACTCCGAGTCCGACTCCGAGTCCGACGCCGAGTTCCTCCGCCGCTGCCGCGAACGGGCCGAGGAGCAGCGTCGCAAGGCGCGCAGGTCCGAGGACGAGTCGCACTAGCCCGCCGCGCCGCGCCGCCGCCGGTCCGTCGCACGTGGACGGACCGGGTGTCAGGGCGCCGGCTCCCGCCAGGACTCCGCGCCGAGCGCGTTGTGCGCGCCGGCGACCTTCACGAGTCCGCCGCGTGCCAGGACGTCACGGAAGGACGGGTGCAACCCTCGGATCGCTCGGCGCTCCTCGTCGTGCGGGCCGGAACCGGTGTGGCGCGACGCCGGCGGGCCGCCGAACGGTGTCGGCGGCCCGGCACCGACGGGCTCCCCACCAGGGAGCGGTAGACGTAGTAGTCCAGGCCGCCGCGCCTGCCGACGACGCTGGAGCCCTCCTCGGGCAACTGGAGCCGGACCCCGTCGGTCAGGTCGTCCTCGGGTGCGGGCACCAGGTCGGCGATGCTCGTGCTCAGCGCGGCCCGAAGTCCTTGCCGCTCAACTCGTGGCCCGCCGGCTCCGCCTTCCGCCACGACCGGCGCGCACCTTGCCGGTCGGCGAGGGCGATCCGGCCCGCACGACGACCCGGGTCGACCACGAGGACCTTCGCCGGTTCGAACCGTCCCGGTCGTCGCCCTTCGGAAGACCGGCGCTCGTGGCGTGATCTAGCTCGGGCAAGTTGGCTCCACTTGATCCGAAACTTTCGACACCACTTGACATGGGTCGATTACCGCGCGTACCGCTCGACCGGCCCACCAAAAGGCGGCCATCACAGCGTCCGAATGGCGTCTACCAGCGAAGTATCCACCTTTTGATACGCGCCAGTACACCGGCAGTTCATTGACGCGACACCAGGGTGGCCCCTATCGTTTCGAACGAGTTCCCGAAAGTTTACCTGAATATTCGAAAGTTTCGGCGACCGTCCTGCAGACCCCCGCCAAGAAGCGGGCGGTGCCCAGCCGATCTCGGCACGCGGCTGTAGGAGGAACGAACGAGATGTCACAGCTCGTCCTGTTCGCGATCGACATCTGTGCGGTGGTGCTGCTCGTCTTCGGGCTCTACTTCCCGCGGCACCGCCGACGCGACCTCGTCGTCGCCTACCTGGGGGTCAACATCGGCGTCCTCGCCGTCGCGAGCGCGCTGAGCACCACCAACACCGGTGCGGGCATCGGGCTCGGCATGGCGCTGTTCGGCGTGCTGTCGATCATCCGCCTGCGCTCGACGGAGCTCGACCAGCACGAGGTGGCGTACTACTTCTCCGCCCTCGCCCTCGGCCTGCTCGGCGCGTTGAGCACGAGCTCGTTGTGGCTCAACGGCGGCCTCATGGGGCTCATCGTCGTGGTGATGTTCCTGGGCGACAACCGGAAGCTGTTCCGCCACTACCGGCACCAGATCCTGGTCCTGGACTCGGCCATCACCGACCACGTCACGCTCGTCGCGCACCTGGAGCAGCTGCTCAACGCCAGGGTGCACGCCGTCACCGTGCAGCGGCTGGACCTGGTGAACGAGACCACGATCGTCGACGTCCGCTACGCGCTGACCCCGCACGCCCTGACCACGGCGCCCACCGCGCCCGCAGCCTCGGGAGCGCGCCGATGACCATGACGACCACCATGCCCGCCCTCGCGCGGATGACCCCGGTGGGGCTGGCCGAGCTGATCGAGCGGGCCGCGTTGCAGACCAGGGTCGACCGCAAGTACGTCGTGCCGTCCGACGCCCTGCCGCACCTGCTGGAGCAGCTCGCGCCGCACGCGCGGGTGCTCGACATCGGCGGCGAGCGGACGTTCCGCTACGAGTCGGTCTACTTCGACACGCCGCGGCTGGAGAGCTACCACTCCGCGGCCTACCGCAGGCGCCGCCGGTTCAAGGTGCGCACCCGCACCTACGTCGACTCCGGCGAGTGCTGGCTGGAGGTCAAGATCAGCGGCGCGCGGGGCAGCATCACCAAGCACCGGCTGCCCTACCACCCGGACGACTGCGACACCGTCCGCCCGGGACGCGACTTCGTCGACGAGGCGCTCGCCCGCGAGTCGATCGCGCCCGACGCCGACGGCTCGCTCGACCCGGTCCTGGTCACGGACTACGACCGCACCACGTTGCTGCTGCCGGAGTCCGCGAGCCGGGTCACCATCGACACCGCGCTGTCCTGGCGGCACGACGACGCCACGCTGCGGTTGTCCGGCTGGGCCGTGATCGAGACCAAGACCGCGTCGGCCGCCTCGCCGGTCGACCGCATGCTGTGGCAGCGGGGGGTGCGGCCGGCCCGGATCTCCAAGTACGCCACCGGCCTGGCCGCGCTCCGCCTCGACCTGCCCGACGCGCCGTGGCGACGCACGCTGCGCCGCCACTTCCGGGGCGCCACGTCGTCGCTGGGCCCGGCGCCGACCGCCCTGTCCCACCGAACCGAACAGGAGGCATCGTGCGTTTGACCCTCCGCAGCAACGGCGCCGCGGCGACGACCCACAAGGCCAAGGGGCTGGCGGTCGCCGCCGTGCTCCTCACCGGTCTGCTCATCCCGTTGTCCGCAGGCGCAGAACCGAGCTCCCCCACCGGATCCACCGGCGGCACGGCCGCCGCCGACGCCATCGCCGCCGCCGCGGCGGCCGACGACCTGGTCGGCGACATCACGTTCTCCGTGCCCAGCGGCACGTTCCAGGGACAGGTGTCGGTCGCGCTGAGCACCGCGATCGCCGGCGCCCAGATCCGCTACACCACCAACGGCCAGCTGCCCAACGCGCAGTCGACGCTCTATCAGGGCGCGGCGGTGCAGCTCACCCGGACCACGCAGCTGCGCGCGCAGGCGTTCGTCGACAACGCCGCCTCCGGGCGTCCCGGCACGGCGATGTACGTCGCCCGCGAGGCCACCGCCACGGCGCACGACCTGCCCGTGGTCGCGATCGACTCCTACGGCGCGGGCAAGCCGCAGCGCGAGTACTTCGACGGCGCCACCATGATCTTCGAACCGCAGGCGGGCGGCACGACGTCGTTGGCCGCGACCCCGACCGTCGCCACGCGCGGCGGGTTCAAGCTGCGCGGGCAGTCGTCGGCCTCGTTCGAGAAGACGCCGTACCGGCTGGAGTTCTGGGACAACGAGGGTGACGACGCCGACTACCCGGTGCTCGGCATGCCCGCCGACTCCGACTGGGTGCTGCGCGGACCGTTCACCGACAAGTCCCTGATCCGCGAGGCGTTCGTCTACGACCTCGGTCGCGAGATGGGGCTCAAGGCCCCGCGGTACAAGTTCGTCGAGTTCTACCTCAACACCGACACCACCCCCGTCGGCGCGAGCGACTACATGGGCGTCTACATGTTGGTCGAGACGATCAAGAACTCGAAGAACCGGTTGGACCTCAAGGGCCTGGACGAGGACGACACGACGCTGCCCACGATCCAGGGCGGGTACATCTTCAAGTTCGAGTGGATGGCGACCGAGGAGCCGACGCTGGCCTGCACCGGGCCGACGAACACCTGCTGGAACTACCTGGAGGTCGCCGACCCCGACCCGCTGAACACGCAGCAGCGGGACTGGCTGCGCGGTCACATCCAGCAGTTCCACGACGTGCTCCGGGCGCCGAACTTCGCGGACCCGACCACCGGGTACCAGAAGTACATCGACGTGCCGTCGTTCATCGACCACATGATCATCAACGAGCTCAGCCGCGGCATGGACGCCTACCTCCGCAGCGCCCACTTCTACAAGGACCGGGACAGCAAGATCTTCGCCGGGCCGCTGTGGGACTTCGACCTCACGTTCGGCGTCGGCGGGTTCTTCCAGAACGACCAGGTCTCCGGCTGGCAGCACCTGCAGACCCGGCAACCGATCGCCAACGACTGGCACACGCAGCTGTTGCGCGACCCGGCGTTCGTGAACCAGGTCAAGTCGCGCTGGCAGTCGCTGCGGCGCGGCCTGCTCTCCGACTCCTCGCTCGCGACCCGGGTCGACGCCCTCGCCCGGCCGCTGACCAACGGCGCGCAGCGCAACTTCCAGCGCTGGCCGAACCTCAGCTCGCCGACCGTCGGCTTCTTCCGCACCCCGACCGCGCCCACGTGGCAGGGTCAGGTGCAGGCGATGCGGGACTGGATGCAGCGCCGCATCCAGTGGCTGGACTCCACGTCGGGCTGGGGCGGTTCGACCACCCCGACGTCCACGACGACCTCCACCACCACGACCACGACCACGTCGACGACCACCACGACCACGCAACCCGGCGGTGCGCGGTGCTCGGCGACGTACGCGGTGGTCAACCAGTGGCAGGGCGGGTTCCAGGGCGAGGTCCGCGTCACCGCGGGCACGTCGGCGATCAGCAACTGGACCGTGTCGTGGACCTACACCGGCGGTGAGACGGTCAGCCAGTCGTGGAACGCCACCGTGACCAGCCAGGGATCGACCGTCACCGCCCGCAACGCGGCGCACAACGGCTCGGTCGGCGCTGGGGCCAGCACCTCGTTCGGGTTCCTCGGCACGTCCACCGGGTCGCCCGGCACGCCGGTGCTCACGTGCACCGGTAGCTGACCCGTTCCCCCGAGGACCGTGCCCGGCGCCACCCCGGCGCCGGGCACTCGGTCGTGCGAATGCCTTTTCGGCCTGATCACGTGAATCCGTTCGGCGTACCCGACCGGAAAGTTTCGCAAACTGTTGACCGCGCCCGAGGCCGACTCGATGCTATTCGACGTCGATCAGCAATGCTGCTGAAAGGAATTCCCCCGATGTCCGTCAAGATCAGAGGCGGGAGGTTGCTCCCGCTGACGGCGATCACTTTCCTGCTCATGGCAATTGTGACGTCGAACGCCCAGGCGGCGGTGACCACCAACCAAGAGGGCACCAACAACGGCTACTTCTACTCGTTCTGGACCGACAGCCAGGGCACCGTCTCGATGGAGCTGGGGTCCGGCGGCAACTACAGCACGTCGTGGCGCAACACCGGCAACTTCGTGGCGGGCAAGGGCTGGGCCACCGGCGGGCGCCGGACGGTCAACTACTCGGGCAGCTTCAACCCGTCCGGGAACGCCTACCTGACCCTTTACGGTTGGACCCGGAACCCGCTCGTCGAGTACTACATCGTCGACAACTGGGGCACGTACCGGCCCACCGGCCAGTACAAGGGCACGGTCACCACCGATGGCGGCACCTACGACATCTACAAGACGACGCGGACGAATGCGCCGTCCATCGACGGCACCCGGACCTTCGACCAGTACTGGAGCGTCCGGCAGTCGAAGAAGACCGGTGGCAGCATCACGTCCGGCAACCACTTCGACGCGTGGGCGCGCAACGGGATGAACCTCGGCAGCCACTACTACATGATCATGGCGACCGAGGGCTACCAGAGCAGCGGCAACTCCAACATCACGGTCGACGGCGTGTCCGGCGGCAACCCCGGCACGGGCAACCCGGGCACCGGCGGCTGCACCGCCACCCTGTCCGCGGGTGACAAGTGGAGCGACCGCTACAACCTCAACGTCTCGGTCAGCGGCTCGACCAACTGGACCGTGACGATGAACGTCCCGTCGCCCGCGAAGGTCCTGGCGACGTGGAACATCAGCGCGAGCTACCCGAACGCCCAGACGCTGACCGCGAGGCCCAACGGCAGCGGCAACAACTGGGGCGTGACCATACAGGCGAACGGCAACTGGACCTGGCCGTCCGTCTCCTGCGCGGCCGGCTGACCCCGCCAGCCGACCCTTCACCGACCCACTGGCACACGTGGCGCGACGGTCTTGAACCGTCGCGCCACGCTGCGTTCCCGGCCGGTGGCGCCCGAGACGTGCAGCCGGGAGCGGCCGGTGCCCGACTGCACTTACATGCCACCCCACCAGCGCCGATGCCGCCAGTCGGGCTTGTCAGGCGCATCCGGACCAGCCCTCGTGCCCCTGAGGTCTACCCTGATGCAGACCCGCTTAAAGCACAGTCGCGCCGCGGTTGCTATCGTCCTTCAGAGCAAACAGGCACTGAAAAGTGCCACGTAGCACTTTCGCCGCACAGTGACTCGGAGCACCAATGGATGACACACCCCCGTACACCGTCTTCCTCTCGTACGTACACGGGGAGCAGGACAACGCCGCGGCTGAAGAGCTGGTCCGATCGCTCACCGCGAGGGGGATCGAGGTCCTCTACGACCGGCAGCTCGCCCGTCGCAACCCGAGCTCACTGCACCAGTGGATCAGCCGTTGCATCCAGAACCACCCGGTCATCTACCTGATCTCCCGGAACTCGATCGCGTGGTACGACAACGACGACCCGACGACCGATCACCTCGGCATCCGCTATGAGACGAAACAGGTGATCCAGCGCCACTACGAGCACACGTCGCACGAGGGGTGCCCGATCATCCCGGTGCTGCTGCCCGACACACCGGCGGACGTGGCGCCGTTCGCGTTGCGGAGCTTGCAGATGGCCAAGCTCGACCAGATCGACCTCATCGTCGCGCGGATCAAGGACGTGCACAGGCACGAACGCGAGTCGATCAACGCGTCGGGGAACAGTGCCGAGCACCCTGCACCGGACAACGCCACGACGTCGACGACCGAGAGCCCACGCACGTTGCGGGACGTCCTTCGGGACCTCAGGCTGGTCGGCCCGGCCAACTCACCCGCACCAGGTCTGGTGCGCGAGTGGCACGCGCTCGCCTCTCGCGCCCCTCGACCGCTGGACCCCCGTGCGATCCGGATCTTCTCCACGGTCGAGCGGATCATCAAGGCGGCGGGTGACGTCGAACTCATGGCCGACGTCTCCGACCTCTGTCTCGCCGAACTCGAAGCGACCGACGGTGACGAGACGAGCAGCAGGGAAAGGGCGCGGTGGCTGATCTGCGGTCGCGCCTGGGTGCTGCGCAGGCGCAACGCACTGGACGAGGCGCTGCGGGTGACCCACGAGGGTGTGGCGATCGCGGAGGAGATCGACGACCAGACCCTGCTGGCGAAGGGCTGGCGGTGCCTGAGCCGGATCCACCTCGACATCGCGGCCACCCGGCTCGGCGACAAACGCGATCACCACTTGCACAAGGCGCACGAGTACCTCGACCGGGCGCAGAAGATGTTCCTGTTGGCCAACAACCCGCACGAAGTCGACGTGTGCCTGTTGATCGACGCCCGCATCTGGTTCACCCGGCACCGGCTGCTGGGGCATCGCCGTGCCCTTCGCATCGCCCGGAAGCTCGCGGACAGCGCGGAGGAGCGCCTGCGCATGGGTCGGCCATGCCGCGAGCGCTACGAAGCGGCCCTCCTGCGCGCCGAGATCGCGGTCAGGGCCGGCAACCTGGCGCTCGCGACCCGCTTGGCGGGAGGGGACTTGTTGACAGCGCTCCAGAACCGGGCCCGTGACGGGGCGTCCTACATCGAGCTTTCAGGCCGCTTGCACCTCCTCAGGGCCCACTTGGAGCGTGACCGCCGGGGTGCCGACGCCACCTCCGAGATCGACGCCGCGACGCGGATCTTCGAGAAGCTCGGCCTCGACCACCTCGTGGCGGACTGCCGATGGTTCACCATCCGGAGCACCCACAGGGACCGCGGCTTCTCGGCCGGGGACATCCGGGCTCTGGAGCGACTCTGCCCCGACCCGGTCGAGCGCGTCCGGGTGGCGGCGGAGGGCCGGACCTGGACGACCACGCAGGGGATCTGGGGCAGCATCGGCAACCGGAACTGGAAGGCGGTGGTCAAGAAGGTCAGGACGTCCGGAGCGCGCTGAGCGCCACGTCGCACCGCGCCGATTCGACGGCGCGGTGCTGACTCGCGTAGAGGTCGCGCGCCCGTCGCAGGACCGTCGGCGCCGATTCGTCCGCCAGTTCGGCCAACACGGATCCCAGGTGCTCGGCCACCTCGGCCTCGAACGAGATCGACCCCGTGGCGGCGGCCAAGGCGAGCGCTCGTTCGTAGTACTCCACGGCCGTCCGCAGGTCCTCCATCCGCCAGGTGATCGAAGCGAGATTGTCGAGGATCACCATCTGCCCACCGGCGTCCGCCGCCTCGTCGGCGATCCGCAGCGCTTCGGTGCAGAACTCCACCGCCTTCGCGGACGCTCCCAGCTCGGCGTGCGCACGTCCGAGGGCGTTGAGCGCGTGAGCTTCGCCGATGGCGTTACCCGCCGCCCGGTACTGGCGCACCGCCTGCGACGCGTGGTGCCGCGCCCCGTCCTGGTCACCTGACCGGGCGCACAAGCGGCTCAAGTCATGGTGGGTGTGGGCGGACTCCGTGATGTCGCCACCGTCCGCCGCGAGGTCGAGTGCGTGACGCAGTGAATCGGCGGCGGCGGCGAAATCACCGATCCGGGTCTGCGCGCGCCCCAGTTGACGAAGCGCGATACCGCTCATGGTTGGGTCGCCCAGCAGGCGGGCGGCCTCCACGCCCGCCTGCGAGGTGCGGACGTTC
Organism: Actinosynnema sp. NPDC037264; assembly: GCF_055603705.1. Lineage (NCBI taxonomy): Bacteria > Bacillati > Actinomycetota > Actinomycetes > Pseudonocardiales > Pseudonocardiaceae > Actinosynnema > Actinosynnema sp. NPDC037264. The sequence goes on along the minus strand of NZ_JBVJVK010000002.1, from coordinate 21,622 downwards.
TCGGCCAAGTGCCCGCGCCGGTAGTGGAAGGTGTCGAGCGCACGGGAGAGGTGCCACGTGGTCGTGGGCCAGTTGCGCCGCACCGACTCGTCGAGCGCGGCCAGCACTTGTTGGTGCGCCCGTGCGAACCACGCGAACGCCTCCTCTTCCCCGGAGAAGGCCAAGGGCACGCAGCCGTCGACCGGCGGTGGCAGAGGTAGCCGAGTCCGGTGCGGGTACAGGAGGACGTCGGCGGCGTGTGCGGTGCGGGCGTAGAAGTCGACCCATCGCCGTGCGCTCTCCATCAGTGCCCCAGGCTCTTCCGCGTCCTCGGCGAGGGCGCCGGCCCACGCCCGTACCAACGAGTGCATCTGGAACCTGTCGGGCTCACGCTGCCACAACAGGTTCTTCGACTCCAGTGCGCGCAACAGCCGTCGTGCCGAACGCACCGCGTCGGCGAGCAGGGCGGCCGCGGCCGGCAGTTCGAGGTCGCCGGTCGGCGCCGCCCCGACGAGGCGGAAGGCCCGCGCTTGAGCCGGGGTCAGCGACGTGTACGACCACTCCAGCACTCCGCGCAGGCTCACGCTGCCGTCGTCGGACTCGAACGCGTCCACACCGGCCACCGACTCGTCGAACTCCTCCGCCAGGTGGGACAGCGGGAAGTCGGGATGTGCGGACACGCGAGCCGCGACGATGGCGAGCGCGAGCGGCAACCCGGCACAGGCCTCGACCAGGACGTCCGCCGCTCGCGCGCCGGATTCCCCTTCCACGGGTCCGACCCGGCTCTCGAACAGTTCCTTCGCCGCATCCCGGTTCAACACGTCGAGGTGCAACGAGGCGGTCGGTCGAAGACGCAGACCGTGCGGGCGGGTCCTGCTCGTGACCATCACCGCGCACGACGGCGTGCCCGGCAGCGCGAGGTGGACCTCCTCGTTCTCATCGACGTTCTCGAGCACGATGAGCACCGCCTGGTCCGCGATCAGGCTGCGGTAGAGCGCCGCGGCGGACTGCTCATCACCCGGAATCGCACCCGGGTCGGCCCCGAGTGCGAGGAGGAACCCGTGCAACACCCGTTGCACGGGTGAGCCGGGCAGTTCACGCGAACTGGCGAAGTCGGCGAACAGCTGACCACCGGCATAGCGCGACGACTGCCGGTGCGCCCACTCGATCACCAGGGCCGACTTGCCGATCCCACCGACTCCCTCGACCACGAGCACCGGGAGTTCACCGTCGCCCACCGCCGCTTCGAGCGCGCTGTCGAGAAAGGACAGTTCGCGCCCGCGGCCCACCAGCGAGCGGTGCCGAGCCGGCAGTTGACGTGGCGCGCGTCGTGACGATCCGGGTGACGAGACGACGTGGACGCCACCGTGGACGGCACCGACCTGCACGACGGTCCCGCCGACGGAGGACGTGACGCTGTTGCTGGCGTCCAGGTTCATCGCTCAGGGCCGTGGCAAGCGGGATCGATGTGCTTCATGCGCTCTTGAGGTCGGAGAGGAAGGACAACCACGAGGATCCGGTGAAGCTCAAGCGCTCCCCGCCGCGGTTGCGCGAGCTCCTGACGGCGATGCGACTGTCGCGCACCGCGATTTCGACACAAGCGCTGTTGATGTTGCCGCCACTGGCCGAACTCTTCACCCAGACCCTGCCCGTGGAGTCCACCTCGACCACCACGGTCCCGCCCGTTCGCTCCACGCAGCCCCCTTCGCACCGACTTCACCCCGTCCGGCACCTGCCCCCACAGTGGATGTGCCGTGACGAGCGCGCCCTCAGGCACCACCACGAAGCTAGTCGCGGAAGACGGTTCGCCAAAACCGCCGATAGACGTACCGGGGTATCTACGCACAGCGCTCGACGCTGCGCCCGAATGCCCACTCAGACCGCATTATTGCGCACATCCGACCAACCGGGCCGAGACGTCGCGCGGCCGACCGGAACACCACTCGACTATTTCAGCTCATCCTTGAGCTCCCCGATGAATTCGACGGTCTGCCCCTTCGGGGTCGCTACCTCGTCCAGCATGGTGAAGGCATTCAAGTATTTCTCCACCTCGTCCCGGTTGTCCCGGACGAGCACATCCCTCAAAGGCTCCTCCAGGACGAGGATCTTGCCATCCTCGAGCTCACCGAGGTCCAGGATCGAAAAAGACCCCTTCAAGCCCAGGTGACCGCCGGCCACATCGAACGGAAGGAGCCTGATGGAAACGTTCGACAACTGGGCCGCATCGATGAGTCGTTGATATTGACCACGCATCACGTCGACGCTGCCGACACGACGGCGAAGCACCGCCTCGTCCAAGATGAAGACCAGGTCAGGGCCACCCGGACCGACAATGCCTTGCCGCTGCGATCGAATTTTGACGCCGAGGTCGACAGCCTCTTCGTCGTATCCGAACGCACCGGTGAGGACCCTTGTGTAATCCGCCGTCTGCAGCAGTCCGGGCATGGTGAGGGACTGGTACTGGGAGATGCGGACAGCCGATGCCTCATAGCCGATGAAACTGTAGAACTGAGGCTCGACAAGCGATCGGTACTCTTTCCACCAGGCCCGCTGACGGCTCGCCCTGGCCTCCGACACCAGAGAGTCGACCTTGGCCTGGTCCTCCACCCCGTAAAGCAACAGTAAGGCGCGCAAGTCGGTTATCCCGACGTTAGTGGCGCCGTTCTCGATGCGAATGACCTTCGACACGGACCAGTCCAGCCGCTCAGCGGCATCCTTCTGGGTCAGTCCAACGCGTTCACGCAGTCGACGCAGCTCAGACCGAAGACGCCGCTGGTGGACCATGGGAGTGTCACCTTGACTCATGCTGCCCTCCGTTAGCTGGTGGCATTCTGCCACATGTCACATGGAGCATCGCAGAGTGATAGGGGCCGCGTTACAGGTTCCACGATGAAGGATTACTTACCGCATAGTCCTGTAAAAGGACCTACCTGGCTGTGCAGCACCCGCCTGAGCCAACCGGAGCCGCATGAACACGCTGCGTAACAGTCGGGCACCTCCCGCTCGCCTTTCGGGCGGTCACGAAAGGATGCAGGCCACAGGTTGCGCAAGATCGCCACTAGCAGCGGATTCCTCGACCACCGTCACGTGGAATGACGCGCCCGCGACCTGAGCGGCGGAAGCGAAGCGCGGCCGACAACCAATGGACGACCACTCTCCGCTATAGGCGCCAGTCGCCCCAGCGGCCCATAGACACTTCGAATGTGGTTCGTATCAAGACAGGCATTGGTCTATTCCACACAGAGGGGAATTACGACGAACTCGGACGCACACGACATCGTGCCCGCCGCACCGATGGTGGAGAACGGGTCGTCGAAGGGCCGATCCAATCCGGCGCGGATCAGAGTGCGCCACAGCACTCGTCGTGTGCACGCAACGCCGCCGACCAGGTCGCCAGTGGCACGAGGTAGTTGACGCCACACAGAACCCCACGCGGTTCGTCGTCGTCCCCCAGCCCTCAGGGGTGACCGCGGCGGAGCGGGATCGGGCGCGAACCGGCCTTGGTGGCACGAGCCTGTCGGACCGATCGCAAACGGTCGTTCATGGCGCGCCCCAGTACGTTAACTACCCATAGCCGCGCGCATTTCCCGCTCGAAAGGGCCTTGCCCTGGATCGGTTCCCCTCCCTTGAGGACAGTGGAGGCGCAATCCGCTTTTCCCCTCGTCCTAGGGAGTTCGACGTTGTCCAGTACAGCTGAAACGCGGGCCGGGCGACCGGTCGGCGGTGGGGCGCGCGGTGGGCTCGTCCTGCTGTTGTTGTGCGCCGCGCAGTTCATGATCGTCCTCGACTTCTCCATCACCAACGTGGCGCTGCCGACCATCCAGACCGACCTCGGCTTCTCCGTCAACGACCTGCAGTGGGTGGTCAGCGCCTACGCCCTGACCTTCGGCGGGTGCCTGTTGCTCGGCGGGCGGGTCGCCGACCTGCACGGGCAGCGGCGGCTGTTCATCGTCGGGTTGTTGGTGTTCGGCCTCGCCTCGCTGTTCGCCGGGCTCGCACAGGACGCCGCGCAACTGGTCGTGTTGCGCGGCGTCCAGGGCTTGGCGGCGGCGTTCGTGGCGCCGGCGGCCCTGGCGTTGTTGACGACCTCGTTCCCCGAAGGCCCGGCCCGCAACCGCGCGCTGGGCGTGTGGGGCGCGGTGCTGTCGTTGGGGTTCGTGTGCGGTGTCATCGCGGGCGGTGTGCTGACCGACCTGCTGAACTGGCGGTGGGTGTTCTTCATCAACGTGCCCATCGGCGTCGTCACCGGTGTCGCGGCGGTCGTGTTCCTCACCGAGGTCGCCCGGCCCGCCACCCGCACGAAGCTCGACCTGCCCGGCGCGGTCACGGTCACGGTGGCGTTGATCAGCCTCGTCTACGGGCTGTCGGTGGCGCACACCCACGGCTGGCTCGGCGCGACGACGTTGACCGCGTTCGGCCTGTCCGCCGTGCTGCTGGTGGCGTTCGTGCTCATCGAGAACAAGGCGCCGCACCCGCTGGTCCCGATGAGCATCTTCCGGCTGCGCGCCCTGGTGGTGGCCAACGTGACGAACCTGGTGCTGATCGGGGCGTTCGTCGGCTCGACCTACATCGTCACGCTGTACCTCCAGGTGATCGAGCGGTACACGCCGTTGCGCACGGGGTTGACGTTCTCCGTGCTCGGCCTCACCGCCATGCTCGCCGGGTTCACCGCGGGCCGGATCGCGGCGAAGATCGGCTCACGGGCCGCGATGGTCCTCGGCGTCGCCGCGCAGGCGGTCGGGTCGCTGGTGATGGCCGCGCTGCCCTCCGGCGCGGCGGGGCTGGTCGCGGTGCTCGTCGGCACGGCCCTGGTCGGGTTCGGCAACATCACCGCGGTCGTGATGATCATCATCTCCGCGACGGCGGGCGTGCCCGACGACCGGCAGGGACTGGCCGGCGGTCTGTTCAACACCTCCCAGCAGCTCGGTTCCGCGCTCGGTGTCGCGCTGTTCGCCGCCATCGCGGTGAGCCGCACGGCCGGTGAGCTGCCGGCGGGCGCGTCCGTGGCCGAAGCGCCGGCGGCGGCCCTGCTGTCGGGCTACCGGTTCTCGTTGCTGCTGTGCGGTCTGCTCGCCGTCGCGGCCGGGCTGTTCGCCGCGCTCGCCGACCGCCGCCGGGCGAACTGACCCCGAGCACGCGAAAAGGCTCGTAGGACGTGCCGGTCCTACGAGCCTTCTCGCGTGCTCAGAAGCGGGTGAGCCAGACCGCGGCACGGGCGGGCAACGCCAGTTCCGCCACCGCGCGCCCGTCCTCCGGCACGGCCACGACCGCCTCGGGCGCACCGGCGCCGCCGAACTCGACGGCCTCGGTGTGCAGCAGCACCCGCCACACCCCGGACGACGGCAACGGCAGCCGGAAGCCCTCCCTGGCCACGCCGAAGTTCGCCACGCACACCACGTCGGGCGCACCGGGCGCACGCCGCCCGAACGCCACCACGGCGCGTGCCGGGTCGTCGTCGACCAGCCACTCGAAGCCGTCCGGCCGGTCGTCACCCCGGTACAGCGCGGGGTGCAGCGCCTGCACCCGGTTCAGCGCCGCGACCAGCCGCGCTACGCCAGCGTGCACGGGATCGTCCAGCAGGTCCCACGGCAGCTCGAGGTGATCCGCCCACTCCTGCGGCTGACCCAGCTCACCACCCATGAACAGCACCTGGCCTCCGGGGTGCGCCCACAGGTGCGCGAGCAGCACCCGCAACCCCGCCGCGCCACCGGTCTTGGCGATCAGCGAGCCCTTGCCGTGCACGACCTCGTCGTGCGACAGGGGCAGCAGGTAGCGCTCGCCCCAGGCGTAGGACACGGGCAGCTTCAGCCGCTCGTAGTCGCCGTCGCGGAAGTACCGCAGCGTGTCGTGCATCCAGCCGAGGTTCCACTTGCGGTCGAACCCCAGGCCGGACGGCGAGGTGACGCCGGGCCAGGTGGTGGACTCCTCGGCGATCAGCAGCGCGTCCGGGTGCAGCCGACCCACGGTCGCCGTCAGCTCCCGCAGGAACGCCACCGCCTCCAGGTTCTCGTTGCCACCCAGCTCGTTCGGCTCCCACTCACCCGGCCCGCGCGAGTAGTCCCGGTAGAGCATCGACGACACCGCGTCCACCCGCAGGCCGTCCACGTGGAACTCCTCGAGCCAGTACAACGCGTTGGCCACCAGGAAGTTGCGCACCTCGGGCCGACCGAAGTCGAACACGTACGTGCCCCAGTCGGGGTGCTCGCCCCGGCGCGGGTCGGGGTGCTCGTACACCGGCACGCCGGTCAAGCGCCCCAACGCCCAGTCGTCCTTGGGGAAGTGGGCGGGCACCCAGTCCAGGATCACGCCGATGCCGCGGCGGTGCAGCACGTCCACCAAGTGCCGCAGGTCGTCCGGGCTGCCGTGGCGCGCCGTGGGCGCGTAGTACGACGTCACCTGGTAGCCCCACGAGCCGCCGTACGGGTGCTCGGCCAACGGCAGCAGCTCCACGTGCGTGAACCCGAGCCGGACCACGTGGTCGGCGAGCCGTTCGGCCGCCTCCCGGTAACCCAGGCCGGCCCGCCACGACCCCAGGTGCACCTCGTACACGCTGATCCGGTCCGGCCGGTGCCGCCACCCGCCGTCCGACCACACGTGCCGCGACCGCGCCACCACCGACTCGGTCGCGGGCGGCGGCGCGGTGCGGAACGCCAGCGGGTCGGCCTTGTCCCGCCACACGCCGTCCTCGCCCAGGATGCGGAACCGGTAGCGGTGCCCCTCCCGCGCCCGCGGCACCACGGCCTGCCAGACGGGGATCAGCGGGTCGCACGCCAGCTCCGACGAGCCCCACTCGCCGGTCACCCGCACCGCACGCGCGCCGGGCGCCCAGAGGGCGAAGCGCACGCCGTCGTCCACGACGTGCGCGCCCAGCACCTCCCACAGCCGCTCGTGCCGCCCCTCGGCGATCAGGTGGCGGTCCAGGTCGGCGAGCGCCAGCGTGACGACGGCGGTCACGACGACCCGCCGACCAGCTCGCGCACGGCCCGCAACGGCACCGGCAGCCAGCCCGGCCGGTTCGCCGCCTCGTACCGCACCTCGTACAGCGCCTTGTCCAGCTGATAGGCCCGCAGCACGGTGGACGCGGCCCGCAGGTCGAGGCCCGACTCGCTGGCGTACCCGGCGAGGAACGCGCGCTGGGCGTCGCGCACCCAGTGCCGGCTGCGGCGCTCGTCCTCCACCGACCAGTAGGTCGCGGTGAGCCGGTGGTGCCCGGCCACGTAGTCCAGCGACCGCAACATCCCGGCCACGTCGCGCAACGGCGAGTCGGGACGGGCCCGTTCGGCGGGTGGCGCGGACGGCTCGCCCTCGAAGTCCAGCAGCACCCAGCGGCCGTTGCCGCGCAGCACCTGGCCCAGGTGCAGGTCGCCGTGCACGCGCTGCACCTCACCGGGCTCCGCCGCGCGGACGCGGTCGCCCAACGCCACCCGCAACGCCGCCGCGTAGGGCCGCAGCGTCGGCGCGACCTCCAGCGTCTCGGCCAGCCGGGTCAGGAACCGGTCGGCCAGCGCCTCGTGGTCGGCGGGCGCGGCGCCGAGCGCGCGACCCAGGTCGGCGTGCACGGCGGCGACGGCGACGCCCAGCCGTCCCAGCTCGCCGACCAGGTCCAGCTCGCGGGGCGTGCCGGTGAGCGTGTGCCCCAGGTCGGCGCGCGCGGCCTCCCACCCCTCGACGGCGCCGTCCACGAAGGACTCGACCAGCCCCAGCGTGTCCGTGCCGTCCAGCGTGATCGAGCCGAGCAGGCGCGGCACGTACAGGCTGTCGCGCAGCACCCGGTGCAGCGTGAGGTCGGGGTTCTCGCCCGGCCACACCCGCCGGAACGCCTTGAGCACGCTGTGCCGGCCGATCACCAGAGAGGTGTTGGACTGCTCCACGCCCATCGGCCGCACGTCGCCCGCGCGTTCCGGCAGGTCCACGCCCAGCTCGGGCCGGAACGCCACCGCGCCGGTCGTCCCGGCCTGGGCCACCAGCTCGTACAGCCGCGTCACCAGCTCCGGGTCGGCGAGCGCGTCGTAGTGCACCTCGCCGTCGACGGCTCCGATCACCGCGTCGGCCAGGCCCGCGGGCAGGTCGGCGCGGATGCCGACGGGCACGTGGAAGCGGCCGTGCGCGGTGCCGACGACGGCGATCACCCCGCGCACCGGCCCGTCCGCGAAGGGCTCCACCCGCTCGACGGTCACCTCTCCCGCGTCCTCGGCGGGGAACCACCGCTGTCGCGGCAGCCAGTCGGCCAAGCCGGGCAGACCCGTGATGGCGGTGGTCATCGCGAAGGCACCTCCAGGTGGACGGCGAACCAGTAGAAACCGTGACCGGGCAGGGTGATCTGGTACGGGGCCGCGCCGATCACCGGGAACTCCACTCCACCGGTCAGCTCGGTCAGCTCGTGCCCCTGGAACTCCCGCAGGTCCAGCTCGACGGCCTGCGGGTGGCGGGACAGGTTGTTCACGCACAGCACGATGTCCAGGCGGCCGTCCTCGGCGACGTGCTCGCGCAGGTAGGTCATCACGGCGGCGTTGCCCGAGGGCAGCTCGCGGAACCCGCCGAGGCCGAACGCGCGGTGCCCGCGGCGGACGTCGATCATCCGCTTGGTCCAGCGCAGCAGCGAGCCGGGGCTGTCGATCTGCGCTTCCACGTTCAGGCTCTGGTAGCCGTAGACCGGGTCGGAGATGACCGGCAGGTAGAGCCGGCCCGGGTCGCCGGCGCTGAACCCGCCGTTGCGGTCGGGCGTCCACTGCATCGGCGTGCGCACGCCGTCCCGGTCGCCGAGCCAGATGTTGTCGCCCATCCCGATCTCGTCGCCGTAGTACAGCACCGGCGACCCGGGCAGCGACAGCAGCATCGCGGTGAACAGCTCCAGCTGGTTGCGGTCGTTGTCCAGCAACGGTGCCAGGCGCCGCCGGATGCCGATGTTGGCCTTCATCCGGGGGTCCTTGGCGTACTCGGCGTACATGTAGTCACGTTCCTCGTCCGTGACCATCTCCAGCGTCAGCTCGTCGTGGTTGCGCAGGAAGATGCCCCACTGGGCGCCGGCCGGGATCTCCGGCGTGGCCGCCAGGACCTCGGAGATCGGCACCCGCGACTCCTGCCGCACGGCCATGAAGATGCGCGGCATCAACGGGAAGTGGAACGCCATGTGGCACTCGTCGCCGCCGACGCTCTGGTCGCCGAAGTAGTGCACGACGTCCGACGGCCACTGGTTGGCCTCGGCCAGCAGCACGCGCCCCGGGTACTCGTCGTCGACGACCTTGCGGCACAACCGCAGGAACTCGTGCGTCTCGGGCAGGTTCTCGCAGTTGGTGCCCTCGCGCTCGAACAGGTACGGCACCGCGTCCAGCCGGAACCCGTCGATGCCGAGGTCCAGCCAGAACCGCAGGACGTCGAGCATCGCCTCCTGCACGGCCGGGTTGTCGTAGTTGAGGTCGGGCTGGTGGCTGAAGAACCGGTGCCAGTAGAACTGGCCGCGCACCGGGTCGTAGGTCCAGTTCGACGTCTCGGTGTCCACGAAGATGATGCGCGCGTCGGCGTACTTGGAGTCGTCGTCGCTCCACACGTAGAAGTCGCCGTACGGCCCGTCGGGGTCGCGGCGCGACTCCTGGAACCAGTGGTGCGAGTCGGACGTGTGGTTGAGCACCAGGTCGGTGATGACCCGGATGCCCCGCTTGTGCGCCTCGTCCAGCAGGTGCACGAAGTCCTCGATCGTGCCGAACTCCGCCAGCAGCGCGCGGAAGTCGCGGATGTCGTACCCGCCGTCGCGCAGCGGCGAGTCGTAGAACGGCGGCAGCCACAGGCAGTCCACGCCGAGCCACGCGAGGTAGTCCAGGTGGTCGGCCAGCCCGCGCAGGTCGCCCGAGCCGTTGCCGTCGGCGTCGTGGAACGCGCGGACGAGCACCTCGTAGAAGACCGCGGACTTGTACCACTCGGGCTCGACCCCGATGGGCGTGGCGGCGGGCGGCGCCTCGCCGCTGGGCAGCAGGCGGCGCGGCATCAGGCCCTCACCGCCACGATGTGCGCGACGGCGCGGGCGGGGTCGAGGCGCACGTAGTTGCTCGGGCCCCACTCCCACGTCCGGCCGGTCACCTCGTCGTGCGCGGTGAACGCGGGCGGCACGCCGAGGGCGGCGAGGTCGGGGGTCAACGTGCCCTCCTGCGGTCGGTCGGGGTCGAGGGTCACCACGGCCAGCACGGTGTCGCCGGTCGCGGGGTCGCGCTTGGAGAACGCCAGCAGCGCGGGGTTGTCGACGGCGTGGAATGCCAGGCCGTCCAGCGACCACAGCGCGGGGTGCGCGCGGCGGACGCGGTTGAGCAGCGTCAGCCACGGCTCCAGGGACGCGCCACTGGCCCGTGCGGCGGCGTAGTCGCGCGGGCGCAGCTCGTACTTCTCGGAGTGCCGGTACTCCTCGCCGCCGGGCGTGGCCGCCTCGTTCTCGTAGAGCTCGAAACCGGAGTACACGCCCCACGTCGGCGAGAGCAGCGCGGCCAGCGCGGCGCGGATGGCGAACATCGCCGGTCCGCCCTCCTGCAGGTGCCTGGGCAGGATGTCGGGCGTGTTGACGAACAGGTTCGGCCTGGCCTCGTGCGCGTGCGCGGCCAGCTCCTTGCCGAAGCCCTCCAGCTCCGCCTTGTCCTCGCGCCAGGTGAAGTACGTGTAGGACTGCGTGAAACCGAGGCGGGCCAGGCCGTACAGGCGCGCGGGCCGGGTGAACGCCTCGGCCAGGAACAGCACGTCCGGCCGGTCCCGGTGCACCTCCTCGATCAGCCACGCCCAGAAGTCCGGCGGCTTGGTGTGCGGGTTGTCGACCCGGAAGATCCGCACCCCGTGGTCGATCCAGAGGTGCACCACGCGCAGGACCTCCGCGTACAGGCCCTTGGGGTCGTCGTCGAAGTTCAGCGGGTAGATGTCCTGGTACTTCTTGGGCGGGTTCTCCGCGAACGCCACGCTGCCGTCGGGCAGGCGGGTGAACCAGTCGGGGTGCTGCCCGACCCACGGGTGGTCCGGCGCGCACTGCAGCGCCAGGTCGAGCGCCACCTCGATGCCCAGTTCGGCGGCCCGCGCCACGAACGCGTCGAAGTCGGCGAACGTGCCCAGCTCCGGGTGGATGGCGTCATGTCCACCGTGGACGGAGCCGATCGCCCACGGCGAGCCGACGTCGCCCTCCAGCGCGACGAGCGCGTTGTCCTTGCCCTTGCGGTTGACCTCGCCGATCGGGTGGATCGGGGGCAGGTACACCACGTCGAAGCCCATCGCGGCGACCCGGTCCAGCTCCTCGGCCGCGGTGCGGAACGTGCCGTGCACCGGCCGTCCCTGCGCGTCCACGCCGCCGGTGGAGCGGGGGAAGAACTCGTACCAGGAGCCGAACGCGGCCTTCGGCCGGTCCACCCACAGCCGGTGCGGCACGCCCTCGGTGACCAGGTCGCGCACCGGGTGCTCGTGCAGCTCGGCGAGCACGGCCTCGTCGAGCGCGGCGGCCAGCCGGTCCGCCAGCGGCAGCGCGCCGGAGCGCAGCCGGGCCGCGGCGGAGCGCAGCAGCACGCCGTTCGCGTCCTCGTCGAGCGCCGCGCGCTCCAGCAGCCGTGCGCCGAGCTCCAGGTCGTTGGCCAGGTCGGTCGCGCCCTGCCCGGCGCCGGTCTTGGCGCGGATCGCGTGCAGCCAGGTCGACCACGGGTCCGACCACGCGTCGACCCGGAACTCCCACTCCCCCACGGCGTCCGGCACGATCACCGCGGCCCAGCGGTCCGCGCCCGCGTCGTCCACCCGCATCCGGGTGCTCTGCCAGGCGCCGTCCGGGCCGCGCCAGCGCACCGTCGCGGCGACCGCGTCGTGGCCCTCGCGCCACACCGCGGCCCGCACCGGCACGTGCTGCCCGACCACGGCCTTGGCCGGCCGCGCACCCGACGACACCGCCGGGTAGACGTCGTCAACGACGAGTCTCCCCACCGTCGCGTCATCCTTCATCAGGTCCACCTCTCGGATTTCCGCGGGCTTTCGGAACTCTTCGCCCACGTCTTTCGAGAATGACTGGGGATTACGCGCGGAACCATCAACGCGAGACCACTCGGAAAATTCGACGTAGTAGCCCGGAAAGCACGGGACCCGGCGCTCGACGAGGTCGAGGCCGGGTCTCGTGGGTGGTGCCCTACAGGTCGTCGCGGTAGCCCTGGCTGACCTCGACCACGACGCCGTCGGGGTCGGTCAGCCACGCGCTTCGCCAGCCCGGGATGAAGCCGTCGAAGTCGATCGGCCCCAGGTTGACCTGCGCGTCTTCGCCCATCTGCGCGAGCAGGGCGTCCACGTCGTCCACCTGGAACGCCAGGTGGCGCACCGTGCCGACGTGGTCCGGGCCGTCGCGCTCCACCAGCGTGGGCGCGCCGGCCGCGTCCACCGCGGCGCCGCCGAACAGCTCCAGGTACGCCTCACCCGATTTCAGGAAGACGATGGACGTCTCCCCGAGGTCGAAGTAACGGGCGCGCTTGAAGCCGAACCAGCGCGTGTAGAACTCCTCGGTCGCTGCCAGGTCGCGGCAGTTGAGCGCGACGTGGGACCACTTCATGGGGATCGCCTTTCGGTGATGGCAGTCGGCGACCCGTTCCGCGTGACGTCGGTCGGCGCGGCGTCAGTCCGGGTGGCGTCAGGTCGGGGGCAGGCCGACCAGCTCGCTGCTGAGCCGCCACAGCCGCCGCCGCGCGGACGGGTCGTAGCACTGCGCGTGGGCACGGGCTTCGCGGACGCCGTCGTAGTAGCGCCCGGTGATCCCGGCGAGGTCGGCGGAGAGCGCGAGGCGCAACGTCGCCTCGGAGCCCTCCGCCACGGTGCTCATGGTGTAGCCGAAGGTCTCGTGGACCATCTTGGTGCCCATCAAGGACGCCGGGTGCAGGCTGTTCACGGTGGCCTGCGCCGGGTCGAGCCGCTCGGCCAGCTCGAAGCAGGTCGCGATCTGGGCCAGTTTGCTCTGCCGGTAGGCGCGCAACGGCTCGTAACCCCGGCGCAGCATCACGTCGTCGAAGTCGATCGGGGACTGCCCGGCCGACGCGACGGTGACGATCCGCGCGGCGGGTGCCAGCAGCGGCAGCAGCAGCCTGGTGAGGAGGAACGGGGCGAGGTGGTTCACGGTGAACCTCAGCTCGTGGCCCGCCGCGCCCTCCAGGCGCTGGTCGTCGCGGCGTCCCGCGCCCATCCCGGCGTTGTTGATCAGCACGTCCGGCCGCGCGCCGTCGTCGGCGAGGCGTGCGGCGAAGGCGCGGACCTGGTCGAAGTCGGCGAAGTCCGCCAGGTAGGTCCGCACGTCACCACCGAGGTCACGCGCCGCGTTCGCGAGGCGTTGCTCGTCACGGCCGTGGATCAGCACGGTCACCCCGGTCTTGACGAGCCTGCGGGCCAGGTCGAGCCCGAGGCCGTCCGTGGCTCCGGTGACCAGGAAAGTGCGGTCCTTCAACGGTGTTTCTCCTTCGGTTCGACTCGCGACCGGCCGCCGGTCAGGCCAGCTCGGTGACCGCGCGCACGCTCTGGGAGACGGGGTCGCCCTCCAGGCACGGCGCGAACTGCTCCCACACCGGGATGATCTTGGCGAGGTGGTCGTCGAGGTGCTGCCGGCTCTCCCAGCGCTCGAAGAGCGTGAACTTGTTCACGTCATCCTCGTGGCGCAGCCAGGTGAAGTCCACGCAGCCCTCGTCCCGCAGGGACAGCCGCTGGATCTCGGCGAGCGTGCGCAGGGCCTCGCCCTGGTGCTGGGGCTTGACGGTGATGTGCAGCAGGAACGTGGGCATGGTGATCCCCTTCACGGACGTGGTCACGGCAGCGGCACCCCGAGCTGGCGCAGCAGGCCCGCGGTGTCGGCCTGGACCCAGCGCTCGGCGATCCGGCCGTGCTCGAACCGGAAGACCTCGATGCTGGTCCAGGTGATCGGCTCACCGGTGGCGCGCTGACCGAGGAAGTCCTTGACGAACCGCCCGGTGAAGGTGATGTGGATGACGACCTTGTCGTCGCCGGCCGGGTAGATCAGGTCGTGGTGCGAGGTGAACGCCATCGCCTCGTGCGCCTCGGCCAGCAGCACCTTGAGCTCGGCGACGTCGCGGACGCTCCACGCCGGGTTGTTGTCGATGAAGCCGGGCGCGAACAGCTCGTCCATGTCGTCGTAGCGGCGCTCGTTGACGACGTCGTTGAGCGTGCGGATGGCGAGGACGTGCTGCTCCTCGACCCGCAGCGGATCCGTTGTGGTCACTGGGTTTTCCTCCGGTCCGAGTGGACTGTGCGCCACCCAGCCTGCCGAGCGGCGCCGGGCCGGACAATCAGCCCGGGTCCACTGTGGCAACTGCGCTCAGACGTGGTGGCCGACGGCACGTCGGTCGCGCGGAACGTGGGCTCGACGCGGCCCACGCCGTGCCCGGGCACCCTCCCGCCCGTGGAGAACCGGCCCGGTGGGGCGAGCTGCCCGGCTCGGGCTACGGGATCACGTAGGGGCAGGATCACAACGCCGGAGTCCCGTCCGATCCGGCCGGCCACCCCGACGAGGCGGGAGAGGCGCACGATCGGGTCGACGGGTCGCGCGTCCGGCGGGCACGCGTCAGCGGAGCCGGCCAGGTCGCGCGACGGCGGGTGTTCGCCCGCCCACAGCGATTCGTGGCCCGCTCCCCCGGCCGACGACGCGATCCCGGCGAGTTCGGCGAGGCCCGCGGTCGGCGCCGCGGTCGACGCGGACAGGGCCACCGCGGGCGGCGGGTCGACGGCGCGGAGCCGCGTCACGACGATCCCCCATGGTGGGAAGGGAGCGCTGAGCAGGCCGTGCGACCGCCGCGCGCGAATACGATGTCCGGGTTCCACCCAGCTCGGCCCGACCGCGGAGACACCCCGATGACCGACCACCGCAAGCGTGAGCTGGGCGCGTTCCTGCGCGCTCGCCGGGAACGGCTCAAGCCGCAGGACGTCGGCCTGGCGTCCGCCGGCCGTCGGCGCACGCCCGGCTTGCGCCGCGAAGAGGTCGCGCAGCTCTCCGGCGTCGGCCTGACCTGGTACACGTGGCTCGAGCAGGGCCGCGACATCCCGTCGTCCCGGCAGGTGATCGAGGCGCTGGCGACGGCGTTGCGGCTGGACGACGACGACCGCGACCACATCTTCGAGCTGGCCGGGCTCCGCGCCGCCGAGCCGCGTTCGCCGGACGGCGAGCTGCCCGCGCTCGTGCAGCGGGTGCTGGACAACCTGATGCCCAACCCCGCGTACGTGTTCGACCAGCGGCTGGACATCCTGGCGTGGAACGCGGCGCAGGCGGTGCTGTGGGTCGACCCGGCGACGGTCGAGCCGCCCGAGCGGAACCTGCTGTGGCTGATCTTCACCGACCCGCTCGTGCGGTCGCTGCTGGTGGACTGGGAGTCCGCGGCGGGCAGCGTGCTCGGCCAGTTCCGCGCGGCGGCCGGGCGCAACAGCGGCGACCGGCGGTACGCCGAGATCGCGGACCGGTTGCGCGAGGCGAGTCCGGAGTTCGGCAAGCGCTGGGACTCCTACCCCGTGGCGGAGTTCGACGTCGAGGTCAACCGGCTCGACCACCCGAAGGTCGGCCGCATCGACCTGGACCTGCTGCACCTGCGCCTGGTCGAGCACCCGACCCTGACGGTAGTGCTCCAGACCCCGGTCGGCCCGGTCGACTCGGCCCGCATCGCGACGCTGCTCGACCGCTTCGACTGACACGGGGTGGTGGGGGGGGGGGGGGGGGGGGGGGGGGGACAACCACCCCCCCCCCCCCCCCCCCCCACCACTCGTCCTGGTCTGCCCCGGGGGAATGCGGCGCGGCCAGGACGTCATCGCGGTCCGGTCAGGCGGCCGCGCGCTTGCGGGTCAGCGTCACGCCGATCACCGACGCGACCACGGACACCACCACGGCCACGACGAGCGCGTAGCGGAAGCCCGCCACCAGCGACGCCGGGTCAGCCTGCTCCAGCGGTGTGCCCTCGGCGAGCATCCCGCCCGTGACGCCGACCGCGATCGCGGCGAACGCCGCCGCGCCGAGCGCCGCGCCCAGCTGCTGCGAGGTGTTCAGCAGGCCGCCCGCGAGGCCCTGCTGGTGGTCCGGCACACCGGACGTCGCCGAGATGCTGACGATCACGACCGCGGACACGTGGCCGAAACCGATGACCGCCATGCCGACGAGGATCCACCAGATCGCGCCGGTGGCGGGCAGGATCGCCAGGGCCACGGTGCCGACCGCCTGCATCAGCAGGCCGCCGACGAGCGTGGCCGTGCCGCCCAGCTTCCCGGACACCTTGCCCGCCGCCATGCCCGCGACCACCGCGGTCGCGCCGAGCACGGCGAACGTCAACCCCGTCTGCAACGGCGTGAAGCCCTCCACGCCCTGCAGGTAGAGGGTGAGGATGTAGGCGATGCCCACGAACGAGCCGATCAGCAGCACGTTGATCAGGTTGGCGATCAGCAGCACGCGCTGCGCGACGACCTTGAGCGGGATCAGCGGGTGCGGGCTGCGCTGCTCGATCGCCAGGAACGCGGCGAACAGCACGATCGACAGCACGAGCGAGATCAGCCAGCCGAGGCCGCCCTGGGTGATCGTGGACAGCGCGTACACCATGCTGATCACCGAGCCGGTGATGGTGACCGCGCCCGGCACGTCGAGCTTGCGGTTGCTCTCCTGGCCGTGGCTCTCGCGGATGAGCTTGGGCGCCAGCAGCGCCGCGCCCAGGCCGATGGGCACGTTGACGAAGAACACCCACCGCCAGTTCAGCACGTCGGTGAGGATGCCGCCCAGCACCACGCCCGACACGAAGCCGAACGACAGCACCGCGCCGTAGACGCCCAGCGCGCGGTTGCGCTCCGGCCCTTCCGGGAACGACGTGGTGAGCAGTGACAGCGCCGCCGGCGCGACCACCGCCGCCGCCAAACCTTGCGCACCGCGCAACAACACCAACTGCACGTCGTCCTGCGCGATGCCCGCGACCAGCGACACCAGCGCGAAGGCGACGAGGCCGATGATGAACAGGCGGCGGCGACCGTAGAGGTCGGAGATCCGGCCGCCGAGCATCAGGAATCCGCCGAAGGTGATGGCGTAGGCGCTGATGACCCATTGCAGGCCGGAAGTCGTGAAGCCCAGCTCGGTCTGGATGACCGGCAGCGCCACGTTGGTGATGGAGAAGTCCAGGGCGATCATGAACTCGGCCAGGCACAACAACAGCAGGACGAGACCGGCATTCGGACGCCGGCCCGACGCGGTGGCCCCGGTCGTGCTGGTAGTGGTCGCCGCATCCGACGCGGCGGTGCCCGTGGGCGGCCCTGCAGCCGTCTGGTCGGCAGTTTGAGACAAAGTCGGCTCCTTGATATCGCCGGCGTTACGCCGATGCGCCCACCCTCCTCATTCCGCAACCGGGTAACCAGACCAGGGTCTTTCCTAGTAGCAGGACTACCAGGCAACGCGCACCGGCCGCCGCTGTGGGGCTCATCACCAGGGCTATCACGTCGAGCGCAAAAGCCCCCGTAACACGGGCGCAAACAAGCCCCTTCCGCAATTCCGTCAAGTACACCCAGTTGCACCGGCTGCCTTGCCCCGGACCACTTGCGCGGATTGACTCATGTCGTCAATCACGACACCAAAGATGTCACAGCGGGTGACGGTCGCCACGGTCCGTTCGCCACCGACACGGCCACACGGGAGAAATCAGTGCCAGCAACCCTCGACAATGATCTGATCAGCCGGTTCGTCGGCGATTGGTACCGCGCTCTCGACGAGCACGGCACCGAGGACGAGGTGCTCGGATATCTCGTCGACACCAACCTCGCGATGACCTTCCCGGAAGGCACGCTCAGGACCACCGAGGAATTCCTGGGTTGGTACCGGACGGTCGTCAACCGCTTTTTCGACGAAGTGCACGAAGTCACCGAGGTGACGTCGTCCATTCGCGGCGACGTGGCCGACGTGAAGGTGCGCGTGAATTGGCAGGCACGAATCTGGAACCCGCCGGCGGCGACCAGCCAGTGGCTGGGTTTCGACGCCGACCAGACGTGGCAGGTCGTGCGCGACGACGCGGGGCGCCTGCGCATCCGCTCGTACGTCGTGGACGCCCTGCACCCGATGCCCGGCTCCGCCGAGCTCTGAGCAACCCTCACACCCAGGGAGTAGAGAAGTGACCCGACGAGTTCTCGTGGTGCTGTCCGAGTACGGCTACTGGGGGGAGGAGCTGGTCGGTCCGCTGGAGGCGTTCGACGCCCGCGGCTACCAGGTCACCTTCGTCACCCCCACCGGCAAGCGCGCCCACGCGCTGCCGCCGAGCATGGACCCCGACTACATCGACCCGCCGCTCGGCCGCACGGTGACCACGCCGGAGATGGCCCGCGCGGTCCGCGCGCTGGACGAGTCCGACCGGCTGGACAACCCGCTCAGCCTGGCCGACCTCATCCCCGAGCGGCCCTACCACAGCTCGATCAACTTCCTGCGCGAGCTGGAGGCCTACCACCGCAACCTGCAGCCCGCGGTGGACGACCTGGTCGCGGCCTACGACGCGCTGGTGCTCGTCGGCGGCTCCGGCCCGCTGGTCGACATGGTCAACAACGAGCGCCTGCACGAGGTCACCCTCGGCTTCTTCGCCGCGGACAAGCCGATCCTGGCCGAGTGCTACGGCGTCACCGTGCTGGCCTTCGCCCGCGACTGGGAGTCCCGCCAGAGCATCATCTACGGCAAGCACGTCACGGGCCACCCCAAGGAGTACGACTACAAGGACGGCACCGGCTTCCTCGGCGTCGACTTCAACATGGGCCCGCCCCCGTTCCCGCTGGAGTACATCCTGCGCGACGCGACGGGTGCGTTCGGCGGCTTCCACGGCAACGTCGGCAAGGAGCTGTCGGTGATCGTGGACTACCCGTTCGTCACCGCGCGGTCCACTCCGGACTCCGCGCTGTCCGGCGAGCTGCTGGTGCGCACGCTGGAGAACGGCCTGCGCCGCTACGGCTGGTAAGGCGTCACGGGCGGACGCGGCGCCGGTCCGCGCCGCGTCCGCCACCACACTGGGGAAGGTGGATCGAAGCACATGACCAAACGACCGGGACGGGTCGCGATCTTCGAGCAGTTCGCGGCCGACGGCATCACGCACATGTTCGGCAACCCGGGCACCGTCGAGCAGGGTCTGCTCGACGCCATGGGGCAGACCGAGATGTCCTACGTGCTGGCGTTGCAGGAGAGCGTGGCCGTGGCGATGGCCGACGGGTACGCCCGCGCCTCGCAGCGGCCGGGCCTGGTGCAGCTGCACACGGGCGTCGGCCTCGGCAACGCCGTCGGCATGCTGTACCAGGCGAAGCGGGGAGGCTCGCCACTGGTCGTGATCGCGGGCGACGCCGGTGTGCGTTACGACGCGATGGACGCGCAGATGGCCGTCGACCTGGTGGCCATGGCCGAGCCGGTGACGAAGTACGCCACCCGGGTCACCGATCCGGACTCGGTGCTGCGGGTGCTGCGCCGGGCGGTGAAGATCGCCATGACGCCACCGCGCGGTCCGGTGTTCGTGGCGCTGCCCGCGGACGTGCTCGACGCCGTCACCGAGGAACCGGCGCTGCCGACCGTGGTGCCGTCGACGCGCGTGCTGCCGGAGCCCGCGCTGGTGGCGCGGATGGCGTCGGTGCTGTCGGGCGGCAGGCGTCCGCTGGTGCTGATGGGCGACGGTGTCGCGACGAGCGGCGCGCAGCGCGAGCTGGCCACCGTGGCGCAGCTGCTGGGCGCGCGGGTGTACGGGGTGAACTCGTCGGAGGTCAACATCGACGCGGCCGACCCGTCCTACGCGGGCAACGTCGGCCACATGTTCGGCGCGGACAGCGCACGCATCGTCGGTGACGCGGACCGCGTGCTGATCGTGGGCACGTACGTGTTCCCCGAGGTGTTCCCCGCGTTGAGCAACCCGTTCTCGCGGGACGCCCGGATCGTCCACATCGACCTGGACGCCTACGAGATCGCGAAGAACCACCCGGTGGAGATCGGTGTGGTGGCCGACCCGAAGCTCACGCTCGCGGCGCTGGCCGTGGAGCTGGGGCACCAGGGCGGGGAGGTCGCCGCGCCGCCCGCGCGTCCGGTCAACCGCACCGTCGCGCCGTCGGGTCCGCCGAGCGTGCTGGAGCTGTTCACCGAGCGGTTGGCGCAGCAGGCGCCGAACGACCTCATCCTGTTCGACGAGGCGCTCACCGCGGGCGAGCCGCTGGGGCGGCACCTGCCGGCGCGTGAGCCGGGCCGCTTCTTCCAGACCCGCGGTGGTTCGCTCGGGATCGGCATCCCCGGCGCGCTCGGCGCGAAGCTGGCGCGGCCGGACCAGCCGGTGATCGCGTTCACCGGCGACGGCGGCAGCATGTACACGATCCAGGCGCTGTGGACGGCCGCCCGGCACGACATCGACGCCAAGTTCGTGATCTGCAACAACGGCCGCTACCGGTTGCTGGACCACAACATCGACCAGTACTGGCGGGAGCAGGGCATCGAGCCGCACGAGCGGCCGAGCGCGTTCGACCTGACCAAGCCCGCCATCGGGTTCACGCAGCTGGCCGCGTCGCTCGGCGTGCCCGGGCGCCGGGTGAGCCGGCTGCGCGAGGTGGACGGGGCGGTGGCCGAGATGCTGAGCCACCGCGGGCCGTTCCTGATCGACCTGGTGATCGAGTGAGCGGGGCGGCCGGCCGCGGTCGGTTGGAGCGGGCCGAGGTCGTGGCGCTGGTGCGCGAGTGGCACGGGGCGTTGGAGCGGCACGTCGACGTGGCGGAGCTGCGGGGGCGGCTCGTGCGGTCGGGGTTGTTGCTGCGGTTGCCCGGCGCGACGGTGCGGGACGGCGAGCAGTTCGCGTCCTGGTACCGCGAGGTGAGCGACTCGTGCTTCGACCAGCGGCGGGACGTGCTGTCGGTGGAGGTCGACCTGGTGTCGCCGCTGCACGCCGAGGTGACCGTGACGCTGCGGTGGGAGTCGCGGCGCTGGCAGCGGCCCGCGCCGCGGAGCCGGTGGACGGGCTGCCTGCTGACCGAGCAGTGGCTGGTCGTGCTCCAGGACGGCGAGCCGCGCATCCGCACCCTGGTGACGCGAACCACCCAACCGCTACCGGGCTCACCTCCCCCGATCGGGGACGACGACCGGACGGCGCCGGCCCTGTCCCTGGTCGCCGGACAGCCCGCGCCGACCCCGGCAGCAGGGGCGCCGGCACGATCCGGCGCGGCCGGGCAGAGCGCGGCGCTCTCCGCGCCGGGACTGCCGGGCGGGGCCCTGGTCACCGACGAGGCGCGAACGGCAGGCACCTCCTCGGCCGACCACACCGGGCGACCACGGCCGGCCTCGGACCCCGCGCGGCCGGTGGCGGGCGAATCACCCACCGCCGACACCGCGCAGCCGGACGCCGCGGGCTCACCGGCCGCGCCCCAGGCCCGCGGCGAGCTCGTCGCGAGCTGATCGCGAGCTGATCCACCTCCCCACCACCGGCGGCGGCGCGGCACTTCCGCGCGCCCGGTGTCACGCGGTGGGGGGGGGGGGGCAGCCCCCCCCCCCCCCCCCCCCCCCCCCCCCGCCCCCACCCCCCCCCCCCCCCCCCCCCCCCCCCCCCCCCCCCCCTCCGCCTGGCCGACCGGGACGGTGTTGATGCCGGCCCGCACGACCTCGCACACGAACGCCGCCGTGTAGAGGATCAGCGCGGTGAGGGCGGCG